>JAMLIQ010000033.1 GCA_023954095.1 Burkholderiaceae bacterium | reverse complement strand
TTTGGCGATCTGCAATTGGTACGGCATGCCGCCCACCACGTTGGCCACGCGCAGGCCGCGCACATGCTTGACAAGATCGATGGCATCGTGCGCCACCTGCTGTGCCAGTTCGCGCGTGGGGCACACCACCAGAGCCCCCGGAATGGCGGGCTTGAAATTGCGGATATTGGTGGGATCCTTGCGCTTGGCACGCTTCGGGGGCGCCTCGCCGCGCGCAACCGCCTCTGCAGCAGCACGTTCAAACTCTGCACGGGCCGCCGCTTCGGCCTCTGCCTGCTGGCGAATCAGCGTGTGCAGCACGGGCAGCAGGAAGGCAGCCGTCTTGCCGCTTCCCGTCTGGCTGGACACCATCAGATCGATGAAGCGTCCGCCTTCGGAGCCTGAACCCATGGCCAAGGGAATGGCCTTGAGTTGCACGGAAGTGGGCTGGGTGTAGCCCAGATCGGCCACGGCCTGCACCAGCTCTGACGCAAGACCCAGTTCGATGAAACCATTGGGCTCGGCGGTCACGTCCGCAGCCCGCTGCTCGGCGGTGTCCTGCACAGAAATTTCGGCGGCAAAGGAGGTGTCAGCAGGCGCGAAACCGCCCTGCACTTGGAAAGTGTCGGTCATATTTTTCTCACACGAAAACACACAGGCGTTGCCTGTGGTGGGTTCGTCAATGGTCAAAAAACATCAACCATCAAACGAAACCTGCATCAGCGTCGCGCTGGCGCGGGTGGGTATTCGTCGCAACATGGAAAGGCCTGGCCTGTTCCAGGAGTTGCGGACCCAGTGTGTGAAGGGAGATGCACAAATACTGCAGCGCTCATGCGTTGCAAGCCGATGATTATCGCATGAATTCGGGTTTTCCCGCAAGCGGCTTACAAAGACAGAAAGTTGGCGCGGTAGTGGGCCAGCTCTTCGATGGACTCATGCACATCGGCCAGCGCCGTGTGCTTCTGGGCTTTCTTGAAGCTGCTGTAGGCCTCGGGCTTCCAGCGCTTGGCAAGTTCCTTGAGCGTGCTCACATCCACGTTGCGGTAGTGAAAGAAAGCTTCGAGACGTGGCATGTAGCGCGCCAGAAAGCGCCGATCCTGCCCAATGCTGTTGCCGCACAACGGCACCTTGCCCTTGGGCACATAGTGGGCCAAAAACGCAATGATCTGCTCCTGCGCCTGCTCTTCGGTCAGTGCAGACGCCTTGACCTTGTCGATCAGACCGCTGCGGCCATGCGTGCCCTTGTTCCAGGCGTCCATCTTTCCCAGCAGTTCATCCGACTGGTGAATTACCAGCACCGGGCCTTCGACCCGGGGTTCCAGCGAGGGGCCGGTCACGACCACCGCTATTTCAATGATGCGTTCCACTTCGGGATCCAGGCCGGTCATTTCACAATCGAGCCAGACCAGGTTCTGGTCGGATTTGGCCAGCACGGGGGCTGGTACGGTGGGTGTTTGAGACATGGGCAGCATTGTCGCTGATGCCCTACACTCGCGCGACATGCCTGCAGACACCCCTGTTTCCTTCTCTCCCTCGCTGGCCCTCACGCTGGCCTTTGCCCTGGCCCTGGTGGCCGGCTTCCTGCTCAAGTCCTGGCTGACATCGCGGCAGATTCGCCACGTCGCGCGCCACCGCCAGGCGGTGCCCGCCACTTTTGCCGCCCATATTTCTGTCCAGGCCCACCACAAGGCCGCCGACTACACCATTGCCAAAGCGCATTTTGGTCTGCTGGAAATGGCCCTGGGCACCGCAGTTCTGATGGGCTGGACGCTGATGGGCGGGCTCGATGCGCTGAACCAGGCCCTGCTGTCCTGGCTGGGCGGCGGCATGGTGCAGCAGCTCGCCCTGCTGGCCGCATTTGCCCTGGTCAACGGCCTGATCGACCTGCCCGCCACGCTCTACCAGACCTTTGTGCTGGAACAGCGCTTTGGCTTCAACCAGATGACGCTGCGGCTGTGGCTGACCGATCTGCTCAAATCCACGCTGCTGGGCGCGATCATCGGTCTTCCCATCGCGGCCGCCGTCCTGTGGCTCATGGGTGCAGCAGGGACGCTCTGGTGGCTCTGGGCCTGGGCTCTATGGATGGGACTGAACCTGCTGCTCATGGTGGTGTATCCGACCTTTATTGCACCGCTGTTCAACAAGTTCCAGCCACTGGAAGATGCCGCGTTGAAAACACGCGTCACTGCCCTCATGCAGCGCTGCGGTTTCGCGGCCAAAGGCCTGTTCGTCATGGATGGCAGCCGTCGCAGCGCGCATGCCAATGCCTACTTCACGGGTTTTGGCGCAGCCAAGCGCGTGGTGTTCTATGACACCTTGCTCAAGCAGCTCACGCCCGGTGAAGTCGAGGCAGTGCTGGCCCACGAACTGGGGCATTTCCACCACCGCCACATCCGCAAGCGCATGGTGGGTCTGTTTGCCATGAGCCTGGCGGGTTTTGCGCTGCTGGGCTGGCTCTCAAGCCAGCCCTGGTTCTACACCGGCCTGGGCGTGCAGCCCAGCCTGGCGCTGCTGGTATCCGACGCGCCTGCTGCGCCCAATGACGCGCTGGCACTGCTGCTGTTCCTGCTGGTAGTGCCGGTGTTCACCGTTTTCCTGGCCCCCCTGTTCGCCCAGCTCTCACGCCGCCATGAGTTCGAGGCCGACGCCTATGCCATGGCGCAGGCCAACGGGGCCGACCTGGCTTCGGCACTGCTCAAGCTCTACGAAGACAATGCCTCCACGCTCACGCCCGACCCGCTCTACGTGAAATTCCACTACTCGCATCCACCCGCCGTCGAAAGGCTGGCGCGCATGCCCTCCCCTGCATTCCCATGACATCCGATTTGAAAAGAAAAGACTGGTCAACGCTTACCCGCAAAGCGCTGACAGCTACAGAAGTAGTAGCAAAATTGGCGCAGCTCGAAGGCTGGAGCCTGCATGGCGACGGCGCCAGCGTGGCGATCGAGAAAACCTACCGCTTCGCCAGTTATTTTGAAACCATTGCTTTCGTGAACGCCGTGGCCTTCGTGGCCCACGCCGAAGACCACCACCCGGACCTGTCAGTGCACTACGACCGCTGTGTGGTGCGCCTGAACACGCACGATGTGGGCGGCTTGTCGAGCAGCGATTTCGAATGCGCAACGCGTTTTGACGCCTTGCTGGCATGATGCCGACGGCGCATTGCCATGGCTGAGCGCAGCCCCCTCCAGGAAGGTTTGATCGTCGCCAGCCATGGGCGGCATTGCCTGGTCGAAACGCCCGACGGCGAACGGCGCATCTGCCACCCGCGCGGCAAGAAGAGCCAGGCCGTCGTCGGCGACCATGTGCTCTGGCAGGCGCCACCCCCCGGACAGGGCAGCGAAGGCACGATCGAAAAAGTGCAGGAGCGGCGCAATCTCTTTTACCGTCAGGACGAGATCCGCACCAAGTCCTTTGCGGCCAACCTCGACCAGGTGCTGATCCTGATCGCCGCCGAGCCCGTTTTCTCCGAAAGCCAGCTGGCCCGGGCGCTCATTGCGGCCGAGGCCGCGCGCATCACACCGCTGATCGCCCTGAACAAGAGCGACCTGACCGAGCCCTTTGCCCGGGCGTGGGAGCGTTTACGCCCCTACCGCCATATGGGCGAAGACCGATCCTATGAAGTACTGGCACTGTCTCTGGCGCACCCCGATGCTGCCAGCCGCGCCGAGCTCGAGCGTCACCTGCACGGCAAGACCACCCTGGTGCTGGGCCCCTCGGGATCGGGCAAGAGTACGCTGATCAACCTGCTGGTGCCCGGCGCCACGGTGCTCACTGGCGAGATCTCGCAGGCGCTGAACTCAGGCAAGCACACCACCACCAGTACCACGTGGTACTGGATGGACAGGGCACGCACCACGGCACTGATCGACTCGCCCGGATTCCAGGAGTTTGGCCTGCAGCACATTGCCCCCATGCAACTGGCCGCCTGCATGCCCGACATTGCCGCCCATGCCAGCCGCTGCAAGTTCTACAACTGCACCCATCTGCACGAACCGGGCTGCGGCGTGCTCGAAGCCCTGCGGCAGGGCGAGGACAACCACGGACTCAGCGCCCACCGCCACAAGATCTACAGCGAACTGTTCGCTGAACTGGGGCAGACGCGGTACTGAACCATCCCCGGGCTCAACAACGCCCCAGCCAGACCAGGTAGTCATCCCAGCCCGGCTCGTACGTCACGGCCAGTTCCAGGGTTTGCGCATCGTTCAGGCAACGCTGTGCCACGGTCAGCGCAGCCTGCACCGCCGCAGGGCTGTCGGCCACATAACAGCACACATGGCGCCAGCCATCGCGCTGCACCACATGGCTGCAAATGCCCTGCTGGTGCGCCGCCAGGGATGCCACCCAGGCTTTCTCGAAGGCCCGTGCCGCCGCCAGCGCACTGGCGGTGTCCACCGGCAGGCTGGCATCCACCCGCCAGCCCAGGTCGGCGCGGCCCGCCAGGGCGTTGGCGCTGCGGTTGACCTGCGCCTGGATTTCGCTGCCCTGGGCGCTGCGGCCTTTGATGGCAACCCAGTCGGGCGCACCCTCGGGATACTGGCCCGTGCGCCCCAGGGCGTCGCACCACAGTGCGTCCACCTGCGCCACGGCCTGGTCCAGGGGCACGGGTTGGGCTGCATCAAGACCGGTGCCTTCGCTCAGGCCATCGTCGTCAAACTCCACCAGTCCGACTTTCACCGCTAGATCGAACTCGCCCAGCAGGTGGTCCAGCAAGATGAACGCCATCTGCCGCGCATGGTCCTGCATGTCCATGGGCACTGGCTGGGCAAACGACAGCCCCAAGGCCACCCGGCCTTCAAACTGCCCCACGCGCACCAGAAGGTCACTGCTGGCCAGCTCGAACTTGTCCATGCGCATGCCGAAACCCTGCCCAGTGCGCTGACGAAAAGCCACCACCGCCCATGGCAAACCCTGGGGCGCCTGGGCGACCACCGCCTGCACGGCAGCGAAGTGAGCGGTACTGCCATGCGAGGTAAACACCAACTGCGCGGCATTGCCCACCGGCCCCTCGGCAGCGCCTCCCGCGACTTCAGCCGCTACGCCAGGCACGACCGGCTCCAACAGAGCATTGAGGCGCTCGACCAGATCGTGGGCGGACAAGGCCTGCAATGCGCCCTGCTCTGCCTGCATGGCCTGCCAGAAGGCGCGGGAGCCCTCGGCCAGTTGTTCAGGTGTGGGAGAAAGGGTGTCGGTGGTCTCGTTCATCAGATCGCCAAAAATATAAGTAAAAAGTGCCTCAAACGCTTTATGGACAAGCGTTAGCAGCTATGTATTTTGAAAACGAATCACCCGAGCAGGCGTGCCAGGGTCAACAAAGCCAGCAGCAGCAGCCACACCACCACCGAGCGCCAGACCAGGCCCACCACACTGCGCAGGTGGCCCACCTCGGGCTCGCGCCCCGGGGTGCTATCGCTCTCGCCAATGGGGGCATCCACCTCGAAATCCTGCGTAGCCTGCGCATCGGCACGCGACTTGAGCGCCTCGCCGCCCAGGCGCACGTTGATGGCCCCGGCCGTGGCGGCCAGGATCACACCGTCGTTGTCATTGGGAAAGCGCTGGGCATGAAAGCGCCAGCCGTCAATGGCCTCTTCAAAGCTGCCCACCACGGCAAACACCAGGGCGGTCAGGCGTGCAGGCACCCAGTCGATGGCGGTCCAGGCATCGGCCGTGGCCTTGCGCAAGGACGGGCTGGCCCGCTGCGCCGCATCGCTGCCCCGGTCGGCCCAGTAGCGGGAGACAAACTCGGCCATGCGGTACAGCACCGCACCCATGGGCCCCAGCCCCAGCGCGGCCAGCACAGAAAACCAGGCCAGCACGCCAAACACATGGCGGTGTGCTGCCAGCACCGAATATTCGATCACGTGGCGTACCACCTCGCTGCGCGGCAGGTCGCCCACATCCACCTGCTGCCAGTGGGCCAGGCGTTCGCGGGCAGCGTCTTCGTCGCCCACCTCCAGTGCATCCCGAATCCCGGTGAAATGGTGGCTGAACTGCCGAAAGCCCAGGGTGACATAGAGCACCGCCACATTCCAGAGCACCGCCACCGGCCAGCCCACGAACCAGAACAACGCCTCATGCACAGCCAGCACAAACAGGGGCGGAACCAGCACGGCCAGCGCCCAGGCCACCCAGCCGTGGTGCGATTGGCCTGCATCGAAATTGCGGCTGACCGACAGTGACCATGCACGCAATCCGGCATGGATCGGATTGCTGCGCGCCAGCGGACGGGCCTGCTCGATCAACAGCGCAAACAGGATGGCAAAGAAACTCATGGAGGTGGATGATACCGATCAGGACGGACAGGCCGACGGTTGATCTGCCGCAGTCCGTGCTGCGGCACCCTACGCCTGCATGAAACGGTAGAAATTGCGCAGCATGCCCGCCGTGGCCCCCCAGATGAAATGGCTGCGCACGCCATCGTGGTACGGCATGGAGAACCATTCACGGCGCACACCCTCCCATTCCACCGCGTGGCGCTGGTGGTGGGCTGGATCGAGCAGGAAAGCCAGGGGCACCTCGAAAATCGCCGCCACTTCATACGGATTGGGGCGCAGTACGCAGTCGGGCTGCACCAGGGCGACCACGGGCGTGATGATGAAGGACGAGCCCGTGCGGTACGTGGGCAGTGCACCCAGCACTTCGACAAAGCGGCGCTCCAGACCCACCTCCTCCTCCGCCTCACGCAGAGCCGTATCGGCGGGGCTGGCATCCTCAGGGTCGGCTCGCCCCCCAGGAAAAGCCACCTGGCCGGAATGGGTGGAGAGGTGCACCGTGCGCTCGGTCAGCAACACCATGGGCTGATCGCGCTGCACGATGGGCACCAGCACCGAGGCATGCGCCAGCGCGCGTTCGCTGAAACGCTTCTCCGATGCGATTTCAGGCGACCAGACCGGCGGCGCACGGAACCGCTCGCGCAGGGCCTGCGGCGTTTGCTGGTGCGCAGGCACCGGCGGCAGATGGTCATCCACCCCCAGCACCGGAATGGCACGGGGATCAAAATCTGGCAGCCGCGACAGCGGTGGCTCGGAGGGGGGTGCAGACGCCATGGCGATACAGAAAAGCAAAAAGCCGCTACAGGCAAATGCTGCAGCGGCTCGGTGCCTTCAGGAAGACGATGCTTTACGCTTCGGTGGCAGCAGCAGCCGTCTTGTTGACGCGCTGGGGCAGCTTTTCCTTGATACGCGCCGACTTGCCGCTGCGCTGGCGCAGGTAGTACAGCTTGGCACGGCGCACGTCGCCGCGGCGCTTGACTTCGACCTTGGCGATCAGTGGGCTGTAGGTCTGGAACGTGCGCTCCACACCTTCGCCGCTGGAGATCTTGCGCACGGTGAAAGCGCTGTTGATGCCGCGGTTGCGCTTGGCAATCACAACACCTTCGTAGGCCTGGACGCGCTTGCGGCTGCCTTCCACCACGTTCACGCTCACGATGACCGTGTCGCCGGGTGCAAATTCAGGAATGGTCTTGCCGAGGCGGGCGATTTCTTCCGCCTCAAGGGTCTGGATCAGGTTCATGTTGACATCTCGCGATCATGTCCGCGCCATGATTGGCAGCGTCGGGATTGACATTTGGGCCCCGCAACAGGTGTGCGAAGCGGCCGGGCAGAGGATCGAAAAGCCTTTGATTATAGCTTCTCAGCGAAGACCGTCCAGAACCTTCTCGTCCAGGGCGCTCAGGCGCCCTGCCGCACGTGCTGCCTCGATCAATTCCGGGCGGTGGCGCTGCGTCATGGCCAGGCGCTGCACACGGCGCCAGCGCTCGATGTTGGCATGGTGGCCCGACATCAGCTCGGAAGGCACCGCCTGTCCTTCCCATTCTTCGGGGCGGGTGTAGTGCGGGCAGTCGAGCAGTCCGTCGAGCGCCGGATTGAAGCTATCGAGCTGGTGGCTGCCCTCGTCGTGCAGCACCCCGGGCTGCAGCCGCGCCACGGCATCGAGCAGCGCCAAGGCGGCAATCTCACCCCCGGAGAGGACAAAATCGCCCAGACTGATCTGTACATCGACATGGGTATCGATGAAACGCTGGTCGACTCCTTCGTACCGGCCACACAGCAAGACCGCACCGTCACTGGCCGACCAGCGCTCCACGGCGCCATGGCTCAGGGGCGCTCCGATCGGGGAGAAAAGAACAACGGGTGCCTCGTGGCCTGCCACGTCGCCCCGGTCTGCGCGCACGGCGGCAAGGCAGCGTTGCAGGGGCGGCGCCATCATCACCATCCCCGGGCCACCGCCGAACGGGCGATCGTCCACGCGCCGGTAGTTGCCCTCGGCATGGTCGCGCGGATTCCACAGCCGCACATCAACCAGGCCCGAGCCATAGGCGCGGCGCGTCACGCCGCTGGCCAGGAACGGGCCGAACAGCTCGGGGAACAGGGTGATGACGTCAAAGCGCATGCGGCGCAGGCCCGGTAGATTCAAAAAAACAGGGGCTCAGTAATCGGACTGCCAGTCCACCGTGATACGGCGCTCCGGCAACTCGACCTTGTCCACATAGGCCGAAACGAACGGCACCATGCGTTCGTGCGGCTTGCCGTCTTGCTCATATGCAATCACCAGCACGGTCTGCGGGCCGGTAGACAGCAGTTCACGCACCTGGCCCAGGGCGACCCCTTCGCGGTTGACCACGTCCAGGCCGATCAGATCGACCCAGTAGTACTCATCGGCCTGCGTCTGGGGAAAATCCGAGCGGGGCACGAAGATGCGGGCGCCGCGCAGCAGTTCGGCGGTATTGCGGTCGTCCACGCCCTGCGCCCAGGCCACCACGGAATCGGAATGCGTGCGCGCCTGTCGAATGGCCAGCCGGACCGTTCCGCTGAATGTGCGGGCGCCGCGTTCGCTGGGCTGCAGGAACCAGTTGCGGGCCGCCAGCAGGGCCTGCGGATCGGCATTGTGGGACAACACCTTGAACCAGCCCTTGATGCCCCAGGCATCGGCAATACGTCCCACCTCGATGGCATCCGGGGGCAGATCGGCGGGTTCCAGATTCAGTGCATGGGTCATGGCAGGGGCCTGCGGAGAAATGAAAAAAGGCGGGTTCCGTCAGTATGAACCGACGCAACCCGCCCTTGCCGGGGCGATCCGGAACTCAGGCAGCCTTCTTGGCAGCTTGCTTGATCAGGCGGTCCACGGTAGGCGACGATTGGGCGCCCACGCCAACCCAGTAAGCCAGACGGTCTTGCGCAATGCGCAGGCCTTCTTCGGTTTCCTTGGCCGTGGGGTTGTAGAAGCCCAGGCGCTCGATAAAGCGGCCGTCACGGCGCACGCGCTTGTCGGCAACGACGATGTTGAAGAAAGGACGGCCCTTGGAGCCGCCGCGAGAGAGTCGAATGACGACCATGATTTATCCTTCGGGTGGTGGGCCGGCGCCAAGCGCAAAGGCCACAAAAATTCGCAACGTTTGAGACACGCGACATGACCACCCGGTCAGCGACACGCTGCAAAGCCGTCGATTATATCTTTGTTTATTTTTTATGCCACTGATCCGCCCCAGCCACGACGACGATCTCGCGGCCATTACCGCCATCTACGCCCACCATGTGCTGCACGGCACGGGCACCTTCGAGACCGAGCCTCCCGCTGAAGCCGACATGGCCACGCGCCGCGCCGATGTGCTCGGTAAAGGCCTGCCCTACCTCGTCGCCGAACAGGACGGGCAGGTACTGGGTTTCGCCTATTGCAACTGGTTCAAGCCGCGCCCTGCCTACCGCTTCTCGGCTGAAGACTCCATCTACATGGCGCAAGCCGCGCGCGGCATGGGTATGGGACGGCAGTTGCTTGATGCGCTGTGCACCGCCGCCGAGGCTGCAGGCGTGCGCAAGCTGCTGGCCGTGATCGGCGACTCTGCCAACGCGGGCTCCATCGGGGTGCACCAGGCCGCAGGGTTCACGCACATCGGCGTGATGCGCTCGGTAGGCTGGAAATTCGGCGCCTGGCGCGATGTGGTGCTCATGGAAAAACCCCTGGGCGCCGGCGACACCACATCCCCCGAATAATGCGGGCATGAAAAACAAGACTGTTGCGGCCTGGCTGGCCTTCCTGGGCGGGCCATTGGGCCTGCACCGCTTTTACCTGCACGGCCTGGGCGATCTGCCGGGCTGGCTGCTGCCCATCCCCACGGCCCTGGGGCTGTATGGCATTGAGCGCGTGCAGCAGTTCGGCCTGGACGACCACTGGAGCTGGGTGCTGATTCCCTTGCTCGGTTTCACCATCGCAGGGTGCGCGCTGCGCGCCATTCTGTACGGGCTGACCACCCCGGAACGCTGGAATGCACGCTTCAATCCGACAGCGCCCGCCGATGCCCAGCCCGGACAAACCCAGTGGCTCACCATTGGCGCCATCGTGGTTTCACTGATGATCGGCACCGCCGTGCTCATGGCCAGCCTGGCCTTCAGCTTCCAGCGCTACTTCGAGTACCAGATCGAGGAAGCGCGCAAAATTTCCCAATAATAAGAAAAATAGCTGCCAAGGCTCGTACATCAAGCCCAAGCAGCTATTGATTCAATAGCAGAAGAATCAGAACATCTGCAGGCTGATCCAGTAGGCGATAGCCGCCACGAAGGCGCTGGCCGGAATGGTCAGAATCCAGGCCCAGACAATGTTGCCCGCCACGCCCCAGCGCACCGCACTGGCACGCTGCGTGGAGCCCACGCCCACGATGGCGCCCGTGATGGTGTGTGTGGTGGACACCGGAATACCCAGCATGGTGGCCAGGAACAGGGTCATGGCACCGCCGGTTTCCGCGCAGAAGCCGCCCACCGGTTTGAGCTTGGTGATTTTTTGCCCCATGGTTTTCACGATGCGCCAGCCGCCGAACATGGTGCCCAGTCCGATGGCCGCATAGCAGATCACGATGCTCCACAGCGGGGGAGAAGCGTCGGAAGCCGAGGCATAGCCCGTGGCAATCAGCAGCAACCAGATGATGCCGATGGTTTTCTGCGCGTCATTGCCGCCATGGCCCAGGCTGTACGCCCCGGCCGAAACCAGCTGCAGACGCCGAAACCACTTGTCCACCCCGCTGGGGCGGGCGCGGCGAAAGATCCATGCCACGGCCACCATCATGAGAGAACCGAGCAGAAAACCCAGCAAGGGCGATACAAAGATGAACGCGACTGTTTTCAGGATACCGGCCGACAGCAGGGCCCCGGCTCCGGCCTTGGCAATCACGGCGCCCACGATGCCTCCAATCAGCGCATGCGAGGAACTGCTGGGGATGCCGTAATACCAGGTGATCAGGTTCCAGGTAATGGCACCGACCAAGGCACCGAACACCACATGCGTATCCACCACCCCGGGCTGGACGATGCCCTTGCCAATGGTCGCAGCCACGCTGAGGTGGAAAATGAAAATGGCCACAAAGTTGAAGAAGGCGGCAAACACCACGGCCTGCCCGGGGCGCAACACGCCGGTCGATACCACTGTGGCAATCGAATTGGCGGCGTCGTGAAACCCGTTCATGAAGTCGAACAGGACGGCCAGCACCACCAGCATCACCACAACCCACAGGGCGGTTTGTACGGTTTCCATGAAAAGACCGCTCCCGAACGGATCAGGAGTTCTCGAGGACGATGCCCTCGATCAGATTGGCCACGTCTTCGCACTTGTCCGTGATGGTTTCCAGCAATTCATAGATGGCCTTGAGCTTGATCAGCTCGCGCACGTCGGGCTCTTCGCGGAACAGCTTGCTCATGGCGCTGCGCAGCACCCGATCGGCATCACTTTCCAGCTTGTCGATCTCTTCGCAGGTCTTGAGCGCCGCCTCCGCAGTGGCCGGATCGGCCAGCTTGTTGAGCAGCTTGACGGCATCGCGCACGCGCTCACAGCACTTGACGCTCAGGTCAGTCAGGCGCGTGATCTCCTCGGTCATGTGGCGCACGTCGTAGAGCGCCATGGTTTCGGCCGAATCCTGGATCAGGTCGGCCACATCATCCATGGTGTTGATGAGTGAATGGATCTGCTCACGATCGATGGGCGTGATGAAGGTCTTGTGCACCGCCTTGTTGATTTCATGCGTGACACGGTCGGCCGAGCGCTCGGCGTTGTCGACATCCTGGGCGTACTTGTCGCGCAGGTGGGGATCGTTGTAGTTGGCCACCAGTTGCGAAAAAGCGCGTGCAGCCTCAACGATGCGGTCGGCATGTTGATTGAACATCTCGAAGAAATTGCCTTCGCGCGGCAAAAGCTTGCCAAACAGCATAGGAGCTCCCGGGGGGTGGAATCGAAAAATGACAAAGATGTAACGAAACTGTGACCGTTTCGTGGCTAGCGGGAGTTTAACCGCACGTTTTCGGCGGTACCCGCCACAAACCTTACGCTCGAATATTGCCGGTATCAGGCACTGCGAAAAACGAAATACACTGCGCCGACCATGCACAAACCTGCCCAAAGGTAGTCCCACTTGAGCGGCTGCCCCAGATAGAACACGGCAAAAGGCACAAACACGGACAGCGTGGTGATCTCCTGAATGATCTTGAGCTGCCCTACATCAAACTGTGTGAAACCAATGCGGTTCGCCGGAACCTGCAAGAGGTATTCAAACAAGGCAATGCCCCAGCTGGCCAGTGCCGCCACATACCAGGGCGAGGTCGCCAGATTTTTCAGATGCCCGTACCACGCAAAGGTCATGAAGACATTGCTGGCCACCAGCAGCAGCACGGTTTGCAGAGGGACCGGCAGGGATTGGAGGGTGTTCATGGCATTGCGATCCACCGGGACGATGGCCCTGGTAGATACAAGCAAAAATAGCCTCTAACGCAATAAGGAAAAGCGCAAGCAGCTATTAAAAAAATAGCATTCCAAGGCCATGCCGCCCCTTGCAAAAAAAGACACCGCCTTGGGAGGCAGGTGTCTTTGGTGCCCTGTGGAGACCTCCGCAGGCATTGCCGTGCCTACTCGCCCAGATAGGCGGCACGCACCTTCGGATCGCTCAGCAGTTCCTGGCCAGGCCCGGTCATGGTGATGGTGCCAGACTCCATCACATAACCACGGTCGGCGATGGCGAGGGCCCGGCTGGCGTTCTGCTCGACCAGCAGAATCGTGACACCCAAGGCATACACGTCACGCACCACCTCGAAGATCTTGTCCACCATGATGGGCGAGAGGCCCATGGAGGGCTCGTCCAGCAGCAGCAACTTGGGCTGGCTCATCAGCGCACGGCCCATGGCCAGCATCTGCTGTTCACCGCCTGACATGGTGCCGGCCAGCTGGTCCTTGCGTTCACGCAGACGCGGGAAGATGGTGAACATCTTCTCGATGTCGGCCAGGATGCCCGCCTTGTCCTTGCGGATGTAGGCGCCCATCTGCAGGTTCTCGGTGATGGTCATGCGTGCGAACACGCCACGGCCTTCCGGCACCATCACCAGGCCCTTCTTCACCAGATCCCACGCACCCTTGCCCTTGATGCTCTCGCCCAGGTACTCAATGCTGCCATCGCCCAGCGGAAGGGTGCCGGTGATGGCTTTCATGGTGGTGGTCTTGCCGGCGCCGTTGGAGCCAATCAGGGACACCAGCTCGCCTTCGCGTACCTCGAAATCCACGCCCTTGACGGCCTGGATGCCGCCGTAGGACACCTTCAGACCCTTGACCTTCAGCAATACATTCGATTTTTCGGCCATGCTCAGTGTCCTCCGGTGCCCAGATAGGCCTCAATCACTTTTTCGTTCTTCTGCACCGTCGCGGGCGTGCCTTCGGCGATCTGCTTGCCATAGTCGAGCACCGTGACGCGGTCGCACAATCCCATCACCAGCTTCACATCGTGCTCGATGAGCAGGATAGTGCGGTTGTCGTTGCGAATGCGGTCGATCAATTCGCGCAGCATCACCTTTTCCGTGGCGTTCATGCCGGCGGCCGGCTCGTCGAGCGCGATCAGTTGGGGGTCGGTCGCCAGGGCGCGGGCGATTTCCAGGCGGCGCTGGTCACCGTAGCTCAGGGTGCGCGCCTTGTAGTCGGCGAAGCTGCCAATGCCGACATAGTCGAGCAGTTCCTGCGCGCGCTTGGCAATGGCTGCCTCCTCCGCCTTGAAGCCCTTGGTGCGCAGCACGGCGCCCAGCAGGCCCGACTTGGTGCGGATATGGCGGCCGACCATCACGTTCTCCAGCGCCGTCATTTCGGCAAACAGGCGAATGTTCTGGAAGGTACGGGCAATACCGGCCTTGGCCACTTCGTGCACAGCTGTCGGTTCGTAGGGTTTGCCCGCCAGTTCAAACGTGCCGCTATCGGGCGTATAGAGGCCGGTGATCACGTTGAAAAACGTCGTCTTGCCGGCGCCGTTCGGACCGATCAGGCCATAGACCTGACCACGTTCAATGGTGATGCCCACATCGGAGAGTGCCTGCAAGCCGCCGAAGCGCTTGGAAATGCCGGCAACCTTCAGCACCACATCTTTGGATTTCTCTGCCATGTTCTGTCTTTCTGCGGTGTGTTCAGGTCTTCTGCGTCAGGCTCTTGCCGTGATCGGGCGCAGGCCACAGACCACGGGGGCGCAGCAGCATGATGATGATCATGGCCAGGGCAATGAGCAACTGGCGCAGGATAGCGGAGTCCAGGCGCCCATCGGTCATGGCCTGCAACGGGCCGGCCACATAGCGCAGCACCTCGGGCAGGGCCGAGAGCAAGACAGCGCCCAGAATCACGCCCGGGATGTGGCCGATACCGCCCAGCACCACCATCGAGACGATCATGACCGACTCCATCAGGCTGAACGACTCAGGCGACACAAAGCCCTGGAATGCACCGAACATCGCACCCGACACACCGCCAAACGAGGCGCCCATGGCAAAGGCCATCAGTTTCAGGTTGCGGGTGTTGATGCCCATGGCCTTGGCGGCGATCTCGTCTTCACGGATGGCCATCCAGGCGCGGCCGATGCGCGAATCCTGCAGGCGGTAGCAAATCACGATGCTGACCAGCACCAGCACCAGGAACAGGTAGTAGTACAGCGTGACCGAACTGATGTCGTAGCCAAAGACTTCCAGCGTTCTGCCCAGGTTGACGCCAAACACCTTGACCGAGTCGATCTGGCCAATGCCCTTGGGGCCGTTGGTCAGGTTGGCGGGATGGTCAAGGTTGTTCAGGAAAATACGAATGATTTCACCGAACCCCAGCGTGACGATGGCCAGGTAGTCGCCCCGCAGCTTCAGCGTAGGAGCACCGAGCAAAGCGCCAAAGAATGCCGCCAGCAATGCGGCCAGGGGAATCACCAGCCACAGCGAGATGTGCATGCCCTCGGGAAACATCGCCGCAACAGCCGCAAAGTTGTCGGCCAGGTGGGGCGATGCCAGCAAGCCGAAAAGATAGGCGCCCACGGCATAGAAGGCGACGTAGCCCAGATCCAGCAGGCCGGCATAGCCCACCACGATGTTCAGGCCCAGGGCCAGCAGCACGTACAGCAGCGCCAGGTCGGCAATGCGCACCCAGGCGTTGCCGAAAGACTGAAGAATAAGCGGGAGGATCAGCAGCGCGATGCCGCCCAGAACCCAGTGGATGGTTTTTTTGTTCGTCATGGCAAGCGGTCCTCAGGCACGGTCGGCCACACGCTCCCCCAGCAGGCCCGAGGGGCGCAGCGTGAGGATGATGATGAGCACGATGAAGGCAAAGATGTCGGTGTAGTGGCTGCCCAGCAGTCCGCCCGTGAGCGTGCCGATGTAGCCCGAACCAATGGCCTCGATCAGCCCCAGCAGGATGCCGCCCACCACCGCGCCCGCCAGGTTGCCAATGCCGCCGAACACGGCGGCTGTAAAGGCCTTGAGACCGGGCAGGAAGCCCATGGTGTGCTGCGCCGTGCCGTAATTGGACGCATACATGATGCCGGCAATGGCCGCCAGGATGGCGCCGATGATGAAGGTGGCCGAAATCACCATGTCGGGCTTGACGCCCATGAGCGAGGCCACGCGGGGATTTTCCGCCGTGGCACGCATGGCGCGGCCCAGGTTGGTGTGGTTGACCAGGTACATCAGCAGCGCCAGGGACACCGCCGTCACACCCAGAATCAGGATCTGCGTGGGCGTGATGTAGGCGCCGCCCACCTCAAAGGGCGAACTGGGCAGCAGCGTGGGATAGGGCTTGTAGTTGGGCTTCCAGATGATCATGGCCAGCGTCTGCAGCAGGATCGACATGCCGATGGCCGTGATCAGGGGCGCCAGCCGGGGGCTGTTGCGCAGGGGCCGGTAGGCCACTTTTTCGATCACGAAATTGAGCGTCGCCGCCACCACGCACGCGATGAGCGTCGCCAGCAGCAGGATGACCCAGCCCGGTGCACCGGGCATGGCGGCCTGCATCATTCCGATGCAGCTCCAACTGGTCAATGCACCGATCATGAGCACTTCACCGTGGGCGAAATTGATCAGTTGAATAATGCCGTACACCATGGTGTAGCCCAAGGCTATCAAGGCGTACATGCTGCCGAGAACCAGACCATTGATGATCTGCTGCAGCAAGATTTCCATAAGAAAAGTCCTTCGTTTGTGACGGGTCCCCGCTGGAGGCACCTGAACCGGTACAGCCTTTTGAGCCCGCCTGCCATCTAGCAAAAAACCCGCCGGGAATACAGCCATGCGGGTTTGAGGACGGAATTGTAGCCACTTGCAAACCAACCACCATGGCACCTTCGGGGGGGTTTTCCCTTGGGTTTTTGCCCCATCAGGCAGGTTCCCGATGTATAAGAACGAGTTATGGAGCCCGTCTTATTGCTGTGCAGGCTTATCAATCAGAGGATGCCATGGCGTTGCGCGCGCGCAGTTCCTGCAGCCTCTCCCCGATGCGGATTTCCAGCCCGCGGGACACTGGCTGGTAAAAGCCGGGGCTTTGCATACCGTCGGGCCAGTAGCTTGCGCCCGCGGCAAATCCCCCGGGTTCATCGTGCGCGTACCGGTAGTCCTTGCCGTAGTCCAGGTCTTTCATGAGTTGGGTCGGCGCATTGCGCAGGTGCAGGGGCACAGGGCGCGTGCCGTCCTGCTTTACCAAGGCACGCGCAGCGTTGTAGGCCTTGTAGACGGCATTGGATTTGGGCGCCACGGCAAGATAGACCACGCATTCGGCCAGCGCCAGTTCGCCCTCGGGGCTGCCCAGGCGCTCATACACCTCGGCGCAATCGAGCGCCAGGCGCAGCGCGCGCGGGTCGGCCAGGCCAATATCCTCGGAGGCCATGCGCACCAGGCGTCGCGCCATATACCGCGGATCGGCGCCGCCGTCGAGCATGCGCACCAGCCAGTACAGCGCGGCGTCGGGGTCGGAACCGCGCACCGATTTGTGCAGTGCGCTGATCGTGTCGTAGAACTGCTCGCCCCCCTTGTCGTAGCGGCGCATGCGCTCACCCAATACCTTGAGCACCCAGGCATCGGTGATTTCAGCCAGGCCCTCCTGCGCGGCCGCCATTTCCAGCGTCTCCAGCGTGTTGAGCAGGCGTCGGGCATCGCCATCAGCGTAGGCCACCAGGCGCCCAGTTGCTTCGTTTTCAATAGCTGGAAGCGCTTGCTGTGCCTGCGCCAGAGCCACAATTTGCTTCAAATCATCGCTGGACAGCGGCTGCAGCACATACACCGCCGCACGCGACAGCAGCGCCGAATTGACCTCGAACGACGGGTTCTCGGTGGTGGCCCCGATGAAGGTGAACAGCCCGCTTTCCACATGCGGCAAAAAGGCATCCTGCTGGCTCTTGTTGAAGCGGTGCACCTCGTCCACGAAAACGAGGGTGCGCTGCTGCATCAGGCCGTCGCGCGCGCTTTCAGCCATCTGCACGGCGTCACGGATGTCCTTCACGCCGCCCAGCACCGCGCTGATGCTGATGAACTGCGCATCGAACGCATCGGCCATGAGCCGTGCGATCGTGGTCTTACCCACGCCCGGCGGCCCCCACAGGATGCAGCTGTGCGGCCGACCCGACTCGAACGCCAGGCGCAGCGGCATGCCCGGCCCCAGCACATGCTGTTGGCCGATGACTTCGGAGAGCTGGCGCGGGCGCAGGCGCTCGGCCAAGGGTTGGTGGGGGATGGCGGAGGGTTTCACGGTAGCCACGATGGTAGCGGGCAATTGCCGCCGCACCCGGCCCTCCTTGGGTCAGAATAGCCGCCACGGAGGTTTTCCCATGGCAGTCCGCATCGTTCAACTCGGCAGCCCCCGCACGCCCGGCGAGGGTACCCGCATCGGCACCGTGCGCCGCCCGCCGCGCGGCGTTCCCAAAGAGCAATTCGCGGCGCAGGACTGGTATGACGTGTGGTATCCCAACCTCGCGCCCAGCCCCGAGACCGTCAAGCAGGCCCAGGCCGCCGCCACGCCCCAGGAGTGGGCAGCCTTTGCACGCAAGTACCGCGCCGAGATGGGCACTCCCGAAAACCGCCACACCCTGGCGCTGCTGGCCCGCATGTCGCAGGACACCAATTTCTCGGTCGGTTGCTACTGCGAGAACGAAGCGCACTGCCACCGTTCGGTGCTGCGCGCGCTGCTGGCCGAGGCCGGGGCACAGATCACGCCGTGACCTCGACTGAACCGCTTGACGCCCTGCTCACCCGCGTGCGCGCCTGTCGGTTGTGCGCTGCACACCTGCCGCTCGGGCCGCGCCCGGTATTGCAGGCCCATGCCAGCGCACGCATCCTGATCGCGGGCCAGGCGCCGGGCCGCAAGGTGCATGCCTCGGGCGTGCCATTTGACGACGCCAGCGGCGAGCGCCTGCGCGCATGGCTGGGTATCACGCGCGCAACCTTCTATGACCCACACCAGGTGGCTATCCTGCCCATGGGTTTTTGCTACCCCGGCACGGGCCGCTCGGGCGATCTGCCGCCGCGCCCCGAATGCGCCCCGGCCTGGCGCCAGCCCCTGCTGGGCCATTTGCCTCACCTGCGCCTGACGCTGGTGCTGGGTCAGTACGCGCTGGCCTGGCATCTGCCGGACCACCGGGGCACGCTCACCGACGCCGTGCGCCAATGGCGCAACCACGGCCCTGCCTTGCTGGCCCTGCCGCACCCCAGCCCGCGCAACAACGGCTGGCTGCGGCAGAACCCGTGGTTCGAGGCGGAACTGCTGCCGGAGCTGCGCACACGGGTGACGCAGGCGCTGGCCTGATGGCTCCCTGCACGTTTTTTCGGACACGGATATCCTGCACCCTTCACACCCTGGATGCACCACCATGTCCCTTGCCGCCAACGCCGTCATCACCCTGATCGCCCTGCTCCACGTCTACATCCTGGTGCTGGAGATGTTTCTCTGGGACAAGCCCGCCGGACGCCGCGCCTTTGGCATGACCCAGGAAATGGCCACGGCCACCAAGGCGCTGGCGGCCAACCAGGGGCTTTACAACGGCTTCCTTGCTGCAGGCCTGTTCTGGGGGCTGTGGCTCGGTGATGCAGGGCAGCCGGTCAAGGTGTTCTTCCTGCTGTGCGTGCTGGCTGCCGGCATCTTCGGCGCCGCCACGGCCAGCCGCAAGATTCTGTTCATCCAGGCCGTACCGGCCGCGATCGGCCTGGCGTTGGTGGGCCTGGCCTGATCCGTCTACTGCCTCAGCACATCCGCTCCCGCAGGGGGTTTGAACTGAAAGGTCGAAGCCGACAGTTGGGGGTTGGTCTGCAGGTTGGCAAAGCGGATCACTGAACGCTGGCCAAAACCATCGAGTATCTCCAGCACCTCCAACTGGTCGCCGCGCAACCCCACGCGCACATTCTGCAGCTGCCCGTCCCGGGACTTGGGTGTGGCCAGCACCCATTGCAGGCCCTCGCGCTCAGGCGCGGATTCGAGCGAAAAGTCGGCGCGCAAGTCCCGCAGGTCAGGGGCCGAGGCCAGCAAGGCCGCAGGGGTGCTGCCCAGGGCCTGCGCCTGGGGCCGCTGGGTGACCTGGTTCAGATCGACGTCGTAGAACCACAGGCTCGTGCCGTCTGCCACGATGGTCTGCTCAAACGGCTTCCTGTAGTCAAAGCGGAAACGTCCCGGGCGCTGAAACGCAAAGCTGCCGCTCGACGTCTTCTGGCGCGCAGGCTGGCCGTCCTTGCCCGGTGTGGTCACCACCTGGGTGAATTCGGCCCGCGCGGCCTGGGTTCCCTGCATGAAAGATTCAAGGCTTTTTAGGCCATCAGCGCTTGCCAGTTGTGCGAAAGTAGCTATAAATAGAGTAGCAAAAATACGTTTCATCAAAACTCCGTGCCGGTCTTGGCTACTCGCTGCGTGCAGGCACCAGCACTTCGCGCTGGCCGCTGGTGGTCAGCGCGCTCACCAGGCCAGCCTTTTCCATGTCTTCGAGCAGGCGCGCCGACCGGTTGTAGCCGATGCGCAGCTTGCGCTGCACGTAGGAAATGCTGGCCTTGCGGTCCTTGAGCACCACTTCAACAGCCTGGTCGTACATGGGGTCTTTTTCGCCCCCCTCGCCGCCGCCCTCGCCATTGAGATCGCCGTCACCGTCCACGGTTCCCCCCTCAAGCACCCCTTCGATGTAGTCCGGCTCCCCTTGCTGCTTGAGGTAATTGACGACACGGTGTACTTCCTCGTCCGACACGAACGCGCCGTGCACGCGGATGGGCAGGCCGGTACCGCTGGCCATGTAGAGCATGTCGCCCATGCCCAACAGGGTTTCGGCACCCATCTGGTCCAGAATGGTGCGGCTGTCGATCTTGGAGCCCACCGAAAAGGCGATGCGGGTAGGAATATTGGCCTTGATCAGCCCGGTAATCACATCCACGCTGGGGCGCTGCGTGGCCAAAATAAGGTGAATGCCTGCCGCCCGCGCCTTTTGTGCCAGGCGCGCAATCAGTTCTTCGATCTTCTTTCCCACCACCATCATCAGGTCGGCCAGCTCATCGATCACCACCACGATGTGCGGCAGGCGCTGCAAAGGCTCGGGCTCTTCGGGCGTGAGGCTGAAGGGGTTGTAGATGAACTCCTCGCGCGCCTTGGCTTCGTCGATCTTGACGTTGTAGCCTGCCAGGTTGCGCACACCCAGCTTGGACATCAGCTTGTAGCGGCGCTCCATCTCGCCCACGCACCAGTTCAGCCCGTGCGCAGCCTGCTTCATGTCAGTCACCACGGGTGCCAGCAAGTGCGGAATACCTTCGTAGACCGACATTTCCAGCATCTTGGGATCGATCATCAAAAGCCGTACGTCCTTGGCCTCGGCCTTGTAGAGCAGCGACAGGATCATGGCGTTGATCCCCACCGACTTGCCCGAGCCGGTCGTACCCGCCACCAGCACATGCGGCATCTTGGCCAGGTCAGCCACCACCGGGTTGCCCACGATGTCCTTGCCCAGGCCCATGGTGAGCATGGATTTGGCCTCGTGGTAGACCTGTGAACCCAAAATTTCGCTCAGCTTGATCGTCTGGCGCTTGGCGTTGGGCAGTTCCAGCGCCATGTAGTTCTTGCCGGGTATCGTCTCCACCACGCGGATCGAGACCAGGCTCAAGGACCGCGCCAGGTCCTTGGCCAGGCCCACCACCTGCGAGCCCTTGACGCCCGTCGCCGGTTCAATCTCGTAGCGCGTGATCACCGGGCCCGGCATGGCCGCCACCACGCGCACTTCCACGCCAAAGTCCTTGAGCTTCTTCTCGATCAGGCGGCTGGTCATCTCCAGCGTTTCGGGCGACACCGTTTCCTGGCGTTGCTGCGCACCGTCGAGCAGCGCCACCAGGGGCAGGCTGCTGTCGGGCATGTCGGTGAACAGCGGTTTCTGGCGCTCCTTCACCACGCGCGCACTTTGCGGCACGTCGACCAGGACGGGTTCGATGATCTGGATCGGCTGCGGGTGATGCACCTCGATCTCGGCGCGCTCCTCGAAAACCACCTCGGCCCGCTCACGGGCTGCGCGCTTGCCTTCGGCCAGGTCTTTGGCCACCTCGCGCCGGGAACGGCCCGACTGCACCAGTGCGTCGATGCGGGCACCCAAGCCTTCGGCGACATGCCCCCACGAAAAGCGAAACACCAGCGAAGCCCCCAACACGGCCAGCACGATACAGGCCAGGCCCGAGCCCGTAAAACCCAGCCAGCGCATGCTGGCGGGCCCCACCAGATACCCCAGCACACCGCCGGCGTGGCCCGGCAAGGCCGCCTCGAAACGGTACAGGCGCGACCACTCCAACGCTGTGCTGGCACACAGCAGCAACACCAGACCCATCCAAAAAAGCGCCCGCCACACCAGCGGGTGGCTGGCGGCAATGGCTGGCGGCACTTCGCCCCCGCGCATCCAGTGCGCGAGCGACGACAGCCAGGCGCGCACCCCCGCCGCCACACACCACCAGACGGAAAAGCCCAGCACAAAATAACTGCCGTCGGCCAGCCAGGCCCCCAGGCGGCCCACCCAGTTACGCACCAACACGGCGCCGCCCACGCCCGAGGTCGACCATGCGGGGTCCATGGGCGAATAGCTCAACAAGGCCAGCAACCAGAAAACCAGGGCCAACAGGCCCAGCACCAGCCCCATTTCATGGCCAAAACGGGCCCCTACGGTGCGTGCGGCGGACTTGTCGCCAGAAGATGCATTCAGTGTGTTCAGGGAATAGGTCATAAGCGTGCGGGCGAAGCTTACCCCATGATTCCCTGCCTGCGCAGGGCGCCTGGGTGGGGATCAGCTGAGTGTCGCCAGGCGGTTTTTCAAAACCATTGCGCCGGACGGCAGAGTCTGGATGAAGCCCCGCGTCTCCAGGTCTTTCATCACGCGGCTGACCATCTCGCGCGAGGCGCCGATGGTTTTGGCCAGGTCCTGGCGCGAGACCTTGCCCATAATCACCTGCTGCCCGTGGGCATCGGTTTCGGCTTCCTCCAGCAGAGCGTGGGCCACCCGCCCGTACACGTCGAGCAAGGCCAGCGACTCGATCTTGCGGTCGGCCTGGCGCAGGCGCTTGACCAGACCGCGCATCACCACCAGAGACATGGCGGTGTTCTCGCTCAGGCAGCGGGTAAATTCTGCGCGCTCGAGCTGCAGCACATCGGTCTGCACCTCGGCCCGCACGGTGGCGCTATGGGGTTCGTTGTCAATGATGCTCATCTCGCCCAGGTAGTCGCCCTGCACCAGCGTGGCCAGAATCACCTCGCGCCCGCGGTTGTCAGCCGCCGTGACACGGGCACGCCCGGTCAGCAGCAGGTAGAGCGCATCAGATTTCTGGCCCTGCTCCACCAGCACCTCGCCACGCTTGAAGCGGCGCTTGACCACGGCGCTGCCAATGGCTTCGGCCTGCGCCACCGTCAAACGGGAAAAAAGGGGAACACGGCGCAACAGATCCAGATTCGACAACATCGCCATCGCAACATCTCCTTGCAAAAAACCGTCGGCACGGACGGCCATTGGATTTTTCAATCTCCGTGACAGAAACGGGAATTGGGTGTGCCTGCCGCCACTTGGTTGATACTTGGAGCTTCATCCCCCAAATGGGCTGACACCTTCTTCTTTCATGCGCCGTGGGCGCACAAACCCGAGCTTTTACCATGTCCTCCCCCCAACACGCCAAAGTTCTCATCCTCGGCTCCGGCCCTGCAGGCTATACCGCCGCCATCTACGCGGCCCGCGCGAACCTGAACCCGGTGCTGATCACCGGCATGGCCCAGGGGGGACAGCTCACCACCACCACCGAGGTCGACAACTGGCCCGCCGACGTGCATGGCGTGCAGGGCCCCGCGCTGATGCAGCGTTTCCTGGAACACGCCGAGCGCTTCAAGACGCAGATCATCTTCGACCATATCAACAAGGTGGACTTCAGCCAGCGGCCCTTCACGCTCACCGGCGACAGCGGCCAGTACACCTGCGACGCCCTCATCATCGCAACCGGCGCATCGGCCAAATACCTGGGCCTGCCGTCCGAGGAAGCCTTCATGGGCAAAGGCGTTTCGGGCTGCGCCACCTGCGACGGCTTCTTCTACCGGGACCAGGATGTCTGCGTGGTCGGCGGCGGCAATACCGCCGTGGAAGAAGCCCTGTACCTGTCCAACATCGCCAGCAAGGTCACGCTGGTGCACCGGCGCGACAAGTTCACGGCCGAGCCCATCCTGGTGGACCACATGATGGAGAAGGTTGCCGCGGGCAAGATCGAGCTCAAGACCTTCCACACGCTGGACGAAGTGCTGGGTGATGATTCCGGCGTCACCGGCATCCGCATCAAGCATGTCAAGGACGGCTCGACGCAGGACATCGCGCTGCAAGGCTGCTTCATTGCCATTGGCCATGCGCCCAACACCGATATCTTCCAGGGCCAGCTGGACATGGAAGGCGGCTACATCGTCACCCGTGGCGGGCTCAAGGGCTTTGCCACGCAAACCTCGGTCCCCGGCATCTTTGCCGCAGGCGACGTGCAGGACCACATCTATCGCCAGGCCATCACCAGCGCCGGCACAGGCTGCATGGCCGCCCTGGACGCCCAGCGCTTTCTCGACCAAGGCAGCTGATCTGCGAAGCGCGCTATAATCCATGGCTTTGCCAAAAAGGGCTGCGCATTTGCAATGCGCGGCCCTGGCCATGAAGGCCACCGGCAATCGGGTTACCGCCACCCTTTCTGGCGAGGTGAGGCTGCAGGCATGCCGCGGTTTTTGACAACCACAGGCCCTTGCAGGCAGCCGTTATATGTATCGGAGTGTCCTCATGGCACGCGTCTGCGACGTAACGGGCAAGAAGCCCATGGTCGGGAACAATGTTTCCCACGCCAACAACAAAACCAAGCGCCGGTTCCTGCCGAACCTGCAATACCGCCGTTTCTGGGTCGAGAGCGAGAACCGCTGGGTGCGCCTGCGCGTTTCCAGCGCTGCCCTGCGCCTGATCGACAAGAACGGCATCGACTCCGTGCTCGCAGACCTGCGCGCACGTGGCCAGGCTTAAGGAGAAGCACCATGGCAAGCAAAGGCGGACGCGACAAGATCAAGCTGGAATCCACTGCGGGTACCGGTCACTTCTACACCACGACCAAGAACAAGAAGACGATGCCCGAAAAGATGCTGATCATGAAATTTGATCCCAAGGCACGCAAGCACGTCGAATACAAGGAAATGAAGCTGAAGTAATTTCGGCCCAGGCTCCTTGCCAAAAACCGCCCGGCGTGAGCCCGGCGGTTTTTTTGTGCCTGTGCAGAGATCCTGCACCCGTTAAAAAGGCCGCTGGCGCATTGCGCCAGAGGCCTTTTCTAGAGTGTGGCGCCGCCCACGGCGCGCCAAGGCATCACGCCAATTCGCGGCAGACGGTGTAGGTCTGATCTTCGCTGTAAGCGGCTGCAGCACCGCCAGGCACCACATTGTTCGCACCCTGCGTGGCACGGAAGGAGCCGCCGTTCGGAACGCCATCGTCCAGCTGCACATCCAGCGCGGCAGCCGCCTTTCCGGGCACATTGCCCATGCAGACAAGCAGGCGAGCCACGGGCCGCCCTTGCACAGCCGTTGTAGCCACCACGCCGACGCGACCACCCCAAGCATTCACAGGCAATGCGTTCACACCCACATCAGCGGGATTGCCCGTGATGAATCCCGTGGCACGCAGGTGCCGGAAGAAAGTGGCGCCCTCGCCACCGCCCGTAAACGCCTGTGCAGCGGTGACATTGACAATGCCATTGTTGTTACCTGCTGCCATGCCGGTCCAACTGGCACCACGAGCCGTCAGCGTGGCAACTGGGCCATCATCACCCGGCAGCTTGCGGTAGCGGTCCAGGTAGCTGTTGTAGGCAGCGGTAATGCCATTCATGTCGGCCGCAGCGCTCTTGACACGCCCGTTCTCGATCAGCTCCTGCCCCTTGAGCACACCGCCCAGCAGCAGGCCGATGATGACCAGAACAATGGCGATTTCCACCAGCGTGAAGCCGGACTGTGCGCGGCGGCGCGAACTGCGCATGGACAATGATTTCATGAATGACTCCTGGACACATGAACCAGGCAACCCCAATGGTCGCCTTATGCCTTGCATTGTGTTCACCCTGCACGCTCAGGCACAGTCAAATTTCTTGACGCCCTCGTCCGGAAGCCAACGGCACCGTCAAACCAAACTGCACACCTTCCTGTACAGCGTGGGCCTGCAGGTCGCCGCCCACGTCGCGCAGGCTGCGCCGCGCCTGGTACAAGCCCATGCCCGATCCGGTGGGTGATTTGAGTGGCTCGAACGCCCGCCGGGGCCAGGGGGTCGACAGCGCCGGGGTGTGCAATTGCCCCTGCAACATGCCCTGGTGCACCGCGCACAGGCAGCGCAACGGCTGCGCTGTATGGCGGGCCACCGGATCACGGGCGATGTTGGAGAAGATATTGTCCAGCGCCCGCTCCAGCGCTTGCGCTACGGCGTCGCTCACCAGCAGCGCACCGTGCAGGCCGGCCCCCGGAACGGCGTCGTCCAGTTCCACTTCCATGGACAGGCCTGCCAGTTCGGCCGCATTGCGCAGCACGGTGCGAACGTCCGTCTTCGGGGCAGCCGTTGCGGCGGCACCGTCTTCCGGCGCAACATCCACGTTTGGCGCTGGTGGCTCGGGTGCCTGCGTTGCCTGCAACAGCTTTTGCGCCCGGGCCTGCGCCAATGGCGCCTGGCGTTGCAGGCGCTGGGCCAGGCGCGGCAACTGCTCGGGGGTGGCTGCGCCAAATTCTTCGGCCAGCAGACCCACCCATTGCGCCAGGTTGCGCATGTCGTGCTGCCAGTACAACTGCACATGGGCGCGCTGCGCCAGAGCCACCGCCACGGCCTGGGTACGTTCGCGCATGCGCGAGAGCCAGGTCTGGGCAAATACATCCACCACGGCCAGGGCCAGGCCACGGGCCTCGTCGGTACGGGCCACATCGGCCCAGCGCAGCTCGATCTGGCAGTCCGGCCCGGCCTGCAAGGTCTGGCTGGGCCAATTGGGCGCTGGGGGCTCGCCCCATTGCCCCTGTACCGCATCGCCAAACCACTGGCCCTGCCAATGCAAGCCGGCAATGCCCGCCTGCTGAAGCACCGGGCGGGCGCGGTCGGGCCAGCGCAGCGGGTGCATGTCGGCGGGCAATGCCAGCAGTTGGGCAATGCAGCGGCTGATGCGCCGCCCCCGGTGCCACACAGCCCAGGCGGCCAGCAGCAGAACCAGGCCCAGTGCCACCAGTAGCCAGGGCAACAGGCTCATGGCGTACCGTCGGGCGTATCGGTGGACGCCTGCCGCTGGATGCCGAATTTTTTGAGGTGGTAGTAGAGCTGCTCGCGCTCCAGGCCCAGCGTGCGCGCTGCCGCCGTCACATTGAAACCATTGCAGCCCAGCACATGGCGGATGAGCTGTTCGGCCACCTGGTCGCTGGCCTCGCGCACGCCTTCCGACAGTTCGGCCGACACCGAAAGATGCAGGCGGCCCTGCGCCAGCAGCTCCTGCTGGCGCTGCGCAAACCACGCCGCACGCTGCAGCGCCTGCCGCAGGGCGGCCATGCCCACCGGCTTGGCCAGAAAATCAAAAGCCCCGGCATGTACCGCCTGGCGGCCGACGGCGGCTTCGCTCTGGCCGGTCAGCACAATGGCATGCAGCAGGGGCCACTGCCCCACCAGCTCGGCCAGCAGGCGCAGGCCTTCGTCGGGACGGCCGGGCGTTGGCGGCAGCCCCATGTCCAAGATGGCTACGCAGGCAATATTCTTGGGTACTTCGCGCTCTTGTTTTTGAAGCGCTTGCGGGCGATCGTGCGCAATCAGCACCGGCCAGCCATCGTCCTGCAGCGACTGCGCCACCCAGTCCGAGAGCACCGGGTCGTCCTCCACCCACAGCAAGGGGCAACGCACCCCTTCGGGCCCTGCGCCAGCCTGGGCAGTCGGGTTGTGCACCGGCTCAGTCATGGTCCCCCAGCAAACCGGCCACCGTGGGGCCAATGGCCACGGCAAATCCGACAAACAGCAGCACAAAACCGCCCACCACCCGCAGCAGCAGCCATTCGGTGGCAGAGTCCGCCGAGACGGCCAGGCTCATGTACCCCGCCAGCAGCAGCAGGATGCCCACCAGTTGCTGCCAGCGGCGGCGCATCTTGCGGGCATGCAGGGCACGGTGCAGGCTGGCGCGGGCGTAGGCGGAGTCTTCGAAGTCCTGGGGCATGGCGCAGCCCCTCAGTTGCAGTTTTCA
>JAMLIQ010000032.1 GCA_023954095.1 Burkholderiaceae bacterium | reverse complement strand
TCGACCAAGCGCTACTTCATGGTGGCTGCCAACAACAGCAACAAGATTTCGGTGTTTGACCTGAAAGAAGACAAGCTGGCCGCCATCGTCGATGTGGGCAAGATTCCCCATCCCGGCCGTGGTGCCAACTTCGTCCATCCGAAGTTTGGTCCTGTGTGGGCTACCGGCCACCTGGGCGACGAAACCATCTCGCTGATTGGTACCGACCCCAAGAAGAACAAGCAGTACGCCTTCAAGGAAGTGGCCAAGCTGACGGGTCCTGGCGGCGGCGCTCTGTTCATCAAGAGCCATCCCAAGTCCAACCACCTGTACTCGGATACGCCTTTGAACCCCGATCCCAAACTGTCGCAGTCGGTCGTGGTGTTTGACATCAAGAACCTGGACAAGGGTTACGTCACGCTGCCGATCGCCGAGTGGGCCGGTCTGGCAGACGACGGTGGTGCCAAGCGTGTGGTGCAGCCTGAGTTCAACAAGGCCGGTGACGAAGTCTGGTTCTCCGTCTGGAGCGCCAAGGACAAGCAGAGCGCCATCGTCGTGGTCGACGACAAGACGCTCAAGCTCAAGGCCGTCATCAAGGATCCACGCCTGATCACGCCTACCGGCCACTTCAACGTGAACAACACGCAGCACGACGTGTATTGATCGTTCCAATGCGTGCGCAGGCTTTTGGGCCTGCGCCGCGCAGTGAGGCCACCAATCCCTTAGGGGTTTGGTGGCCTTTTTGTTGATGGGGTGGAACTGACTTTGCGTGCCGCCAATTGCGCCAGAACATCCAGCATCTCCAGCGTCCATGCAATGGAGTTTTGCTCGTACAGGATGCCTTTTTTCAGAATCATGTGCTGGATTTGCGCGTGGCGTGAAAGCGTACGGTCGGCTGGAAAATCACGTGCCTCAATGGTTTGGTAGTGCGCCAGCCTTGCCTGGTGAAGGGCGAGGTGACGGGCCAGTTCCGGCCGCAGGTCCACTTCGGTGAGTACCGCGTCGGCACGCAGCTTGACCATGAATTCGTCGCGCAAATCCATGGGCGGCGAGGACTGCGCCGCCCAGCGCGCCAACTCGGCGCGGCCCGCCTCCAGCACGCGGTATTCCTTCTTTCGGGTTTTTCCTGCATCGGCGGGAATGCTGCTCGCAATCCAGCCTGCGCTCTCCATACGGGCCAGTTCACGGTAGATCTGCTGGTGCGTAGCGTGCCAGAAATAGCCGATGGACTTGTCGAAACGCCGTGCCAGATCGTAGCCAGACGAGGGTTTTTCCAGCAAGGAAGTGAGAACAGCATGGGCCAGAGACATGGGCAAAGTGTAGCGACCCCAGAAATACTATGCACCTGGTTGCATAAATAAAAGAACGCCCGTACACTTTTGTGCAACTGGTTGCATAGACGACTGGCTTTCTCTCTCCACAAGGAATTCGCGATGACCACTTATCCCCACATGCTCGCGCCCCTCGACCTGGGCTTCACCACTCTCAAGAACCGTGTGCTCATGGGTTCCATGCACGTGGGCCTGGAAGAGGCGAAAGACGGATTTGCCCGCATGGCGGCCTTTTATGCCGAGCGCGCGCGCGGAGGTGTGGGCCTGATCGTGACCGGCGGCATCGCGCCCAACGAGCGCGCTCGACCCATGCCGGGTGGCGCTGCCATGACCA
Organism: Burkholderiaceae bacterium; assembly: GCA_023954095.1. Taxonomy (GTDB): domain Bacteria; phylum Pseudomonadota; class Gammaproteobacteria; order Burkholderiales; family Burkholderiaceae_C; genus Simplicispira. The sequence goes on along the minus strand of JAMLIQ010000032.1, from coordinate 26,567 downwards.
CGCAAGAAGAGGCCGACAAGCACAAGGTGGTGACGCAGGCCGTGCACGAGGCAGGCGGCAAAATCTGCATGCAGATCCTGCACTTTGGCCGCTACGCCTACCACCCCGAACTCGTGGCGCCCAGTGCCTTGAAAGCGCCCATCAGCCCCTTCCGCCCGCATGCGCTGAGCACCGAAGAAATCAAGCAAACGGTCGAGGACTATGCCAACGCGGCTGTGTTGGCACAAGGCGCGGGTTACGACGGCGTGGAGATCATGGGCTCCGAGGGCTACCTGATCAACGAATTCATTGCCGCACAGACCAACCAGCGCGATGACGAGTACGGCGGCAGTTATGAGAACCGTATTCGCTTCCCGCTGGAAATCGTGCGCCGCACCCGTGAGCTTGTGGGTGCCAACTTCATCATCATCTTCCGCCTGTCCATGCTCGATCTGGTCGAAGGTGGCTCTACCCACGAAGAAGTGGTGCAACTGGCCCAGTCACTCGAGCAAGCCGGTGTCACCATTTTGAACACTGGCATCGGCTGGCACGAGGCGCGCATTCCCACCATTGCCACCAAGGTGCCGCGCGGTGCCTTTGCCTGGGTCACGCAGCAGCTCAAGGGCAAGGTGGGCATACCGCTGGTGGCCACCAACCGCATCAACACGCCCGAGGTGGCCGAGCAGATCCTGCAGGATGGCATGGCCGACATGGTGAGCATGGCGCGGCCGTTCCTGGCCGACCCCGAGTTCGTCAACAAGGCCGCTGCTGGCCTGTCGGACCAGATCAACACCTGCATTGGCTGTAACCAGGCCTGCCTGGACCACACTTTTGCCGGCAAGATCACCTCCTGCCTGGTGAATCCGCGCGCCTGCCACGAAACCATTCTGGTGATGCAGCCTCTTTCCCGCAAGGAGCGCGTCGCCGTGGTGGGCGCGGGCCCTGCGGGCCTGGCGTTTGCCACCGAGGCGGCACGCCGCGGGCTGGATGTCACGCTGTTTGACGCGGCGTCCGAGATCGGCGGCCAGTTCAACGTGGCCAAGCAGGTGCCGGGCAAGGAGGAGTTTTACGAAACGCTGCGCTATTTCGGCAAGCAGATCGAGCTGACCGGCGTCAAGCTGGTGCTGGGCCGCACAGTGGCGGCGCAGGACCTGGTGGCGGAAGGCTTCCAGCAGGTGGTGCTCGCCACCGGCATCGTGCCGCGCGTGCCGGAGATTGACGGCGTTGACCACCCCAAGGTACTGGGCTACCTGGACGTGCTGCGGGACAAAAAGCCGGTGGGCAAGACCGTGGCGGTGATCGGCGCCGGTGGCATTGGTTTTGATGTCTCCGAATACCTGCTGCACGAGGGCGTGAGCCCCAGCCTTGACAAGGCCAAATTCTTTGCCGAATGGGGTGTGGACACCACGGGTGCGAACCGGGGCGGCCTGCAAGAAGCTTATCTGGGCGAGATTCCCCGCAAGATCTACCTGCTGCAGCGCAAGACCAGCAAGGTGGGCGAGGGCCTGGGCAAGACCACGGGCTGGATCCACCGCACCTCGCTCAAGAACCGCCAGGTCGAGATGATTCCTGGGGTGCAGTACCGCAAGGTGGACGACGCCGGTCTGCACATTACCGTGGACGGCAAGGACAGCGTGCTGCCGGTGGACAACGTCATTCTCTGCGCCGGACAGGACCCGCAGCGCGCGCTGCAGGCCGAACTGGAGGCGGCGGGCTGCACCGTGCACCTGATCGGCGGCGCCGACAAGGCCGTGGAGCTCGATGCCAAGCGCGCCATCAAGCAGGGGACCGAACTGGCGTTGCGCCTGGACCCTTCTGCGAAGAAGGAAGACGCCCCGCAGACCAAGGGTTTTGCGCAGATGCTGCAGCCCCGTGTCGCCGAGAGCCTGGCGAAATGGCATGAGATGGTGCCCCACGGCAACCAGGCCGAACTGGCCTCCATCCTGCACCCCAAGGCGGTCTTCCGCTCGCCCATGGCACACACACCGTACCCGAGCGCCCAGGCGGTGCAACTGATCCTGGGCACTGTGGCGAAGGTGTTCGAAGACTTTGTCTACCACCGCGAAATGGCCAGTGCCGACGGCAAGAGCGTGGTGCTGGAGTTCAGTGCCAAGGTCCATGGCAAAGAGCTCAAAGGCATCGACATGATCCAGTTCGACGATGAAGGCAAGATCGTTGACTTCGAGGTCATGGTGCGCCCCATGAGCGGCCTGCAGGCCCTGGGCGACGAAATGGCCAAGCGCCTGGCGCCGTATCTGGCGGCTATGAAGGGCGCCAAGGCTTAACGAAAATACTACTGAATTGATAGCTGCTAGCGCCCACCAAATAAGCGCTAGAGGCCAAAAACACTTGAAAAATGGAGGTTTCCATGCAATTCGAAACACTCGCCGTCTCTCTGCAAGACCACATCGCCACCGTGCGCCTGAACCGCCCGGACAAGGCCAACGCCATGAACGCCGCCATGTGGCAGGAAATTCGCCAGGCCTTCCAGTGGGTGGACGCCACCCCCGAGGCGCGCGTGGCCGTGCTGCAGGGGGAGGGCAAGCTCTTCACCGCCGGCATCGACCTGCAAATGATGATGGGCCTGGGCCCGCAGATCCAGAACGACTGCGACGGCCGCACGCGCGAGGCGCTGCGCCGCGTCATCCTCGACATGCAGGACACGCTCACCAGCCTGGAGCGCTGCCGCAAACCCGTGCTGGCCGCCATCCATGGCGCCTGCGTGGGCGGCGGTATCGACCTCATCACCTGTGCCGACATGCGCTATGCGAGCAGCGACGCCTACTTCACCATCAAGGAAATCGACATCGGCATGACGGCCGACGTCGGCACGCTGCAGCGCCTGCCCAAGCTGGTGGGCGAGGGCATCACGCGCGAACTGGCCTACACGGGCCGCAAGTTCGATGCTGCCGAAGCGAAAGAAATAGGCCTGGTCAACCGCGTGTTCGAATCGCGGGACGCCCTGTATGCGGGAGTGCAGGAGATTGCGGCCACCATTGCCGCCAAGTCACCCTTGTCAATTCGCGGTACCAAGGAAATGATCACCTACGCCCGCGACCACTCGGTGGCCGATAGCCTGAACTACATCGCCACCTGGAATGCCGCCATGCTGATGAGTGAAGACCTTGCTGCGGCGATGACGGCCAACATGACCAAGCAGGCGCCCAGCTTCAAGGATTGAAGGCTTGATGAAGGGGGCCAAGCTGAAGCACCTGTGATGTGGTGACAGAATCCGACCTTGTCCGGCTCCATGGAGGCGCCGGGTTTGTGCTCTTCTGACCCACCCTTGCTGTGATTTCGCTTGCACTCCTGCTGATTGGCTATTCGGTTTTTAGCGCTTTATTCCTGGCGCTCACCCACTTCCGCGCAGGTCGGTACCAGGAGCAGCGTTTTTCAAGAGCGATGGGGTGGCTGCTGCTCTTTGCACTGGGCATGCTGCAGATGCTTCACTTTGCCTGGCTGCAGTGGGATGGCGACGGGGTGCACACCCGGCTGTACAGCGTCCTGCTGTTCTTGGTAGCGCCCGCCTTCTTTTTGTTTAGCCAGCCCTTGTTGGCTCCGAAAACGAGCGCGGAATCCCACCCGGCGCGGTGGTGGCACGCGTTGCCCGTGTTCATGGCGGCGTGGCTGCCGTGGCGCCTGGCATTGCCGCTGGCCTTCTTGCTGGGCGCGGTCTACCTGGTGTGGCTGGCGCGCAGCCTCTACCGACTTCGTGCGCAGCGGGCAGGCTACCGGGTAGAGATGGGTTTGCTGGGGGGCGTATTCATGATTGCCGTCGGGGTGGCCTTGCTGGGGCAGTTCCACACCATGCTGCCGGGAAAGCTGTTTTTTGCACTGTATGCCTCGTCCATTGGCATTGCGTTCCTTCTGGTGCAGATCACCCTGGAGTTGCGGCCAGCGCTGCCAGAAGAGGTGCGGCAAACCGTGCAAGCCAGCTATGCCAGTACTACTTTGAACAACGTCGATTGCGAGGCGGCCTTGAACCAGCTCACCCTGCTGATGCAGGGCGATCGGCTGTATGCAGATTCAGACCTCAGCCTCCCGCGTCTTTCAGAGAAGCTGGGCCTGAGCACGCACCAACTGTCTGAACTGATCAACACCCGTCTGGGCAAAGGGTTTTCGCGGTACCTGCGTGAGCAGCGCGTGGATGCGGCAAAAACCATGTTGTGCGCCGAACCGTCGGCTTCCGTGTTGTCAGTAGGGCTAAGCGTCGGCTTTACCTCGCAGTCGAACTTCTATGAGGCTTTCCGTGAGATCGAGGGCACGACGCCGGGCCAGTATCGAAAGCTGCAAGCGCGCAGGAAAGCGAAGGCGTTTTGAGCGTTCTGAGGATCGGTTTTCTCCAAAAGGATCTTTCTGGAACTCGAGTTTGTTCCGAATTGATAGCATTGAAAACATTTTTGCGCCTAATTGGAAACACTGTGGGCTCCATTCACTGCCAAGGAGCTTTTCATGAATCCGGTTGTTTTACTGGGCGCGCAAGCCCTCGTTAGCCTGGCCGCAAGTGCGGCAGTTCTCGCAGCGCTTTCGCGCCCCTTGGCGCACACATTGGAAATCACCTGCCCAGACCGAGCTGCTGCGGACTTTTGGTTGCGCTACGCCCAAACCATGCTCGTGATTGCCCCGCTGGTGCTGGTGTTGGCGATGGAGTTCGTCACGCCTGCCTGGCCACCGCAGGACAAGCTGCGTTTCGCACTGCTCGCATCCCTGGGTGGTTTGTTGTTGGCGTTGCGCGCTGTGGGCAAGCGGATGGGGCAGTTTGTTTCTGCGGCGCCGATGTCCAAGGGGGCCGTATGAACATCCTGCTCACGGGTGCAGACGGCTTCCTCGGGCGCCACATCGCCAGGGCGCTAGGCAGCGCCGGTCACCAGGTGCGGCCCGTGTCGCGCCGCCACGGAATGGACTTCTCGCGCATGCAAGCCGAGGCGGATTGGACCGCGCTGCTGCGTGGAGTGGACGCTGTGATCAACTGCGTAGGCATCATTGCCGAGACCCGCACGCAAAAGTTTACCGCCTTGCACGCGCAGGCACCCATGGCATTGTTTCGCGCCTGCGCCGCTGCAAAGCTTCGCAAGGTGGTGCAAATATCTGCGCTGGGTGCAGACGGTACAGCGTTTTCCGCTTACCACCTGAGCAAACGCGCCGCCGATGACTGCCTGCGCAGTCTGGATCTGGACGGGTTTGTTCTGCGGCCTTCGCTGGTGTACGGGCCGGGCGGCCAAAGTGCCGCACTGTTCATGCGCGTGGCGGCATGGCCGCTGATCCCGGTGCTCGGTGATGGGCAGCAGATGCTGCAGCCGGTGCATATCAGCGACGTAGTGGCTGCCGTGCTGCGCAGCCTGGATCCTGACGCTACGCCCCAGACGCTGGACATCGTGGGGCCGCAGTGCATGGCGTTTGCAGAGTGGCTGCAAACCATGCGCCTTGCCCAGGGTAAACCGCGAACGGGGCTGTTGCCGGTGCCATTCCCGCTGGCCCTGGCGGCTTCTTACGGGCTGCGGTATGTTTTGCCCATGGCGCAACCGGAGAACTTGCGCATGCTCCAGAAAGGCTGCTGGGCAGACCCCAACCCCTTGGTTGCCTTTCTGGGACGTGCGTCCTCGCCGGTGCGCCCGGCCCTGTTCTTTTCGGACGCCGCATCGCCCTGTGATCCGCAAGGAGTGCCATCATGATGGGCTACACCACACTCAAGACATTGCACATTCTGAGCATGGTGCTGCTGTTCGGAACGGGCCTGGGCAGCGCCTTTTATAAATGGATGGCGGACCGCAGCGGCAACGTAACGCACATTGCCGTAACCAACCGCCATGTGGTGCTGGCGGACTGGTTGTTCACCACGCCCACGGTCATTTTTCAACCAGCAAGCGGCCTGTGGATGCTGCATCTGGCTGGCATACCGCTTTCGACGCCGTGGGTTGTAGTGAGCCTGGGCCTGTATCTCCTGGCGGGCGCTTGCTGGCTGCCAGTGGTTGGGTTGCAAATCCGGATGCGGCGCATTGCCGAAGATGCCGCCGACCGGAAGTTGCCCCTGCCGCCCCTTTACTGGCGCATGGCGCGTGCGTGGTTCTGGCTGGGTATTCCCGCGTTCGCCGCCATGGTGGCCGTCGTTGTGTTGATGGTTTTCAAACATATTCCAGGAGTGGCATCGTGAACAAAAGCCTTATGCAGGAAGCTTTGGGCGATGCCTGGGAGCAGCTGCCGCCTGGGCTTCAAGCCCATTACGCTGAGGGCACGACCACCGATATCGGGCACATGGATGTGGAATTTCCAGCGTTCATGCGGCCGTTCCTGTGGGTGCTGGGCAAGATGGGCGCGCTGGTGCAGCACAAGGGGCGCCAAGTGCCCACCACGGTGGTGAAGACCGTGGTGGGCAAGCGCCAGGTTTGGCTCCGTACGCTGCAGTTTCCGAATGGTCCCGTGGCGCAGTTCAACAGTTTTTGGGTGTTGCACGGTGACAACCAGCTCATCGAGTACGTCAATCCGTGGCTGGGGCTGCAAATGGCCGTCGAAGTGCGGGGTGGCCGCTTGCTCTACCACGGCGTGCGCTTCGTGGTCCGGCTTGGCCGTTGGCTGCTGCCCATCCCCGAATGGCTGGCGCTAGGCCACACCACCATTGAGGAGCGTGGCACGGGGGCCAACCGTTTTGCTATGGATTTCCGGCTTACTCATCCGTTGCTGGGGCAGGTGTTTCGCTACAGCGGTGAGTTCGCGTCAGATGCCGGGTGAATAGTGGTCCTATTTGGTGCCGAAGATGCGGTCGCCCGCATCCCCCAATCCAGGCAGGATGTAGCCGTGGTCGTTCAGCTCCCGGTCGATGGCCGCCGTGTAGATGGGGACATCCGGGTGCGCCTTCTGCATGGTGGCAATGCCTTCGGGTGCGGCCAGCAGGCAGACGAACTTGATGGAGCGGGGGTGGAGTTTCTTGAGCCGGTCGATGGCGGCGGCCGCTGAGTTGCCGGTGGCCAGCATGGGATCCACGACGATGATGTCGCGCTCGTCCATCTCGGACGGCATCTTGAAGTAGTACTCCACCGGCTGCAGTGTGGCTGGGTCGCGGTACAGGCCGATGTGGCCCACCCGCGCGCCGGGCACCACGTTGAGCATGCCGTCCAGAAAGCCGTTGCCCGCCCGCAGGATGGACACCAGCACGAGTTTTTTGCCGTCGATGACCTTGCCGGTCATGGTCTCCAGCGGGGTTTCGATTTCAATGTCCTGCAGCGGCATGTCGCGAGTGACCTCGTAGGCCATCAGCGTGCTGAGCTCGCCCAGCATGCGGCGAAAGCTGTTGGTGCTGGCGTCCTTGCGGCGCATCAGGGTCAGCTTGTGTTGCACCAGGGGGTGGTCGATGAGGTGGACGTTGCTCATGAAAGATGTGTAATGGTCGGAAACAAGGGCTCTCAGTCTGCCAGAAAGCGGGCGTAGCGCGGCAGATCCACATTGCCGCCGCTGATGATGATGCCCACGCGGGAGCCGCGCACATCCATGCCGCCATGCCAGGCCCCTGCCAGGGCAAGGGCGCCTGTGGGCTCCACCACGATCTTCATGCGCTGTGCAAAGAAACGCATGGCCTGCACCAGTTGCTCGTCGCTGGCGGTGACGATGCCCTCGGCCTCCCGCTGGGCGATGTCGAACACCATGGGCCCGAGCGCCTGCGCGAGTGCGCCGTCGGCAATGGTGCTGCGCGGCAACGCAATGCGCACGATGTGCCCGGCGCGCAGCGACTGCTGGCCGTCGTTGGCCACCTCGGGCTCTACGCCATACACGCGGCACAGCGGGGCCGCGGCCTGGGTGGCCAGCAGGCTGCCCGCCAGCAGACCGCCGCCGCCCACGCCGACAAAAAGGTAGTCCAGCCGGGGCACCTCTTCCAGTAATTCGAGTGCAGCCGTGCCTTGCCCGGCGATCACGTGGCGGTTTTCGGAGGGCGGCACCAGCAGCATGCCGCGCTCCAGCGCCAGGCGCTGGCAAATGGTTTCACGGTCTTCGGTCACGGGGTCGTAGGTCAGCACCTGGGCGCCGTATTCGCGCGTGGCGGCCATCTTGGATGCGGGGGCATCGTCGGGCATGAGCACCAGGGCCGGCATGTCCAGCAGGCGCGCGGCCAATGCGATGGCCTGGGCATGGTTGCCTGCGGAAAACGTGATGACACCGCGCTCGCGCTGGTCTTCGTCCAGCTGGGCCAGGGCATTGAAGGCTCCCCGGAACTTGAAGGCGCCCGTGCGCTGCAGGTTCTCGCATTTGAAGAACAGCTGCGCGCCCAGCATTTCATCGATGGAGTTGGAGCGCAGCACCGGTGTGCGGTGCGCAATGCCTTTGAGCTTGTGGGCCGCTTCCACCACGTCGTGGGCGGTGGGTGCAATCAGGTCGGGCAGGGGGGGCATGGCAGTGTCCTCAGGCGAAGGCGATACGCGGTCGGATCATCTTAGGCCGGGTCGTTGAATTTAGCAAAAAAATACCCTGCGGCGCTTGTAAATACTACGCTGGCAGCTATTGATTTTGATGCCTCAATCGCCACCGTCGCCAGAGCTTGCGTCACCGCCATCACTGCTGTCGCTGGCATTGGCCGCGCTGCCTGGCGGCTCGGCGCCCCCAAAATCCTGGAAACCTCCGCAATGGTTGCTGGCGGAAAAATCGGTGCCAAAGTGCAGCACCCCGGAAGGGGGAAGCCGCCCGGCAGGGGCCATCGCTGCAGTGTCGGGCGCATAGTGAAAACCGTCGGGAATGGCCAGCTTGGCGTCCAGCGCAAACAGCAGGGGCAGGCGGCTGGGCCTGCGGGGGTCGATGGCTTCATCCCGGCAGGCCCAGTACCAGGCGCGCCGCAGCCCATCGTTGTGGTGGGCCTTCCGGCCCAGGACCTGGGCGGCCGAATGTTCCGGGACGTACCCCAGCGCGCTCTGGCACCAGTCTTGATAGGCCTGGGGTGACTGGCAGAAGGCGCTCCACAGCGCGTCCACGGCCCGCGAGGGCATGGCCACGAAATACCCGTGGCTGCGCAGGCAGGCCAGGAAGAACTGGCGCAGTCCGCGCTCGACCAGGTCGGCGTCCTTGGGGGCGAGGAGGGGGTAGATCTCGCGCAGTTTGCGCTTGAGGAGCTGGGGCAGTGCGGCTTCGCGCACAAAGCGTTCGCGCACGGCCAGCGTCCAGCGCCGGGCGCCCGCCACGGCCAGCGCGGTCCCCGCGAGGTAGACGGCCCAGCGCCCTTCGGGTTGCCACCAGCCCGCCAGGACGCCCCCCAGGGCCACGGCCCAGGGGGCCAGGGCCGCGGGGATCAGAACGCCGGAAAGCCGGAGCAGCACGGCTTCAAAGCCGGTCATGGTGGGTGCCGCGCGCGAGGTGGCCATCATGGCGTTGGCACCCGGTTCTCAGCGTTTGCGACCGCCGAAGACGCTGCCCAGCACGCCCCGCAGGATTTCGCGCCCCAGCGTGGTGCCCATGGTGCGCACGGCGGACTTGGCCATGGTCTGGGCCAGCCCGTCGCGCCTGCCGCCGCGCGGGCCGGTGGAACCAAACAGCACATCGTTCAGGCCGCCGAGCATGCCGCCGCCTTCTTCTGCGGGTGGGGCTGCCGTGCCGTTGGCCTTGCCTGCCGGGGCCGTAGCTGCTGCTGCGGTGCGGTCCTTGAGTTTTTCGTAGGCAGACTCGCGGTCCACGGTTTTTTCGTACACGCCGGCCACCAGCGAGCCCGCCATCAGGCTCTGGCGCTGCTGCGGCGTGATGGGCCCAAGCTGGCTGCCCGGGAGCAGGATATACACCCGCTCGGTCACGCTGGGCCGGCCCTTGGCATCCAGAAAACTCACCAGCGCCTCGCCCACGGCCAGCTCGGTGATGGCGGTTTCGATGTCCAGCCCCGGCTTTTGCCGCATGGTGGCGGCCGTGGCCTTCACGGCCTTCTGGTCGCGTGGGGTGAAGGCGCGCAGGGCGTGTTGCACGCGGTTGCCCAATTGGGCCAGCACGCTGTCGGGAATATCGAGCGGGTTCTGCGTCACGAAGTACACCCCCACGCCCTTGGAGCGCACCAGGCGCACCACCAGCTCGATGCGCTCGACCAGCACCTTGGGCGCCTCGTTGAACAGCAGGTGGGCTTCGTCGAAGAAGAAGACCAGCTTGGGCTTCTCGGGGTCGCCGATCTCGGGAAGCTGTTCGAACAGCTCGGACAGCATCCACAGCAGGAAGGTGGCGTACAGGCGCGGTGCGTTCATCAGCTTGTCGGCTGCCAGGATGTTGATCACGCCCTGGCCGTCCACCGTCTGCATGAAGTCCTGGATGTCGAGCATGGGCTCGCCAAAGAACTGCGTGCCGCCCTGCTGCTCGATCTGCAGCAGCCCGCGCTGGATGGCGCCCACGCTGGCGGCGCTGATGTTGCCGTATGCGGTGGTGAACTCCTTCGCGTTGTCGCCCACATACTGCAGCATGGCGCGCAGGTCCTTCAGGTCCAGCAGCAGCAGGCCGTTGTCGTCGGCGATCTTGAAGACGAGGTTGAGCACGCCCAGCTGCGTCTCGTTCAGGTTGAGCATGCGGCCCAGCAGCAGCGGCCCCATGTCCGATACCGTGGCGCGCACCGGGTGGCCCTGCTCGCCGAATACGTCCCACAGCGTGGTGGGGCAGGCGCCGGGCGCGGGCAGCTCCAGTCCACGCTCTTTGAGCACGGCGGCCAGCTTGTCGCTGACGGTGCCTGGCTGACTGGCGCCGGTAAGGTCGCCCTTGACGTCGGCCATGAACACCGGCACGCCAATGCGCGAGAAATTCTCGGCCAGCGTTTGCAATGTGACCGTCTTTCCCGTGCCTGTGGCCCCCGTGATCAGGCCGTGGCGATTGGCCAGCCCGGGCAGCAGGTGGCATTCTGTGGTGTCGTGCTTGGCAATCAGCAGGGGTTCGGCCATTTCGGGTTTCCTCGGGGGTAGCAGTGCAGGCAAAAGTAAAATCGCGCACAGTAGATTAAATCAATACAAAGGACTTCCCATGGCAGGTCATAGCAAATGGGCGAATATTCAGCACCGCAAGGGGCGCCAGGATGAAAAGCGCGGCAAGATCTGGACGCGCATCATCCGCGAGATCACCGTGGCGGCGCGTGCCGGCGGGGGCGACCTGTCAGCCAACCCCCGCCTGCGCCTGGCGGTGGACAAAGCCAAGGCGGCCAACATGCCGGCCGACCGCATCAAATACAACATCGACAAGGCCTCGGGCACGCTCGAAGGCGCGAACTACGAAGAAATCCGCTACGAGGGCTACGGCATCGGCGGCGCAGCCATCATCGTCGACACCATGACCGACAACCGCGTACGCACCGTGGCCGAAGTGCGCCACGCCTTCAGCAAGCATGGCGGCAACATGGGCACCGAAGGTTCGGTGGCGTTCCAGTTCAAGCATGTGGGGCAGCTGGTATTCGCGCCGGGCACCGATGAGGACAAGGTGATGGAGCTGGCCCTGGAAGCCGGTGCCGATGATGTGGTGACCGACGATGATGGCGCCATCGAGGTGCTGACCGCGCCGACCGAGTTCGAGGCCGTGAAGAATGCGTTGCAGGCCGCGGGCCTGGAACCTGCCGAGGCCGGTGTCACCATGCGTCCGGACGTCACCATCGAGCTGGCCGGCGACGACGCCGAGCGCATGCAGAAACTCCTGGACGTGCTCGAAGACCTCGACGACGTGCAGGAAGTCTTTCACAACGCGGCCCTCTGAGTCAGGCGAGAAAATGAAAGTACTTGTCATTGGCGGCGGCGGCCGCGAACATGCCATCGCCTGGAAGCTCAGCCAGTCGCCCAAGGTCACGCGCGTCTATGTGGCGCCCGGCAACGGCGGCACGGCGCTTTCCAGCCAGCTCGACAACATTGCCATCACCGACGTGCGCGCGCTGCGCGAATGGGCGCAGCAGGAAAAGATCGCGTTGACCGTCGTCGGCCCCGAGGCGCCGCTGGCCGCAGGGGTGGTCGATGAGTTCCGTGCCCACGGCCTGCGCATCTTCGGCCCCACCAAGGCTGCCGCGCAGCTGGAGAGCTCCAAGGCCTTCTCCAAGGCCTTCATGCGCCGCCACGGCATTCCCACGGCCGACTACGACACCTTCACCGATCCGGCGGCCGCCCACGCTTTTGTGGACCGCCTGGGCGCGCCCATCGTCATCAAGGCCGACGGCCTGGCGGCGGGCAAGGGCGTGGTGGTGGCCATGGATCTGCAGGAGGCCCACGATGCCGTGGATTTCATGCTGGTGGACAACAAATACGGCGCGGTGCACAACGAAGGCGGCGCGCGCGTCGTCATCGAGGAATTCCTCGAAGGCGAGGAGGCCAGCTTCATCGTGCTGTGTGACGGCAAGAACGTTGCCGCGCTGGCCACCAGCCAGGACCACAAGCGCCTGCAGGACGGCGACCAGGGCCCCAACACGGGCGGCATGGGCGCCTATTCGCCTGCCCCCGTGGTCACGGCCGACGTGCACGCCCGCGCCATGCGCGAAATCATCCTGCCCACCATCCGGGGCATGGAAAAGGACGGCATCCCTTTCACCGGCTTCCTGTACGCCGGGCTGATGATCGACGCCCAGGGCCAGCCCAAGACGCTGGAATTCAATTGCCGCATGGGCGACCCCGAAACCCAGCCCATCCTGATGCGCCTCAAGAGCGACCTGTGCGAGCTGCTTGGCGCCGCCGTCGACGGCAAGCTCGACCAGGTGGAGCTGCAGTGGGACCGCCGCACCGCGCTGGGCGTGGTGATGGCCGCGCACGGCTACCCCGAGGCGCCGCGCAAGGGCGATGCCATCACCGGCCTGCCGCAGGACCAGGACGACGCCATGGTCTTCCATGCCGGCACCGAGCTGAAAGAGGGCGTGCCGCACACCAGCGGCGGGCGCGTGCTGTGCGTCACGGCCCTGGGCGACAGCGTGCGCCAGGCCCAGCAGCGCGCCTACGATGTGGCGCGCGGCATCCATTTCGATGGCGCGCAGATGCGCCGCGACATTGGCTACCGTGCCATCAAGAACCCATGAGCCAGCCCTTCAACACCGACGGCACCGTGGCCCGCGTGCGGGGCTACCTGGTCGATCTGCAGGCACGCATCATCGGTGCGCTCGAAGCGGTGGAAGGCGCGGGCGGCGCGCGCGCCGTCACCGACCCCTGGCACAAGGCGCCGGGTGAGCCGCTGCAGGGCGACGGCATCACCCGCATCATCGAAGGCGGCCGCGTGTTCGAGCGGGCGGGCTGCGGTTTCTCGCATGTGCGCGGCCTCCAACTGCCGCCGTCGGCCACGCAGCACCGGCCCGAGCTGGCAGGTGCGCCGTTCGAGGCCATGGGTGTGTCGCTGGTGTTCCACCCGCGCAATCCCTATGTGCCCACGGTGCACATGAACGTGCGCATGATCGCCGCTGGCCAGCCCGGCCAGGCGCCCGTGTGCTGGTTTGGCGGCGGCATGGACCTGACGCCCTACTACGGCTTCGACGAAGATGTGGTGCACTTTCACCGCAGCTGCCACGCGGCCCTGGCGCCTTTTGGTGACGACAAGTACCCGCGCTTCAAGCAATGGTGCGACGAATACTTCTACCTCAAGCACCGCAACGAGCAGCGCGGTGTGGGCGGCGTCTTCTTCGACGATTTTTCCGAACTGGGTTTCGAGCGCAGCTTCGGCCTGACGCAGGCCGTGGGCGATGCCTTTCTGGGCGCCTACCTGCCCATCGTCGAAAAACGCCAGAACACCGCCTATGGCGAGCGCGAGCGCGACTTCCAGCTCTACCGCCGGGGCCGCTATGTCGAGTTCAACCTGGTGTGGGACCGGGGCACCCACTTCGGCCTGCAGTCGGGGGGGCGCACCGAATCGATCCTGCTGTCCATGCCGCCGCTGGCCGGCTGGCAGTACCGCCGCGAGGCCCCCGAGGGCAGCCCCGAGGCCGAACTCACGCGCCGCTTCCTGGTGCGGCGCGAATGGATTTGAAGCCAATCACTATAATTTCAGTAGCTTCAAGCGCTTGTCCTATCTGCCTTGACGGCCAAAAACACTCCAAATCACCTGCGGCGCGCATGTGCAACACCTGCGGCGCGTCCCGCTGGTGACCTGCGGCGTTGCACGTTATATTGACCCTATCACCTCTGAACCACTGCCTGATGACCACCACCAAAACCTCGGAAACCGCCGCCAAGAAAGACGTCGCCAAACTCCAGCGCGCCATCGTTGATGGCCTGGAAGATGTCAAGGCGCAAGACATCCAGGTCTTCAACACCGAGCATCTGTCGCCGCTTTTCGAGCGTGTCATCGTGGCATCGGGCACGTCCAACCGCCAGACCAAGGCGCTGGCGGCCAGCGTGCGCGACAAGGTGAAGGAAGCAGGTTTCGTCAAGCCCCGCATCGAGGGCGAAGACAACGGCGAATGGATCATCGTGGACTGCGGCTCCGCCGTGGCGCACATCATGCAGCCCACCATCCGCCAGTACTACCGCCTGGAGGAGCTGTGGGGCGACACCCCGGTGCGTCTCAAGCTTGGCGCGGCCAAACCCGCGGCCCCGGCCGCCGCCAAGGTGCCCGCCAAGACGGCCGCCCGCCGCGCAGCCAAAGCCGCTGCCGGGCAGGATGCCGTGCCCGCACAGTCTGGCCGCAAGGTGGCAGCCAAGGTCGCCAAAGCGTCTGCCGCCAAAACGGCAGCACCCAAGGCAACAGCCCCCAAAACCGCAGCCAAGGCTGCAAGCAAACCTGCAGCCAAGGCGCCGGCCAGCAAAACGGCCGCCAAGCCTGCAGCAAAAACAGCCAGGGCCCCGGCGGCCAAGACCCCCATGAAAACGGTGGTGGTCAAGCCGCGTGCCCCCGCCAAGCCCGAAGCGGCTGCCAAGGCTTCGGCACGCAAGGCCCCCGCCCGCAAGGCCTGACCCGAACCATGCGTCTGCTGATCGTCGCCGTCGGGCAGCGGGTGCCTGATTGGGCGCAAACCGCCTACGACGACTATGCCAAGCGGTTTCCGCACGAGCTCAAGGTCGAGCTCAAGGCCGTCAAGACCGAGCCGCGCGGCTCCAAGACGCTGGAAACCCTGTATGCCGCCGAGCGCGAGCGCATCGAGGCCGCCATTCCCCGGGGCGCCCGCGTGGTGGCGCTGGACGAGCGCGGCACCAGCCTGACCACCAAGGCGCTGGCCGAGCGCCTCCGGGGCTGGCAACTGGGCGGGGACGATGTGGCCCTGGTCATCGGCGGGCCCGACGGCCTGGACCCCGGTTTTCGCCAGGCAGCGCACGAGCGCATCCGCCTGTCCGACCTGACCCTGCCGCACGCCATGGTGCGTGTGCTGCTGATCGAGCAGCTCTACCGCGCCTGGTCGGTCAACGCCGGGCACCCGTACCACCGGGAATAGCCTGCCTGTCACGTTTGTTGCTACAAAAAAAGTAGCTATCGGCGCTTGCTGCATCAGCGCATAAGCCTGATTTTCGTTAGAATCCAGGCATGTCCGCATTGATCTACCTCGCCTCGCAAAGCCCCCGGCGCAGCCAGCTGCTCGACCAGTTGGGCGTGCGCCACACCCTGCTGCTGCCCAATGTGGCGGGCGATGCGCCGGAGGATGCCGAAGCCATCGAGGCAGCCCTGCCAGGCGAGGCTCCTGCCAACTATGTCGAGCGCGTGACCGCCCTCAAGCTCGATGCCGCCGTGCTGCGCCAGGCGCGCCGGGGCCTGCCCGCAGCGCCCATCCTGTGCGCGGACACCACGGTCACCATGGGGGCCACGCTGTATGGCAAGCCGGCGGACGCCCAGGATGCCCGGCGCATACTGGCCGAACTGTCGGGACGCACCCACCGCGTGCTCACCGCCATTGCCCTGCAGGCGGGCGAGCAGCGCCGGGCCGCGCTGTCGGTCTCGCATGTCACGTTTGCCGAACTGTCCCCCGAACAGATCGCCGCCTATGTGGACACGGGCGAGCCCCTGGGCAAGGCGGGCGCCTATGGCATCCAGGGCCGTGCAGCGGCGCTGATTACGCACCTGAGCGGCAGTTATTCGGGCATCATGGGCTTGCCCCTGTACGAAACGGCGCAATTGCTGCGCGCCGCCGGTTTTGCCCTCTGACGACCTTTCATGTCCACCATGCACCAAGACATTCTCATCAACTGGTCACCCCAGGAAACCCGTGTGGCCGTGGTCGAGCATGGCGCCGTGCAAGAGCTGCACATCGAACGCACCCTTGAGCGCGGCCTGGTGGGAAACGTCTACCTGGGCAAGGTCTCGCGCGTGCTGCCCGGCATGCAGTCGGCCTTCATCGACATCGGCCTGGAGCGCGCGGCCTTTCTGCACGTGGCTGACGTGTGGCAGCGCCAGGAGGGCGGCGAAGCCCCCATGTTCGCGCGCAAGGGCGAACCGCAGGTGCCCATCGAGAAGCAGGTGTTCGAGGGCCAGTCGCTCATGGTGCAGGTCATCAAGGACCCCATTGGCTCCAAGGGCGCTCGCCTGTCCACGCAGATCAGCGTCGCCGGGCGGCTGCTGGTGTTTCTGCCGCAGGACGACCATATCGGCATCTCGCAAAAAATCCCGGTGGCCGAGCGCGATGCCCTGCGCGCCCGCCTGCAGGCCCTGGTGGGCGACAAGGCCAAGGGCGGCGGGGGCGGGTTCATCCTGCGCACCAATGGCGAGGATTCGACGGATGCCGAACTGGCCGAAGACATTGCCTATCTGCGCAAAACCTGGGCGCGCACCAAGGAAGCCTCGCTGCGCCTGCCGCCCACCTCGCTCCTGCACCAGGACCTGGACCTGCTGCAGCGCGTGCTGCGCGACCTGGTGGGCGAGCACACCCAGTCCATCCGCATCGACTCGACCGAGCAGTTCCACCGCCTGCGCGCCTTTGGGCAGGAGTTCATGCCCCAGGCGGCGGGCAAGCTGCAGCACTATCGTGGCGAGCGCCCCATCTTCGACCTGTATTCCATCGACGAGGAAATCGCCCGGGCACTGGGCAGGCGGGTCGATCTCAAGTCGGGCGGCTACCTCATCATCGACCAGACCGAGGCGCTGACCACGGTGGATGTGAACACCGGCGGCTACGTCGGTGCGCGCAACTTCGACGACACCATCTTCAAGACCAACCTGGAAGCTGCCGGCGCCATTGCGCGCCAGCTGCGCCTGCGCAACCTGGGCGGCATCATCATCGTGGACTTCATCGACATGGCCCAAGGCTCCCACCAGGAGGCTGTGCTCACCGAATTCCGCAAACAGCTCGCGCGCGACCGCGTCAAGACCATGTCGGGGGGGTTTTCGCAACTGGGCCTGGTGGAGATGACGCGCAAGCGCACGCGCGAATCGCTGGCCCACATGCTGTGCGAGCCCTGCGCGGCCTGCCAGGGCCGGGGTGCCGTGCGCACCGCGCGCAGCGTGGTCTACGACATCCTGCGCGAGATTTTGCGCGAAGCCCGCCAGTTCAACCCGCGCGAATTCCGCGTGGTGGCCTCGCCCCAGGTGGTCGAGCTGCTGCTCGACGAGGAAAGCCCGCACCTGGCGGGCCTGTCGGACTTCATCGGCAAGCCCATCTCGCTGCAGTCCGAAGCGGCGCTGGGGCAGGAGCAGTACGACATCGTCTTACTTTGACGATTCACGGGGTGCCACTCCGTTTCAGTCGCCATGTATAAGTGATTGTTCTGTAAGGAGTTTTCGGTCGGTAAGCTGTCTTTTAGTGTCGCGGAGTGCCACCCGGTTTCAACAAAACTGGGTGACTTGATGGATGACCAGCCGGACGATCTGGCTGAGCCGTCGGCACTAGGAGAACCAACATGGCAAGCAAAGGTGGGGCGAGTCAAGCCTCCTGCACATTACGGCCAAGTGCCTGTTCACCCATGCTTGCGGCAAGCGCCTCGTCAACGCCAACCCCTGCGTGGGCGTCATGATCAATGCTCTGTTGGGCCCCAGACCACCGGTTCGCAAGCGCTTGATGTTGACCCGCGAGGAACTGCATCTGCTGCTCAACGCGCCGATGCGCCGGCCAAACACACTCGCGATCCGCATCCTGCTGGCAACGGGTGTGCGGGGGGGCGAGCTCTTCACGGCCAAGTGGAAGGGCGTGCATCTCGACGAGGCCCAGCGCAATCACGCGCGCAGATCTGCACGTGCGCGTGTGGCCCACTCAGCGCAGCCGCCTGGCACCTCTGCCAGGCCTGTCCGGCAACGGCCTTCGTAAACTCCATCGGGGCTGCGATGTCTCGGTCCCAGCTTGTGACCCACGAGGGGACTTGTTGGTTTTGTTTCGGAATAGCGGAATAATGGACGCTACTTCATGGATTTCCTAATAGTTCCGTGATTTCGTAATTATCTCGACAAATCCCTGGTTATTAACTATAGTTTCGCCATTCCAGAACTATGGTTGAGCATGGCACGGCGTCTTCCCCCCACACATCCCGCGAGCGATCTCCGGGTTGAAAGCCTCGAAGGGTTGGGCGCGGCCGTGCGCAACGCACGGGCGCAGGCCCGCATGCGCATCGACGATGCAGCAGCGTTCTGCGGCGTCTCGGCCGATGTGCTGTCGCGCCTGGAAAACGGGAAGTCGATCACCACCGATCGTCTGTTCAAGGTCCTGGGCGGACTTGGGCTGGAGGTGTTGGTCGTTTCCAGGGAACAGGCCCTGAAGCTCAAGGACCTGGCGCAGGAGTCCGAATGAGCAGTGCGTTCCCTACCCAGGGCCTGGATCTCGCGCTGGACGTGTTCTTCGGCACCGACTTGGTCGGGCGGCTCGCGTTCGATCCAGAACTGGATCAATTCAGCTTCGTGTACAGCGCACCTTGGCGCCAGCGTGCACACCGATTCCAACTGTCGCCACATATTCCTCTCGACGGCGACGTGTCTGCGGTGGCCGTGCGTCGCTTCATCGACAACTTGTTGCCCGAAGGGCGGGCGCTGGACGTGGTCTCCAGTTTCGCTCACGTCCAGAAGAGCAACATCTTCGGCCTGATCCGGGTGCTGGGCCGCGAGACCGCGGGCGCGCTGAGCTTCCTGCCTGCAGGGCAGCTGCCGCAGGCACAAGAGGCGCAGCGGCGGCCCGTGGCGCTTGCCGAACTGCAGCGGCGCATCGATGACCGCAACAGGATTCCGTTCGCGATATGGGACGACAAGGTGCGCATGTCGGTGGCGGGCTACCAGGACAAGCTGTTGGTGCTGTGCGAAGGCGATGCCTTGTTCCTGGCGGATGGCTCGCTCTCGTCGACGCACATCCTCAAGCCCGAGCCGTTGAACGACAAGCTGCCCTGCATGGTGGCCAATGAGCATTTCTGCATGCGACTGGTCAACCGGCTCGGCCAGCGGCGCTTGAAGGAGAACTGGGCGGCCAAGGTGGAGATCCTGCGCGTGCCCGCGCCAGTCCTGTGCGTCGAGCGCTTCGACCGGGTGCGTGACGGTGGGAGCGTGCGCAGACTGCATGTCATTGACGGCTGCCAAGCGCTGAACCTTCCCGTGTCGCACAAGTATGAGCGCCCGCTCGGCAACGCAGAGGACGTTCTGCACATCCGCGACGGGGCCGGCTTCGAGGCCTTGGCCACACTGCGGCCGCATCTGTCGAATGCAGCCATCGGCATCCGGCAGATGGCTCTGTGGGCAATCGCCACGCTGCTGCTGGGCAACAGCGATGCGCATGGCAAGAACATCTCCTTCTTCGGACGGGGCGATGTCTTGGCGGTGGCACCGTTCTACGACCTGGTCAGCGTGGCCGTGTACGACGCACGCCACATCGATCAGGAACTGGCGATGGCCTTCGGCGACGAGTTTGCGTTGCCGGACGTGAAGTCGTTCGCGCTGGCCGACTTCTGCGAGCGACTGGGATTCCCCCGGCGCACGTTCGCACGCGAACTGAAACAGCTCTGCGAGTGGGCGCGGGAGGAGGCGAGGGCGCAGGCCCTGGACCCCGTGTACGTGGAGGCGGAACGGCCCTTTGTTCGCACCCTGGCGGACTACGTGGTGGCCAGGGCGGATTTTCTGTTGGGGCAGGTGGCGGAGATTCCCAGGTTCAGCGGTGATCTCTTCTGAAGGCTGAGCCGGAGTAGCCCTTGTGGCCGTGCGACCACCGTGGCAGTCCAGTCGCTCGAAGCCAAATCCACTGTTGTGGAGCGCTTGGTGCTTGCCCCCGAGGATGCAGCGCTCTTCGCCGACGGCAACACCGCGCTTGAGAGTAAGGTCGCTGCAACCAGGCGAGTCTTCAAGTCGAGGCCAGGAGTACCGGCAAAGGCCGAGTGGTGCTCTTGCCGGAGGAACTGGGGCGAGGCCTCCGGTGTTGAATGGAGGCGCTGCGGCTTCGTCTTCATCGCAGTCCTTGAGTGATGCGGAGGCTCGCCTGGTTCCATAGTCGTAGGTGTTTGATCCTAGACGCGCTCGTTGACCAATCAGGACGTCCCACGGAATCTCACGTAGAGCGGAGGAGTGCTAAGCAAAATCTGGTGTTCTCAGTTGCGTCGTAAGTTGTTGATTTCTAAAGGGTGGTCTGCTACA
Source organism: Burkholderiaceae bacterium (assembly GCA_023954095.1). Classification (GTDB taxonomy): domain Bacteria; phylum Pseudomonadota; class Gammaproteobacteria; order Burkholderiales; family Burkholderiaceae_C; genus Simplicispira. The sequence continues at coordinate 6,185 of JAMLIQ010000032.1, read as the reverse complement.
CACCAGAAACATACGACATCGTGCTGTTGTGAGTTGCTGCAGGAGCCGGTGGGCGCTATAAGGAAGATTGGCCTGTAAAGCCCGTATTCATTGTGTATGCAGCTATTATTTCAGGAGCAACAGCGCCCACTCTCCTGACCAGACCAGCTGCATTGCGGCGTGGTCCATCACAGCGGCCAGCGCCTAGAATCGTTCACCAAGCGCCAGGGCGCCATTCCTGCAAGCCTGATTTTTTCACCTAGCCATGTCTCCATCCAACATCAGCTACGACCGTCCCGCCACTACGCCAAATCACGGGGTTAAGGAAGAGCAGATCGAATACGGATTCATCGGCAAGCTCCAGGGCCTCAAGTACGAATACCGCCCCGACATCCGCGACCGCGCTGCACTGGAGCGCAACTTCCGCGAGAAGTTCGAGGCCCTGAACCGCGTCCACCTGACCGACGGTGAATTTGCCCGCCTGCTCGACGAAATCGTCACCCCCGACGTATTCACCGCCGCCAAAACCCTGCGCAGCATCAACGCCTTCACCCGTGAAGACGGCACGCCGCTGAACTACACGCTGGTCAACATCAAGGACTGGTGCAAGAACACCTTCGAAGTGGTCAACCAGCTGCGCATCAACACCGACAACAGCCACCACCGGTACGACGTGCTCATCCTCATCAACGGCGTGCCGTGTGTGCAGGTGGAACTGAAAACGCTCACCATCAACCCCCGCCGCGCCATGGAGCAAATCGTTGACTACAAAAACGACCCCGGCAACGGCTACACCAAAACGCTGCTGAGCTTCTTGCAGCTCTTCATCGTCAGCAACCGCACCAACACCTACTACTTCGCCAACAACAACGCCCGGCACTTTGCGTTCAATGCGGACGAGCGGTTTTTGCCCATCTACCAGTTTGCGGACGAGCTCAACAAAAAGATCACCCAGCTCGATGAGTTTGCCGACAAGTTCTTGGGCAAATGCACCCTGGGCCAAACCATCAGCCGCTACATGGTGCTGGTGGCAAGCGAGCAAAAGCTGCTGATGATGCGGCCCTACCAGGTGTATGCCGTCAAGCACATCGTCGAGTGCATTCACCAGAACAGCGGCAACGGCTACATCTGGCACACCACCGGCAGCGGCAAAACGCTCACGTCCTTCAAAGCGTCCACGCTGCTCAAAGACAACCCCGATATTGAAAAGTGCCTCTTTGTGGTGGACCGCAAAGACCTGGACCGCCAGACCCGCGAGGAATTCAACCGCTTCCAGGAAGGCTGCGTCGAAGAAAACACCAACACCGCCACGCTGGTGCGCCGCCTGCTCTCGTGCGACTATGCCGACAAGGTCATCGTCACCACCATCCAGAAGCTGGGCCTGGCGCTGGATGAGACTAGCCGCCGCAACAAGCAGCAAAAGAAGGACGGCAAAGCCACCTACAAAGAGCAACTGGCCCCGCTGGCCAACAAGCGCATCGTCTTCATCTTTGACGAATGCCACCGTTCGCAGTTTGGCGACAACCACCAGGCCATCAAAGAGTTCTTCCCCAGGGCGCAACTGTTTGGCTTTACCGGCACGCCCATTTTCGAGGCCAACTCCAGCCGCACGCAGATCGAGGACGAACAGGCCAGCCTGAAAACCACGGAAGACCTGTTCCAAAAGCAACTGCACGCCTACACCATCACCCACGCCATTGAAGACGCCAACGTGCTGCGCTTCCATGTGGACTATTACAAGCCCGAAGGTAAAAACCCACCCAAGCCCGGCGAGGCCCTGGCCAAGAAGGCCGTCATCGAGGCTATCCTGGCCAAGCACGACACCGCCACCGCCCACCGCCGCTTCAACGCCGTGCTGGCCACCGCCAGCATCAACGATGCCATTGAATACCACCGCCTGTTTGACGAGATTCAGCAAGCCAAGCAAGCGGCAGACCCCGCCTTTGTGCCGCTCAACATCGCCTGCGTGTTCTCGCCCCCGGCAGAGGGCGATGCCGATGTGCGGCAGATTCAAGAAGACCTGCCCCAAGAAAAAGAAGACAACCAGGTGGACCCCGAGGGCAAAAAAGCCGCCCTCAAAGCCATCTTGGCCAGCTACAACGCCCGCTACGGCACCAACCATTCCATCAGCGAGTTCGACCTGTACTACCAGGGCGTACAAAAGCGCATCAAAGACCACCAGTGGCCCGACGCAGACCTGCGCAAGGCCTTTCCGGCGGCCCCGCACCACAAAATCGACATCACCATCGTGGTGGACATGCTGCTCACCGGGTTTGACAGCAAATACCTCAACACCCTGTATGTGGACAAAAACCTCAAGCACCACGGCTTGATCCAGGCGTTCTCGCGCACCAACCGCGTGCTCAACGGCACCAAGCCCTACGGCAACATCCTCGACTTTCGCCAACAGCAAGCCAACGTGGACGCCGCCATTGCCCTGTTCTCGGGCGAAAAAACGGGCGAGCAAGCGCGCGAGATCTGGCTGGTGGACAAAGCCCCGGTCGTCATCCAAAAGCTGGACGCCGCCGTGCAAAAACTGGCCGACTTCATGCAAAGCCAGGGCCTGGCCTGCACGCCCGAGGCCGTGCACAGCTTGAAGGGCGACGACGCCCGCGCCGCCTTTATCCAGAACTTCAAGGAAGTGCAGCGCCTGAAAACCCAGCTCGACCAATACACCGACCTGACGGAGGACAACGCCACCGCTATTGAACACATCCTGCCCGCCGAGCAGCTGCAAGCCTTTCGCGGTGCCTACCTCGAAACCGCCCAGCGCCTCAAAGCGCAACAAGCCCAGCACGACAAAGGCAGCGAAGGGCAGGGCGGCGCAGCCGATGCGGTGGACCAGCTCGACTTTGAATTTGTGCTGTTTGCCAGCAGCGTGATCGACTACGACTACATCATGGGCCTCATGTCGCGCTTTTCGCAGCAGGGGCTGCAGGGCGGCGGCAAGCAGAAGATGACCAAGGACGAGCTGCTGGGCTTGATCTTGTCCGACGCCAAGTTCATGAACGAGCGCGAAGACATCGCCGCCTACATCCACACCCTGAAGGCCGGCGAGGGCCTGAGCGAGGCCGCCATCCGCGAGGGCTACACCCAGTTCAAGAAGGAAAAAGACAGCGCCGAGCTGGTTGACATCGCCACCCGCCACCAACTGGCCCCCGCCGCGCTGCAAGCCTTTGTGGACGCCATCTTGCAGCGCATGATTTTTGATGGCGAGGCGCTCAGCGATTTGATGGCCCCGCTGGACTTGGGCTGGAAGGCGCGGGCACAGGCAGAAACGGCGCTGATGAAAGAGCTGGTGCCGTTGCTGCAAAAGCGGGCCGAACAACACGGTGGGCGCGAGATTTCGGGGCTGAGTGCGTATGAGTGAGCAAACCTTGACCGAGGCCGCGCTGCTGGAGCGCATTGCCCTGGGCGAGCACACCCGCCAGCAGTTCAAGCGCAGCTTCCACAGCCCCGACGCACTGGCCGCCGAGCTGGCCGCCTTTGCCAACAGCGGTGGGGGCACGTTGTTGATCGGTGTGGACGACGACGGCTCCATCGCCGGGCTCAGCGCCGCCGATGTGCGCCACCTGAACCAAATGCTCAGCAACGCCAGCAGCCAGCATGTGCGCCCCCCCATTCACCCCCGCACCGAAAACGTGCCAACCCGCGCCGGGCTGGTCATGGTGGTCACCGTGCCCAACGGCCTGGCCAAGCCTTACCTGGACCACCAGGGCCGCATCTGGGTCAAACAAGGCGCCGACAAACGCCATGTGACCGCGCGCGAAGAAATGCAGCGCATGTTTCAAAGCGGCGGCCTGGTCTATGCCGATGTGGTGCCCGTGGCAGGCACCACCAGCGCCGATCTGGATGAACCCGCCTTTCGCCGCTACCTGGCCCAGCACTACAGCGCAGACACCGCCCAAGCCGCGCTGCCTCTCGACGCCATATTGCAAAACCTGGGCCTGGGCGACGGCCATGAACTCACCTTGGCCGGCCTCATGCTGTTTGGCCGCAACCCACTGCGCTGGCGGCCCGCGTTCACCATCAAGGCCGTGGCGTTTTACGGCACCAGCATTGCCGACACCCACTACCAAGACAGCCAGGACTTCAGCGGCACACTGCCCACCCAATACGCCGAGGCGCTGGCCTTCATCAAACGCAACCTGCGCCGCGTGCAGGGCAGCCAGGGCTTCAACTCGCCCGGCATTCTGGAAGTGCCAGAAATCGCCCTGCAAGAGCTGCTGGTCAATGCGCTGGTGCACCGCGACTACTTCACCAGCGCCTCCATCCGCATTCTGGTGTTTCGCGACCGCATCGAAATCATCAGCCCCGGCCCCTTGCCCGACAGCCTGAGCATTGACGACATCCGCCACGGCAAAAGCAACCGCCGCAACCCCACGCTCAGCGAGCACGCCTTTCGCCTGCTGCCCTACCGTGGCATGGGCAGCGGCATCCCCCGGGCGCTGGGCGAGTGGCCCCAGATCGAGCTGATCAGCGAGCTCAGCGGCAACCAGTTCACTGCCATGGTTCGGCGGCCTCAAGCGTCGCAGGAAGCCGCTGGCGAACAAGTCACAGGGCAAGTCACAGGGCAAGTCACAGGGCAAGTCACAGGGCAAGTCACAGGGCTTCTCGTTGCTATCGGTCAAGGCTCGTGGAGCAGGAAAGAGCTGATGGAAAAGCTCAGCCTCAAGGGGCGGGACAATTTTGAAAAACTCTACCTAGCACCTGCGCTTGAGGCAGGCTTGGTTGAGCGCACCATCCCCGACAAACCCAACAGCCGCTTGCAGCAATACCGGTTGACGGGAAAAGGCCGGAGTGCATTGAAATGAGTGAAGAGAAAAAATTGGTGCCTAAGTTGAGGTTTCCGGAGTTTCAGGCAGCAGCAGCGTGGATCGAGAAATCTGGTAATAGTTTGTTCGATCAGATCAGCGACAGGAACCCCGAGCCAGGCTTGCCTGTTTTGGCAATCACGCAAGAGCATGGAGCTATTCCTAGGCACATGATTGACTACCACGTCTCGGTGACTGAAAAGAGCATCGAAAGCTACAAAGTGGTTCAGGTCGGTGACTTCATCATCAGCCTGCGTTCATTTCAAGGTGGTATTGAGTATTCAAACTACCAGGGCATATGCAGCCCCGCGTATGTCGTACTGCGTCGCCGAGGCGAAGGAAGTGATGCTTATTTCAAGCACTACTTGAAGACGGATAGGTTCATTCATACACTGACCAAAAACCTTGAGGGTTTACGTGATGGAAAGATGATTAGCTACAAGCAGTTTTCTGAATTACGGTTGCCCGTTCCTTCTTCGTCAGAGCAACAAAAAATCGCCGACTGCCTGAGTTCCCTGGACGAACTGATCGCCGCGCAAGCCCGCAAGGTGGATGCACTCAAGACCCATAAAAAAGGGCTGATGCAGCAGCTTTTCCCCCGCGAAGGCGAAACCCAACCGCGTCTGCGGTTTCCCGAGTTTCAAGAAGCTGGGGAATGGGAGGAAAAATGCCTCGATGAACTCGTGGACATTCAATCGGGTGCTACGCCTTCAAAGGCGAACCCCACGTTCTGGAATGGCTCGGTTCCGTGGGTGTCTGCAAAAGACATGAAGCAATTCTTATTGGAAGATGCGGAAGACCATATTTCGGTGGCAGCGATCAATGATGGGGCGCGACTGGTTCCTGCCGGAACGCTGTTGGTGCTGACTCGCGGAATGACTTTGCTCAAGGACGTTCCAATTTGCGTCTTGCGCCGCGAGATGAGCTTCAACCAAGACGTCAAAGGGCTGCGGCCCAAGAATGGAGTCGATGGGCTCTTTTTGGCGTGGATACTGACCGGCAGCAAGCAACGCCTGCTAGCGATGGTGAACGTCGCCGGGCATGGCACCGGAAAACTTGATACTGACGAACTGAAGGCTTTAGCGTTGGCGGTTCCGTCCCTCGCCGAACAACAGCGCATCGCCGACTGCCTCACCTCCCTCGACTCCCTCATCACCTCCACCACCCAAGAACTCGAAACCCTCAAGACCCACAAAAAAGGCCTGATGCAGCAGCTTTTCCCTTTGGCGGAGGCGGTAGCGGCATGAGCAGCCTGATTCTGTACACCACCGACGACGGCAAGAGCCAGATTCAACTGCGCGCCAAGGACCAAACCGTCTGGTTGTCCCAACGGGAAATGGCCGAGCTGTTTGATGTGAGCACGGACAACGTGGGCTTGCACCTCAAGAACAT
>JAMLIQ010000031.1 GCA_023954095.1 Burkholderiaceae bacterium | reverse complement strand
GGGGGGCGGCTGTGATCGCATCCGAACACTTCCAACAAGCCATTGCTGGCGCGGGCCTGCCAGTGCCCGAGGTGATCCACGGCGACGGCACGCTGTACCGATTCAGCACCAACGGCAAACGCACGGATCAATCGGGCTGGTATGTCTTGCACGACGATGGCGACGTTCCGGCGGGCGCTTTTGGCTGCTGGCGCAGCGGGCTATCTCAGACCTGGTGCGGCAAGGACACCAAGGCAATGACCCAGGCCGAGCGCAGCGCCCACCAGCAGCGCATGCAGGCCATTGCCCAGCAGCGCGAAGCCGACAAGGCCCGGCGCCAGCACGATGCGGCGACGGGGGCGGCGCAGCGCTGGGAAGCTGCTGAACCTGCCCCGGCAAATCATCCCTATCTACTGCGCAAGGGCATTCAACCCCACGGCATCAAGGCCGAGGGCGAGGCGCTGCTGATTCCGCTGCGCGATGCGGCAACCAAGCTGCACAGCCTGCAAGCCATCGGCCCCGAGGGGGACAAGCGCTTTCAACCGGGCGGGCGCATCAAGGGCTGCTACTTTGGCATCGGCAAGCCCAAGGGGCTGCTGATCGTGTGCGAGGGTTTTGCCACCGGGGCCAGCATCCATGAGGCCACCGGCCATGCCGTAGCGTGCGCAATGAATGCGGGCAATCTTCTGGGAGTGGCCCAGGCACTGCACAGCAAGTACCCCAAGCTGCGTCTGATCCTGGCGGCTGACGATGATGCTTTCACCGACGGCAATCCGGGTATCACCAAGGCCACCGAGGCGGCAAGGGCCATAGGTGGCTACCTGACAAAACCTTACTTTGGAGCGCAGCGCAGCGAGGCAGAAACCGACTTCAACGACCTGCACCAGCAGGCCGGATTGGACGCGGTGCAGGCGTGCATTGATGCGGCATTACCCGTGGCGCAAGCCCCTGCATTCCCGCCATTGGAGGGGGTTGACGATAGCGGCGCATGGCCTGATCCTGTGCCCCTGCCCGATGCCCTGCCCCCCGTGGCCCCGTTCGACCCCGAGCTGTTGCCCGAGGCACTGCGCGGCTGGATCGTGGACATTGCCGAGCGCATGCAGTGCCCGCCTGACTTCCCGGCTGTGGGTGTCATCACGGCGCTGTCTGGCCTGATTGGTGCGCGTGCCGTGGTGGCACCCAAGCAGCATGATGACTGGCGCGTGGTGCCCAATCTGTGGGGGCTGATCGTGGGCCGCCCTGGCGTGATGAAGTCCCCGGCGCTGGGCGAGGTGCTCAAGCCCCTGCACCGGCTGGAATCGACCGAGCGGGAGCAATGGCAGGCTGCGCATGAAGCATGGGAACTCGACACCAAGGTGGCCGAGCTGGCAGGCAAGGCGAACGAAAAGCAAGCGGCGGCTGTGGCAGCGAAAGACCCCGCAAAGGCGCGGGCGCTGCTGACACCCACCGACCAGCCCACCGAGCCGACCATGCGGCGCTACGTGGTCAACGACAGCACGGTGGAAGCGCTGGCCGACCTGTTGGTGGAAAACCCGTGGGGCCTGCTGGTGTACCGCGATGAAGTCCACGGGCTGCTGTGCTCCATGGATCGGCAAGGGCAGGAAGGCGCACGCGGTTTCTACCTGACCGGCTACGACGGCAACCAAGGCCATGCGGTGGATCGGATCGGGCGCGGGCACAGCTATGTGCCCCGTGTCTGCATGGCGATGCTGGGCGGCATTCAACCGGGCAAGGTGCAGAGCTATGTGCGCGAGGCCGTCAACGGCGGCGCGGGCGATGATGGCCTGTTGCAGCGCTTTGGCCTGGCAGTATGGCCTGACGTGGAGCGGGATTTCAAGCTGGTGGATCGGTGGCCCGACACGCCCGCCAAACAGGCTGCATGGGCCGTGTTTGAGCGCCTGAATGGACTACTGCCCGCGACCGATGATGACCCGCAGGAATGGCGATTCAGTCCCGAGGCCCAGGCCATTTTTTATAAGTGGCTGATCCCGTTCGAGACCGGCATTCGGGGGGAGGATTTGCATCCGGCGCTGGTGTCGCACTTGGCGAAGTGGCGCAAGCTGATCCCGGCGCTGGCGCTGATCTTTGCGCTGATGGACACACCCGACAGCGGCGGCGTGATCCATGAGCGCGAGTTGATCCGGGCGCTGGCATGGGCCGAGTACCTGCGTACCCATGCCGAGCGGCTGTACGCGGCGGCGCTGATCCCGGAGACCACCGGCGCGCATGCGCTGCTGGCGAAGATCAAAGGCGGCAAGCTGTGCGACGGCGACGGGGTGCTGTGGGAGTCGTTCACGCCCCGGCTGGTGGCTGTGAAAAGCTGGGCCGGTTTGAATTCGGTGGACAGCGTGCGCAAGGCGGCGGAACTGCTGGCCGATTACGGCTGGCTGGCACGCGAGACTGCCCCCACGGGATCGGCAGGCGGCAGGCCCAGCGAGCGCTACCTGATCCATCCGGCGCTGCTGGCAGGGGGCAAAGCATGAGCATCTGGCTTGCGCGCCTGAAAATTCACAATACCCCAAAAACAGGGGCTACAAAACCTACGAAACCCACCCAAGACACCCCGAAAGGGGGTTTTGTAGGTTTCGTAGCCCACCCCCAGGGGCATACTCAGAAATTCGACGGGGCTGTGGCGCACCCAGAAACCCCGGCGGCGAATGCGCCAGCCATCGACCCCGACCGCTGGGCCTGGCCGCACAGCAGCGCCATGAACGGGCAGGAACTCGACACCCTCATGGCGCGGCAAGCCCTGTTCTGCCAGCGTGGTGCATCGGCCCAGGATGCCGAGCGCCTGGCCGACAGACTGGTGAACCGGGATCGGGATGACGACGACCGGCGGCTGTGCCTGGAGTGCCGACACCTGCGCGGCGAAGGCTCCTACCGCTGCGGCAATGCGCGGGCGGCTGGCTTGCATGCTGACCTGGCCCGCGACCTGGTGCTGACATTGCAGCGCTGCCACGGGTATGAGGATGCACGCTTGCCCATGGGTTTGATCGTTGACGCTGCACCACCGGCTCCGGCATCCGAACCTGCGCCAGCGCCAGCCCCGGCCCCAACACCATCCGGCCCGACGTGGCGGGAGTTGGATCGCGCCTATCTGGCCCACCACCAGCAATGCAGCGCGTGCCAGTGCGCAGGCAGGGGCTACGGGCAGCGGTGCGCCATCGGCATGCAGCTATGGACGGCGTACAGCAGCATGAATTCAGACTTGAAGGGATAGACCATGGCAGCCACCAAAAACACCAAGGGCAAGGACAAAACCCCACCTGATCCAAATGCTTTGCGGGTTGAAGTGCAGCCGGATGACAACTATTCCGAAAAGCTGGCCGCGCTGGCAACCGACGGCGCACTTACTGCAATCACGATGCAAGCCTATGCAGGCGGTGGCAAAGAGCTGGGAGTGACGGAGCTGCTGGCCGCGATGCGCAAGGCAGGGGATGAAACCGTAGCAGGGGACATGGGCCGGTTTGAGCGCGTACTGACCCACCAGTTTCTGACCTTGGATGCACTGTTCAACAACCTGGCGCAACGCTCAGGGCGGCAAGAGTCTTTCAAGGGCATCGAGGTGCTGATGCGGCTGGCACTCAAAGCGCAGTCCCAGGCACGCGCAACGGCGGAGACTCTGGCATTGATGAAAAACCCCATGCCTTACATCAAGCAGGCCAACATTGCCAACGGCCCCCAGCAGGTCAACAACGGCACCCCCGCGAGCGCGGGGAAAACTCAAAGTCCACCAAACGAACTATTGGAGCACCAACATGGCAACACCCTGGACATTGGAGCGGCGGCAACGGCAGGCCGAGCTGATCCGGCAATGGCAACCATGGAAGCAAAGCACCGGCCCACGAACACCCGAGGGTAAGGCGGCGTCATCACGCAACGCATGGCAGGGCGGGCACCGGGCGCAACTGCGGGAGCTGACAAAAGCGCTGAATGCCGAGTTGGCAGAGATGCAACGGATTAACAAGCTGGCGCGGGGCTGATAAAGGGCGGGCGCTAGCATGCTGGGGGCAGGGGAAAAGTCTGGGCTTGCGACTTGGGAGACACCCCGCAGTTCCGCACGCGCAGAAAAAAATCCCCGTTTGAAAACAATCAAACGAAAATTCCCCAATCAAAGCTAGATGCTTTTTTGGGCTTACGCAGACTAGGAAACAACGTGAACTTCAAAACCATCTGCGCACTGTGCGCATTGCTCGCCACAACGGGCGCATATTCGCAACAAGCGGACATCGCAACGTGCAGAAGCCCTGCGGGTAAGGTGTACCGACATTTCAGTGGCATCGTGGAGAAGGCAGATGCCGGATGGTCAGATGAAAAAATCTCAGATGGAGTGTTGACGCTCGTGCGGACATCAAACGGGACACTGGACATGCTGTTCATAGACGCCCGCAACAAGCCCATCAGCATGACGCAGGATGGAGCAAAGCTCGTGCTGCTCAGGTCATCCGAAAAGTCAATTTCGATTCTTGCGCACTACGCAGGCGCGACCACGGAGATTTACTCGTTCTTTCAAGAGAAAGACGGGCGAAATAGATACAGCGTTCTCACCAGCAGAACAGGCCCGCAGGCCGTGGTGGAAAAGAGTAGCGTAATGCTCGGCGCATGCGATCCAATCAGATTTGACCTGCTGCCGCGATAGGTGCGCGTGTAGGTACGCGGGCGAAGGAACGACGAGAGCGACACCGAATCCTCCGTAGACTTTTCGCAACGGAAGGGAGACACCTTCACAAATGACGGTACTTTTGACGGTACTTTTCCAAATCGAAAACCTGAAACCGAGCATTCATGCGGTTTTCAAGGCGCTATGTGAACTCCTCCGGGCCAATGGCGTTCCACATGGACGCCCAGGAAACACAAAACCCCGCACGCCGAACAGCGTTGCGGGTTTTTTGTTTGACGATGACTCCAGCCCGACATTTCGCTGGACTGCGCTGTAGCCCGATACAGCAGGTTTATCAATGACTTAAGCGCGTCCATCATATGCCGGTGCTTTCTGAAACCTGACCCGGCTTCCAGGGGCTATCGACTGCGCGGCATCCCGCATGGGTGCTTTAGGCAGCCCAAGGCCCGCAGCCATCCGGTGTCATCACTACACAGTGCTAGAAGGTCGGACTTTGCGCTTGGGCTGCGTGACCGGCACTGCGGCAAGCAACATGGCGATGTCGCGTCCGGGCGGTGCGCCGAACAAGCGGCTGTATTCACGGCTGAACTGTGACGGACTTTCATAGCCCACCTGGAACGCGGCGCTGGCTGCGTCCAGGCGGTCATTGAGCATCAGCCGCTTGGCCTCGTTCAGCCTCAGCAGTTTCTGGTATTGCAGCGGACTCATGGCCGTGAGCTGCCGGAAGTGGTGGTGAAAGTTCGGCGCACTCATCTGGACGATTGCCGCCAGTTCCTCGATGCGCAGCGGCGCCGCATAGTTGCGCTTGAGCCAGTCGATCGCCCTGGCCACCTTGAACGCCTGTCCGTCCACCGACGCAATCTGACGCAGCAGCCCCGCTTGGTCGCTGGTCAGCAGTCGGTAGTGAAGCTCACGCAGGAAGATGGGCGCCAGCGTCGAAATGGCCGCTGGTTCGTCCAGGAGTTCCAGCAACCGACCGATCGGCTTCAGGATCGCGGGCGTCAGGCCGCCGATGCCGATGCTTGCGCCGGCAGCCCGATCACGCGGCAGCGGAATGTTGCCGTGCGCGATCAGCTCGGCGATGGTCCGCAGATCGAGGCTCACGGCCAATCCTAGGCAGGGCACCTCCGGGCTGGCCTGCACCACCACGGACTTGGCCGGCAGATCCAGCGGCGTGATTAGGTAGCGTGACGGGTCATAGCTGAAAGCGTCATCGCCCACCAGCATCTGCTTTTCGCCTTGCACCACGACCACGATGCTGGGCGGGATGATGCAGTAATCCGGAGGCAGCACCCGCTCGCGCCGGAACAACATCAGGCCGGGTACCGGGGTAGAGGCATCGGAGACACCACAGGTCCACCGGTCGATCACTTGCGCGAGCGGCTCGCACAGGGTGCTCCAGGGTTCGTTCATGAGTTTGACCATGCGGGGAGTAAAGGGGCTTTCACCGGTATCGACTCTACTCCGCGATGTGCCTCTCTGCCATAGAACACTCGAAGTCAATCGGATCAGGCAAGAAAACGAGAGGATCGTTCTATGGAGTTGCTACGCCGGAGCAGGACAATCCTTTTCATCGTCTGAGCGCTAGCCCGCGCACCAGATTTCAAATTCCGAGCCAGCGAACGACCATGAGCGAACCTGTCGCCGACAACATCGCCGCAACGCATTCAGCCGCACGCCGCAAGTTCATCCAATCGGCAGTGCTTGTCGGCTCCGCGGCCTTCCTTGCGGGCCTTCCCAGGCCCGCAAGCGCGTCTTCCACCACCGCCAAAGAGGTAAATCACATGCAACTGACGCAAGAATGGGACAAGACCTTCCCCAGAAGCGACAAGGTCGATCACAAAAAGGTGACTTTCAAGAACCGCTACGGCATCACCTTGGCGGGCGACCTGTACCTGCCGAAGAACGCCAAAGGCAAGCTGGCGGCCATCGCCGTCAGCGGCCCGTTCGGCGCCGTAAAGGAACAGTCGTCCGGCCTGTACGCGCAGACCATGGCCGAGCGCGGCTTCGCCACGCTGGCCTTCGATCCGTCCTATACCGGCGAGAGCGGCGGGGAGCCGCGCAACGTGGCCTCTCCCGATATCAACATCGAGGACTTCAGCGCCGCCGTGGATTTCCTGGGCCTGCAGCCGAACGTCGATCGCGAGCGCATCGGCATCCTGGGCATCTGCGGCTGGGGCGGCATGGCGCTGGGCGCCGCCGCCGTGGACAAGCGCATCAAGGCGGTGGCCGCCAGCACCATGTATGACATGACCCGCGTCATGTCCAAGGGCTATGACGACAGCATGACGCCCGAGCAGCGCCAGCAGACCCTGGAGCAGCTGAGCCAGCAGCGCTGGACCGATGCCGAGAAGGGTACGCCCGCCTACGGCCCCGTCTCGCTCGAACTCAAGGGCGGCGAGCCGCAGTTCGTGGTGGAGTACGCCGCGTACTACAAGTCCAAGGACCGCGGCTTCCACCCTCGGGCCATCAACTCGAACGCAGCGTGGACCCTCACCACGCCGCTGTCGTTCATGAACCTGCCGATCCTGACCTACGTTGCGGAAATCTCCCCGCGTCCGCTGCTGATCGTCCATGGTGAAAAAGCGCATTCGCGCTACTTCAGCGAGACCGCCTACGCTGCAGCGGCCGAGCCCAAGGAGCTGATGATCATCCCGGGCGCCAACCACACCGATCTGTACGACCGCCTGGACGTCATCCCCTTCGACAAGCTGGCGTCCTTCTTTCAACAGCATCTGGCCTCGGCATGAGGGCCTGGCGTGCGTGCATGGCCGTGCTGCTGGCGTGGGCTGCCACGCTGGCGGGTGCCGAAGAGGGCGCACGCAAGCCATCGGCAACGCCGCGCCAAGGAGTGACTTCCATGAACATCCAACTCACGATCAACGGGCAGGTGCTCTCCGCAACCCTGGAGGACAGCGCCGCCGGCCGCGACTTTCTCAGCCTGCTGCCGCTGACGCTGGACCTGGAGGACTACGCCGCCACCGAGAAGATCGCGCAGTTGCCCCGCAAGCTCTCCACGGCCGGGGCGCCGACCGGCATCACGCCCGCCATCGGCGACATCACCTACTACGCCCCGTGGGGCAACCTGGCCATCTTCTACAAGGGCTTTGGCCATTCGCAGGGCCTCGTCAAGCTGGGCCGCATCGAAGGCGACATCCAGGCGCTCCGCGGCCGTGGGCCGCTCAAGGCCCGCATCGAAGCCGCCGGGAAAGACTGATTCCGGCCACCTCAAGCCTCCCCCATCGAAAGGAACGACCATGGAACTCAAACGCGCCGGCTCCCAGCCGTCCACCAAGGGCCCTGCCGAGTGGTTCACCGGCACCGTCCGCATTGATCCGCTGAACGCGCCGCCGGCCCCGTCCCGCGTGTCCTGCGCCGCCGTCACCTTCGAGCCGGGCGCACGCACGGCGTGGCACACCCATCCGCTGGGGCAGACGCTGATCGTCACCGCCGGCTGCGGCTGGACGCAGTGCGAGGGCGAGCCCATCGTCGAAATCCGTGCTGGCGACGTCATCTGGTGCCCGCCGGGGCATAAGCACTGGCATGGCGCATCGCCCACCACGGCCATGACGCACATCGCCATCCAGGAGGCGCTCGATGGCAAGAACGTCGAGTGGATGGAGCACGTCACCGACGCGCAGTACCTCGCCGGTCCACCACGCGGCTGAGCCGCCTCACCATTACCGAAAGGAAACCCATACACGCACTCCTCACGCTGAACGCTTCCCTGGCGCTGGCTGCCGAGCCTGCCAAGCCGCTGAAGCACAGCAGATCACGCGCGCAGGCGATCAGGCCTCCATGGCTGGTCCCGCCGAATTCTTCACCGGCCGCGCACGCATCGATCCGGTCTGGTCGGCGGACAAGCACATCAACGCCTCCGGCGGGCTGGTCACCTTCGAGCCGGGCGCGCGCTCGGCCTGGCACACGCATCCCGCGGGCCAGCGCCTCGTCGTCACGTCCGGCGTCGGGCTGACGCAGGAATGGGCCCGCCTGACGTAAAGCATTGGCACGGCGCGGGACCGCACACCGCGATGACCCACCTGGCCATGACCGGCACGGTGGATGGCAAGAACGTCACCTGGATGGAGAAAGTCACCGATGAGCAATACAACACCCGCTAAGCACGCCCAGGTGCGCTTTCGTGCCGGTGCGCTGGCCATCGCCGTGGGGATGGCCGCCGCTGCAAGTCAGACCGTCCATGCGCAGGAGAACAAGCCGATGAACCCAGCACCCGCCGCAGCACCCAACGTGTCCGAGACCCTCACCGCCCGCCAGCACGACTTCGCGCCCACGGCGAACGAATACGGTTTCAAACCTTCCGTGATTTGCGCGAGAGACTTGACACCAGAACTTTTCTGCTGCTGCGCCGCGCCGGTCTGTGGCGCGCCTGCGCGCGTCAGATGGTTTGCGTGGGGCGCTCAGATCCCAGCGCGGTGCCCAGCAGCTCTTCGATCTTGAGCTTGAGCTGGCGCGATTTTTCGTCCTTGGGAAACTGGATGCCTACGCCCTGGGTGCGGTTGCCGCCCGCCCGTGCCGGAGTGACCCAGGCGACACGGCCGGCCACGGGGTAGCGCTGGGTATCGTCGGGCAGGGTCAGCAGCACATAGACGTCGTCACCCAGGCGGTATTCGCGCGGCGTCGGCACAAAGATGCCGCCCTCCACAAAAAAAGGAATGTAGGCTGCATGCAGGGCCCCTTTTTCCTTGATGGCCAGCTGCATGACGCTGGGACGGGGCGCGGTGGGGGGGCTGCTCATGGTATTGCTTGCGGGGTTATGGGCGAGAGTGTAGGACGTTTCGCGCCTGGGCGACAAGCGCCTCCAGCACCAGCCCGGTGTTGAACGGGTGCTCGGCCGTGCGGGCTGCCTGCATCAGCGCACGCGACCAGCGCGTGAGCGGCTCCACCGCAGGCGGGTTCGGAAGGTCAGCCGCTTCAAAATACCGGGGAGTGGCGCCCAGGCGCAGCGCCAGCAGGTCATGGCAGAGTTTCAGCAACGCATCGATCGCCTGCGCCGGAGTCCATGGGGCCAGTGCGGCGACCTGGCCACGCAGCATGGCCTGGGGAAACTGCGCCCAGACCTCCGGCCCCTGGCCGGACCGGGCCAGCGCCAGGGCGTCGTCGGGGCGTCCGCCCGCAGCACGCAAAAAGGCGGCTGCAGCGGCTGGCGCAACGCCCTGCCCTGTCATCCAGTCCAGCATATGCGCGGCGTCCGGCCAGGCCATGGTGTGGCCCAGGCAGCGGCTGCGGATGGTGGGCAGCAACTGGTGCGCGGCTTCGCTGGCGAGCACAAAGCGCACATCGCCCGGGGGCTCTTCGAGCGTCTTGAGCAGCGCATTGGCCGTGATGGTGTTCATCTGCTCAGCCGGGTAGACCAGCACGGCCTTGCCCCGGCCACGGGCGCTGGTGCGCTGGGCAAACTCGACCGCATTGCGCATGGCCTCCACACGGATTTCGCGGCTGGGTTTGCGGGCCTTGTCGTCGATTTCTGCCTGGGCTTTCTCCGGCAAGGGCCACCCCAGGGCCAGCATGTCGACTTCCGGCATGAGCACGCAGAGATCGGCATGGGCATGCACGTCAATGGCGTGGCAGCTGGCGCACTGGCCACAGGCGCCTTCAGGCAACGGCGCATCGCACAGCCAGGCGCGTACCAGTTCCAGACCCAGGGCGTACTGCCCCAGGCCCGAGGGTCCGTGCAGCAGCCAGGCATGGCCACGCTGCGCCAGCAAGGTGCTGCGCTGGGCGGCGATCCAGGGGGCGATGGATGGGCGGCTCAAGACGGGGCTCCCGCCTGCGCAGGCAAGGGTTGCAGCCAGCCCTTGCGCACCAGGACCTGCTGCAGTTGCTGCCACACCAGGGTGCGCTCCTGTGCAGCGTCGAGCCGCGCAAAGCGCTCGGGGGCTCCGGCGGCGCGCTGGGCGTAGCCCTGGGCCACGCGTGCAAAAAATTCACGGTCCTGGGCCTCGAAACGGTCGGGAGACCGCGCCTGGGTCAGTCGCTGCGCTGCGACGGCAGGGTCCAGTTCGAACCACAGCGTGAGATCAGGTTCTCGCATCAAATCGGGCTCTGGGGCAATACCAGTCTGCGCAATGCGCTCCAGAAAAGAGAGCGTTTCGAGGGAAAAACCCCGCCCTGCGCCTTGGTAGGCAAAAGTGGCATCGGTAAATCGGTCGCACAACACCACCGCCCCATGGGCCAATGCAGGCCCGATCACGGTACGCAGGTGGTCGCGTCGGCCGGCAAATACCAGCAGGGCTTCGGTCAGCGCATCCATGCTGTCGTTGAGCAGCATCTCGCGCAGCTTTTCCGCCAGCGGCGTACCGCCGGGCTCGCGCGTGGTGACCACCGTGCGGCCCTGCGCCCGAAAGGCGTTGGCCAGGGTCTCGATATGCGAGGATTTACCCGCACCGTCGATGCCTTCAAAACTGATGAACAGGCCAGGGAGGTTCATGCGGAGCACTTTCGATTCACTGGGACTGGCCACGCTGAAAGCGGTTGACGGCGCGGTTGTGCTCGTCCAGCGTGGCGCTGAAATGGCTGGAGCCGTCGCCCCGTGCCACAAAGTACAGGGCGCGCGTGCGTTCGGGCTGTACGGCCGCCAGCAGCGAAGCCTTGCCCGGCATGGCAATGGGTGTGGGCGGCAGGCCTGTGCGGGTATAGGTATTCCAGGGCGTGTCTGTCTGCAGGTCTTTGCGGCGCAGGTTGCCGTCGAACTTTTCACCCAGGCCGTAAATGACGGTCGGGTCGGTCTGCAGCAGCATGCCGGTGCGCAGACGGTTGCTGAAGACACCGGCGATCTGCGCCCGGTCGGCCGTGCGTCCGGTTTCTTTTTCGACGATGCTGGCCAGGATCAGCGCTTCATCGGCCGATTTCAGCGGGGTATCGCTGGCGCGCTGCGCCCAGGCGGCGTCGAGGCGATGGTCCATGGCGTGCAGGGCGCGGCGCAAAACGGCCAGTTCGCTCGATCCCTTGGCGTAGGTGTAGGTGTCCGGGAAAAACCGGCCTTCAGGGTGCACACCAGGGCGGCCCAGACGCTCCATGATCTCCGCGTCTGCCAGGGCGGCGGTATCGTGCCTGAGTTGTTCCTCACGGGCCAGCGCGGCACGCACCTGGCGAAAAGTCCAGCCCTCCAGCAAGGTCAGGGTGCGCAGGGACTCCTCGCCCCGCACCAGCTTGTCGAGCAGGGTCCGCGGCGTGGTGCCCGGGGGAATTTCATAATTGCCGGCCTTGATCTCGCGGACCTTGCCCGAGAGGCGAAACCAGGCAAAAAGGATGCGGGCATCCACCCGCACGCCAGCCTGCTCGATGTCCCGCGCAATGGCGCGGGGGGGCGTTCCGGGCTCGATGGCAAGTTCCAGCGGCTCGGCGCCCATGGGCAGGGGGGCGTGCAGCCACCAGGCCAGCGCGCCTCCGAAGACGATGGCCAACAGCAATATCCAGACCAGAAGACGTCGCACAACCCTGCTATCAGTGTGAATAGGAGGGGGCATCATAATTCAGGGATGACATTGAATTTCCATGGCATTTCCCCCCTGAACCACCTGGGTGTGATCCGCGCCGAGGGCGAGGACGCCGTCAAGTTTCTCCATGGTCAGCTGACCCATGACTTTGCCCTGCTCGACATGGGGCACGCACGCCTGACGGCCTTCCTGTCGGCCAAAGGCCGCATGCAGGCCAGTTTCATCGGTTTCAAGCGCAGCCCTACCGAGGTACTGCTGGTGTGCAGCCGCGACCTGCTGGGCCCTACGCTCAAGCGCCTGTCGATGTTCGTGATGCGCGCCAAGGCAAAACTCACCGACGCCACTGCAGAAATCCAGCTGTATGGCCTGGCCGGAGATGCTATTGAGTCTGTAGCTGGAGGCGCTTTGCCAGCATGGTCCAAGGCCGAATTCGGCGCTCAAACCGTGATTCATCTGCCCCCGGCAGCAGGCCAGGCGCGTGCGCTGTGGGTGGCGCCCGTGGGCGAGCAGGTCCCGTCCGGGCCTGCGCTTGACCCGGCCCTGTGGGCCTGGGGTGAGGTGCAAAGCGGCGTGGCCACCTTGAGCGCCCCGCTGGTCGATGCCTTCGTGCCGCAGATGCTCAACTACGAGTCGGTCGATGGCGTGAGCTTCAAGAAGGGCTGCTATCCCGGCCAGGAAGTGGTGGCGCGCAGCCAGTTCCGGGGCGCCATCAAGCGCCGGGCCTATCTGGTCCATGCCGATGCCGAGCTGGCTGTCGGTGCGGATGTGTTTGCCCTCGCCGACCCTGGGCAGCCCTGCGGCACCGTGGTGCAGGCCGCACCGGCCCCGGCGGGCGGTTGGGATGCCCTGGTGTCGCTGCAGATCTCTGCAGCGCAGCAAGGAGCACTGCACGCGGGCTCCATCGACGGGCCCGCCCTCACCCTGGGCACTCTGCCCTACCCACTGCGCGAAGACATTTGACACGGCAGCCAATGGCTCTGCGTGCGCTGCAGAGCGCCCACGGCACCCCTGGTAGGCACACTTTTGGAAAACACACAGCTCCACGCCCCGTACAGTCCCTGGCGCATGTCCGTTGCGCCGATGATGGACTGGACGGACCGCCATTGCCGCTATCTGCACCGGCTCTTGAGCCGCCATGTCCTTCTGTACACCGAAATGGTGAACGCGGGCGCCATCATCCACGGCGGCACCGAGCGGCATTTGCGCTTCAACGCCGAGGAGCATCCAGTGGCCTTGCAGCTCGGCGGCAGCGACCCGGCCACCCTGGCGCGCAGCGCGCAACTGGGCGCGCAGTGGGGGTATGACGAGATCAACCTCAACTGCGGCTGCCCGAGCGACCGGGTACAGCGCGGCGCCTTCGGCGCCAGCCTGATGAAGGAGCCCCAGCGGGTGGCCGATTGCGTCAAGGCCATGGTGGATGTGGTGCAGGTGCCCGTGACGGTCAAGCACCGCATTGGCATCGACAAGGACGAGAGCTACGCTTTTGTGCGCGACTTCATCGGTACGGTGCACGCGGCAGGCTGCGAAGTGTTCATCGTGCACGCCCGCAATGCCTGGCTGCAGGGCCTGTCTCCGAAGGAAAACCGGGAGGTGCCGCCGCTGCGGTACGAGGTGGTGCACCAGCTCAAGCAGGATTTTCCGCGCCTGACCATCGCCATCAACGGCGGGCTGAACACCGATGCGGCTGTGCAGGAGCAACTTGCCCACCTCGATGGCGTGATGGTGGGCCGCGAGGCCTACCACAACCCCTGGTGGCTGACCCGCTGGGACACGCTGTATTACGGCGGCTCCGACAACCCGCTCACCCGCGAGGATGTCGAGGCCGCCATGGTGGCCTACATGGAACGCGAAGCCGCCACCTACGGCACGCACTGGTATGCGATTGCCCGCCACATGCTGGGCTTGCGCCACGGCCTGCCGGGCGCCCGCCGCTGGCGCCAGGTGTGGAGCGACCACCGCCTTAAGGACTGCCCGCCGCGCGAGGTGATGGCGCTGGCGCACGCCGCACAAGTGGAAGTGCAGGAGCGCCGCGAAACCGCCTCACACTGAGGCCAGCCTGCGCTGCAGCCAGGGTTCCAGCGGCTCCGGACGGCCATACAGGTAGCCCTGGAGGCAATCGCACTGGTGGTCTGCCAGAAACTGCGCCTGGGCAGGGGTTTCCACACCCTCTGCCACCACGCGCAGTTTCAGGTGGCGGGCAACGGCAATGATGGATTCGACAATGGCTGTGCCATTGGGGTCGTCAGGGGTATCCTGGACAAAGCTCTTGTCGATCTTCAGCTCGAAGAGCGGCAGCCTTTTCAGGTAGGCCAGGCTGGAATAGCCGGTGCCAAAGTCGTCGATGGAAAAGCGCAGCCCCATGTGCACCAGTTCGGTCATGCGGGCCACTGTTTTTTCAAGATTCTCGATCAACAGGCTTTCGGTCACCTCCAGAATGAGGTACTCGGGCGGGGCGCCTGTCTGTTCCAGCACGGCGCGGATGCGCTCGACAAAATCGTCCTGGCGAAACTGCCGCTCACTCACATTCACCGAGATCGAGACCAGGCGCTGGGCAGCCTGGAGTTGCGCCAGCGCTTCGCAGGCGTGCCCGATCATCCAGTCGCCCATGCGCAAGATCAAGCCGGAGGACTCTGCCACGGGGATAAAGCAACTGGGCGGGATGCTGCCGCGCACCGGGTGGTTCCAGCGCATCAGCAATTCGCCCCCCACCACCGTGCCCGCGGTGTCCACCTGGGGTTGCACATACACGGCCAGTTGTCCTTCGGCCTTGGCTTTCTTGAGGTCTTGCTCCAATGCCAGGCGCTCCTGGGCATCGGCCTGCATGGCCGCTTCATAGAAGCTGATGCGGTTGCGCCCCAGGTCCTTGGCGCGGTACATCGCGGTATCGGCCTCGCGCAACAGGTCTTCCACGGGCTCCTGCTGCTTGGGAAACAGGGTGATCCCAATGCTGGCCGCCATGCCATATTGGTGGCCGTCAATGGCATAGGGCTCCTCCAGCGCCGTGCGTATCGTCTCGCCCATGTGCAGCGCAGCGCTCCCGGCGGCCTCCATGCCAGGGGCAAGATTGTTGAGCAGCAGCACGAACTCGTCTCCCCCCAGGCGTGCCACGGTGTCGCTGGCAGAGACCAGTCCGGTCAGCCGCCGGGCGACCTGCACCAGCAGGACATCACCCAGGGAGTGCCCCCGGGCATCGTTGATCTGCTTGAAATTGTCCAGATCGATGAACAGCAGCGCACCGACCTGCCCGGATTGATGCGCCGACGCCAGCGCATGCTCCAGGCGGTCAAGCAGCATGCGGCGATTGGGCAGTGCGGTCAGGGTGTCGAAGTAGGCCAGCTGGTGCGTGCGCGCATCGGCGAGCTTGCGTTCGGTGATGTCTCGCGAAAGAGCGACAAAACGCTGCCCGTATCCGGCAGGCATGCTGTCTTTGCGTGCGATCGACAGTTCAAACCAGCGGCTTTGGGTGCCCAGCTCCATGCGGTACTGGTGCCCCGCCGAATAGCCGGTGTCCATGGCCGCCTGCAGGGAGGCGCGGCAACCCGGAACGGCCTCGGGCGCCACCAGATCAACCAGACGCCGACCCAGGAACATCTCCGGCGCCAGTTCCAGCAGACCCGAGCGTGCCGATCGGAAGTGGTGGATGCGTCCGTCCTGGTCCAGTTCAAACAGCAGGTCGGGAATGGCGTTGAGCGTGCTCTCCAGATCGTCACGGGCGGAGCGCAGCGCCTGCGTCATGCGGTGGGCCAATGCCACGGCGCGCGCGCGCGCCGTGGAGAAGAACCAGATCAACCCGCCCGCCATCAGGCTCAGCACCACGCCCAGCGCGGCATTGAGCTGCTGGTTGTTGTTTTCAAAACGCTGCTCGAAACGCGGCAAGGCGTGCATGGAAAGCAGCCATGTACGGCCACCGATTTCCAGGCGCCGGGATTCCTGCAGGTCGGACTCCCCGGCCGTCTGGCTGCCATAGAGCAGCGCGGCCGCTGGGGGGGCATCCAGGTCGCTGATGCGCAGGCCAATGTCTGAATCGAGTTGGCGCGCCATGCCGTGCAGCAGTTCTTCGATGCGAATGGGGGCAGACACCCAGCCCAGCAGCGCCGTCCTGCGCCCATCGATGGTTTCGGGGTCGTGGGGCTTGGCATAAATGGGCAGGTACATGACGGTGGCCACCGAGTCGTTGCGGCCCGCATCCTGCTGCAGCGTGAGGGCGGCACTCAGCGCGGCCTCTCCAGTATCACGGGCCCGCTCCAGCGCACCGCGAACTGCGGGAATCGTGCTGATGTCGAAACCCAGCGCTTTCAGGTTGCGGCCTGTGAGCGGCTCGATGTAGCTGATCGGAGCAAAATAATCCCGCTCCCCCGGAGGCTGGATGGTGTAGCGGCCGAAACCCTGGCTGCGTATTTCCTGCTCATGGGCCTGCCGCTGATCCGGTGCCAGGCGCGACACGTAGGCTACGGCTTGCAGGCCCGGAAGGGTGTCTTCCAGCGCGAGGGCTGCCACATAGGCCTTGAATTCCTCCCGGTCGATGCTTTCAGAGCCGCCGTAATACCCCTTGACCCCGCGCAGCATCATCGCCAGCGTAGCCACCCGGTCGCGGATGCTGTAGGTATTGCGGTCCACCGCCGCCGTAAAGGCCTGCTGGCGCCGGCTGTGGGACGCCTTGTTTTCCTCCACCCAGTGCCGCCAGGTCAGGCCCAGCAGCAAACTCGTCAGCAGCAGCCCCGCCAACACAGGCATGTGCCCAGTGACGCGGATTTCCTGCGGCGTTTCAGTCGGCGTGGTGGTGTGCATGGATACGAAGAGGCAGGCCGGGACAGCGCATTCATTCCCCCAGCGGGGTATGTTGTATCAGCTTGTATAGCTTATACAGGTTTGCCGAATTTGGCGGACGATCAAGTCCGTTGCGGTATACCCTTGGCATCCACGCAACACGATCCCCTGCCTTGCCGAAAGCCCGCCCCATGCCATCGCTTGACTTCGAACTGGAGGAATCCCGCTTTCTCGCCTTCCACGACCAGCATCTGGACCAGCTCCAGGCGGCTTGCACGGCCTTTGTGGAGCTGGTGGGCGCGCAGATCGAGCGCAGCGGCCAGGTTGAGCTGTCCAAGGTCGAGGGGCGCATCAAGGAGCGCGACGAATGCATCCGCAAGTTCTCACGCAAGTACCGTGCAGCGCTGGAGGAAAGCGGCACCCCGTACGAAATTCGCCAGTACATCAGCGATCTCATCGGCGTGCGTGTGGTCTGTCTGTACGAAGATGAGCTGGAAAAGGTGGCCTCTGCAGTGCAGTCGTTGTTCGATGTCATCGATGTGACGGACAAGGTCACTGCGGTGGAGGGCACCGAGGCATCGTTCGGCTACAAGGGCCTGCACCTGGATTTGCGTCTGAACGCAGCGCAGTGCGCCCTGCCCGCCCATGCCTTGCTGGCTCCGTGGCCCATTGAGCTGCAGATTCGCACCATCATCCAGGACTCCTGGAGCGTGCTGGACCACAAGATCAAATACAAGAAGGCGATTCCCGGGCCGCTCAAGCGGCGCATCAACGTGCTGTCGGCCCTGTTCGAACTGGCCGACCGCGAGTTCCGGCAGATCCGCGACGAGACCGAGGCCCAGTTGCGCAAGGCGCCGGATGAAACGGTCGAGGCCGCCGCCGACTCCGAGCCGCTGCCGACCGCGCCCCTGGCCTCGCCGCCAGGCAGTGGGCTCGATGCCTTTTCGTTCCTCAAGATTGCCACACATTTTTTCCGCGACTTTGCCTTCGAGGCGCACAAGGTGGACAGTTTCGTGGACGACATCCATGCATGGTCGCCCGGCATTACCCGTGCGCGCTTCAACAGCCTGCTGCGCCAGAACATCGGCACAGTCAAGCGGTACAAGCAGTACTTCGAAGAACAGAACCCGAACGGCAAATTCAACGCCTATACCGTGATCCGCCACTGCCTGTACCTGGGTAACAAGGATGTGTTTGGCCCGGCGCTGCGCAAGGTCTCCCGCACCTCGTTTGAGGCTTGGCTTCAGGCCCAGGCGAGCAGTCAGGCTATCGTCAAGGATTTTGATAAAAAGAGCGTATAAGACAATAACGACAAGCGGTTATAGCTATATATTTAATAGCGCGAAAGAGTGCGCCTTGATGGCGGTCAAGCAGGTTTCTGTGTCACCAACGTGACGCGTTCTCGGTACTTTCACTGCCAGCGCTCGTAACCAAATGCTGTTATATTGCACTGCAACATTTTGGATTCCGCCCCATGCTCTACCAGATCTACGAAACCCAGCGCTCCCTGATGGAACCTTTTGCGGACTTTGCGCTGGCCGCCTCCAAGCTCTACGCCAATCCGTCGTCGCCGTTCCAGAAAACGCCGCTGGCGCAGCGCATGTCTGCAGGCTACGACCTGATCTACCGCCTGGGCAAGGACTACGAGAAACCAACTTTCGGCATCCAGACCGTACCCGTCAACGGTGTAGAGGTCGCAATCCACGAGCGCGTGGAATTGAACAAGCCGTTCTGCGAGCTGCGCCGTTTCAAGCGCTTTTCGGACGATCCGAAGACGCTTGAAAACCTCAAGACCCAGCCCGTCGTGCTGATCGTCGCTCCCTTGTCGGGCCACTATGCCACGCTGCTGCGCGATACCGTGCGCTCCATGCTCAGCGACCACAAGGTCTACATCACCGACTGGAAAAACGCCCGCCTGGTGCCGCTGTCCGAGGGTGAGTTCCATCTGGACGACTATGTGAACTACGTGCAGGAATTCATCCGGCACCTGCAGGCAAACTATGGCAACTGCCACGTGGTCAGCGTGTGCCAGCCCACCGTGCCTGTGCTGGCCGCAGTGTCCCTCATGGCCAGCCGGGGCGAGCAGACGCCGTTGTCCATGACCATGATGGGCGGCCCGATCGATGCCCGCAAGTCGCCCACCGCAGTGAACAACCTGGCCAGCGAACGCAGCTTCGAGTGGTTCGAGAACAACGTCATCTACCGCGTTCCCGGCAACTTCCCCGGCGCAGGACGCCGGGTGTACCCCGGCTTCCTGCAGCACACCGGCTTTGTGGCGATGAACCCCGACCGCCACGCAGTGAACCATTACGACTACTTCAAGAACCTGATCAAGGGCGACGACAACAGCACCGAAGCCCACCGCAAGTTCTACGACGAGTACAACGCCGTGCTCGACATGGATGCAGACTACTATCTCGAAACCATCCAGACCGTATTCCAGGACTACAAACTGGTCCATGGCACCTGGGATGTGCGCTCGCCCGAGGGCAAGATCGAGCGGGTGCGTCCGCAGGACATCTCCCGGGGCGCGCTGCTGACCATTGAAGGCGAGCTCGACGATATCTCGGGTTCGGGCCAGACCCGCGCCGCGCACGATCTCTGCACGGGCCTGCCCGGCAAGGAACAGCGCCACATGGAAGCAAAGGGTGCTGGCCACTACGGAATCTTCAGCGGCCGCCGCTGGCGTGAAACGGTTTATCCAGCGGTGCGCGCCTTCATTCTGGAGCACCAGACGGCCGCGAATCGGCAGACGGCTGTTGCGCCTGCGGCATCCAAAGCCGTCGATCGCCCAGCGGCCCGCCCTTCCCCGGTCGCAGCAGCACCGAAAGCTGCGCCACGCACGGTGGTGAAAGCCCCGGCACCCGCGGCCCAGGCAGCGCCTTCCGCTGCGCCCGCCCCCAAGCGCAAGAAGGGCACCGTCGCCAAAGCCGTGCCGAAGGCCCGTCCCGCAACGCCTGCTCCTGCATCCGCCGCCCCGGCCACCCGCTGGGCCACGCAAGCCGGGGAAGCGCCCGTGGCGGCCACGGCGGCGGCAGCGCCCGCCGTACAGCCCGAGAGCGAAACCGTGGCAGCCACCTCGGTCACGGCGGCGCCACCCCCTGCGCGCAGCAAGAATCCGGCGCGCAGCAAGGCGGCCTGACACTGGCAATGCCAATGCAGGAGGCGGGCCTGGCGGCCCGCATTGAAGCTGTCCTGCCGCAGACCCAGTGCACGCGCTGCGGTTATCCCGACTGCGCAGCCTATGCGCAGGCCATTGCCGCGGGAGAGGCAGGGATCAACCAATGCCCCCCGGGCGGAACACAGGGCATTGCCCGGCTTGCGGCCGTTACCGGATTGGCGGTGCAAGCCCTTGACCCGCGTTATGGTGTCGAGGGCCCGCGCAGCGTCGTGCTGATCGACGAAGACTGGTGCATCGGCTGCACCCTGTGCATCAAGGCCTGCCCTGCCGATGCCATCGTGGGCGCGAACAAGCTCATGCACACCGTGCTGCCAGAGCATTGCACGGGTTGCGAACTGTGCATCCCGGTATGTCCGGTCGATTGCATGGCTTTGGTCAACGCCAGCGGGACCGCCACGGGCTGGGATGCCTGGTCGCCAGCCCAGGCGCGCCGGGCACAGGAGCGCTACCGCCAGCGCCAGGAACGCCTTGCCCGCGAAGCGCAGGACGGACAGACCCGTCTGACTGCAGCGCAAGCCACCGCCAGCCCCCCCGCAGGCGGCACGCCGCCACCGCCGCCCGCCGCCGACAAGCAGGCCGCCATTGCGGCTGCGTTGGCCAGGGCGCGCGCGCGCCGCGCAGGCTGAGCCGCGTTTCGCGACCCCGTGCCTCAGGCGCGCGCAGCCAGTGTCTTGTACACCCCGCAGCCCACATACAGATCGTCCAGCTTGCGGACGAATGACATCTTGGTCTGTACCTTGCCCGTGGCCGGGTTGTTGATGTCGTATTCCACCCAGCCAGGGCCGCGCTCGGCCTGCGCGATGATGTCCTGCACCAGCTGCTCGCCCGCAATGCCCGGAATATCCTGCACGCGGGTCCCCACCTTGGCGCTATTGCCGCCAAAGGCCAGATAGGTTCCCACGGAATCCAGGGCAAACACATACATGTCGCGGTCATGAAAGGGCTGGTTCCTGTCGGTGATGCTGCGCAGGAACTGGTCGCGAGAGCCGCCCGAACGCATGGCCACCGCGCGCTCCACCAAGGCCACCGCCTCGTCGGCCGTGCCCTGCTGCAAGCGGAAAGATTCCACCGCGCTGGACAGCGTGCTGGCCCGCCCCTCCAGCGCCCTGGCTTGCTCGACGGCATGCTCGACCATCTGCGCGTTGTGCTGCGTGATCTGGTCAAGCTGGCGCACCGCCGTGGTGATTTCCTGCAGGCCGGTGCTTTGCTCCGCTCCCGATGTCGCGATTTCCGACATGGTGGCCGCGACACTGCGGATGCCCGTGGCCATCGCCGAAATGCCTTCCCCGGCAGAGCGGATCAGCCCAGCGCTGGACTCGACCTGCTGTACCGAGGCACTGATGAGCGCCCGGATCTCGCGCGCCGCTTCCCCGGAGCGGCCCGCCAGGGTACGCACCTCGGAAGCCACCACGGCAAAGCCGCGTCCCTGCTCACCCGCACGGGCGGCCTCGACGGCGGCGTTGAGCGCAAGGATGTTGGTCTGGAAGGCAATGCCGTCGATCACGCCAATGATTTCGTTCATGCGCCGCGCATCCTGCTGGATGGCCTGTACCGATTCGACGGCGTGCGTCATGGCCTGCATCCCCTGCTCGGCAGCACGGCTGACCTGGCTGGCCTGCTGGTCTGCAGCATGGATGGTCTGCGCATTGCCTTGCACCGTGGAGGAAAGCTGCTCCACGCTCGCCGCTGTCTGTTCCAGGCTGGCAGCCTGCTGTTCGGTACGGTCCGCCAGGGCCCGGCTGTCCATGGCGATGCTCTGACCTGCATGGGCAACCAGGGCCGCATTGCTGCGAATATCGGCCACCATGGCTGAAAGGGTCTGGACCATGCGGTCCAGCCGCAGCGCCAGATCGGCCAATTCATCACGCCCTGCCGTGGTGACCTGGACGCACAAATCGCCCTGGGCCGTTTTCTCCATGGCCTGGGCCAGGGCACCCAGGTCGACCGACAGGCTGGCATACAACGCCGCCAGCAAGTACACCAGTATCGCCAGACCCATACCGACGAAGGTCCATTGCAACCACGGCTCCGCCTGCAGTCCCGCAAGGCTGGCCACACCGGCAAACACCGCGACCATGACCATGCCCAACAGCAACAATTTGCCCGGCAGGCGAAAGCGGCGCATCAGCCGGGTGCCTGGATGCAGCAAGATGGAATCGGTCATGGTGGCCTCCTGGATCATTTTTAACCGCTCTGACAGATAAACACCTGTCGGCGCATTGCGGGCATACCGATGTGCCATGCAAATCCGCCACAGTCTGCACACTCTGCTTGCACTGTACTGACATACAGATACAAAGGCTACCCTGCCGTGCTGCAAGTGCCAAGGAACACGGCACGATCCACAACGCCATCGCCCATAATGGCGCCCATATGAATCCCCTGCTCTCCCATTTGCAGCCCTACCCTTTCGAGCGGCTGCGACAGCTTTTTGCCGATGTCCCGGCACCCGCCCACCATTCCCCCATCAGCCTGGGCATGGGGGAGCCGCGCCATGCCACACCCGTCTTCATCAAGGATGCCCTGGTCGCGGGCCTTGACGGCCTGGCCAACTACCCCGCTACCGCGGGCGATGCACGGCTGCGCCAGTCCTTTGCGGATTGGCTGGGTCGGCGCTATGGCCTGGAGGTCGACGCGGCCACGCAGGTGCTGCCCATCAACGGCTCGCGCGAGGCCCTGTTCGCCTTTGCGCAGACCGTCATCGATGCTTCGCGCGCCCATGCCACGGTGGTATGCCCCAATCCCTTCTACCAAATCTACGAAGGCGCCACCTTGCTGGCAGGTGCCACACCGTACTTTGCACCCAGCGACCCCGCACGCAACTTTGCGGTGGACTGGGACAGCGTGCCCGAGGCCGTCTGGAAAAACACCCAGTTGCTGTTTGTCTGCTCGCCCGGCAACCCCACGGGTGCGGTCATGCCGCTGGCTGAATGGGAGAAGCTGTTTGCGCTGTCCGACCGGCACGGTTTCGTGATTGCCTCGGACGAGTGCTATAGCGAAATCTATTTCCGTGACGAGCCCCCTCTGGGGGGGCTCGAAGCCGCCGCCCGGCTGGGCCGCAGCGATTTCCGGCGCATGCTGTCCTTCACCAGCCTGTCCAAGCGCAGCAACGTACCGGGCCTGCGCAGTGGCTTCGTGGCGGGCGATGCCGCATTGATCAAGTCCTTTCTGCTGTACCGCACCTACCACGGCAGCGCCATGGGGCCGGCCGTGCAGGCGGCCAGCATCGCCGCCTGGGACGATGAGCAGCACGTGGTGGAAAACCGCAACCTCTACCGCGAGAAATTTGCGCAGGTCACCCCCTTGCTGGAACCCGTGATGGACGTGGCCCTGCCCGATGCCGGCTTCTACCTGTGGGCCCGCGTGCCTGACGCACTGGACATGAACGACGCCGAGTTCGCGCGGGCGCTGCTGGCTCAATACAATGTCACCGTGCTGCCGGGCAGTTACCTGGCACGCGAGGTGGCTGGCGCCAACCCGGGCGCCCAGCGCATTCGCATGGCCCTGGTGGCCGAAACCGCAGAATGCGTGGAGGCCGCCCGCCGCATCGTGCAATTCATTCAATCCCGTACCGCTTAAATCCATGACCCAACAATTGCAAAGCACCATCGAAACCGCGTGGGAGAACCGCGCCAGCCTGTCGCCCGACGTCGCCCCCAAAGAGGTGCTGGAAGCGGTGGAACACGTGATTGCCGAACTCAACACGGGCAAGCTGCGCGTGGCCACGCGCGAGGGCGTGGGCCAGTGGACGGTGCACCAGTGGATCAAAAAGGCCGTACTGCTGTCGTTCCGCCTGAAGGACAACGAACTCATCCAGGCGGGCAACCTGGGCTTCTACGACAAGGTGCCGACCAAGTTCGGCCACCTCAGCGCCCAGGAAATGGCTGCCACCGGGGTGCGCGTGGTACCGCCGGCCGTGGCACGCCGGGGCAGCTTCATTGCCCGTGGCGCCATCCTGATGCCCTCCTACGTGAACATTGGCGCCTACGTCGATGAAGGCACCATGGTGGACACCTGGGCCACCGTGGGCAGTTGCGCGCAAGTGGGCAAGAACGTGCATCTCTCGGGCGGCGTGGGCCTGGGCGGCGTGCTCGAACCCCTGCAGGCCAACCCCACCATCATCGAGGACAACTGCTTCATCGGCGCCCGCTCCGAAGTCGTCGAAGGCGTCATCGTCGAAGAGAACTCGGTCATCAGCATGGGCGTGTACCTCGGCCAGAGCACCCCCATTTATGACCGCACGACCGGCAACGTGAGCTACGGCCGCATTCCTGCCGGCTCGGTCGTCATCAGCGGCAGCCTGCCCAAGGATGATGGCCGCTACAGCCTGTATGCGGCCATCATCGTCAAGCGCGTGGACGCACAGACCCGCGCCAAGACCAGCCTGAACGATCTGCTGCGCGACTGACAGACTACCCGGCGCAGGCCTTCGCACCCAAACCACAGAGGGAGTTCACCATGAGCACGATGGAGCGCATCCTGCGCCTGATGGCCGAAAAGAAGGCCTCGGACGTCTATTTGTCGGCCAATGCACCGGCGCTGATCAAGATCAACGGCGAGTGCGTGCAGATCAACAACCAGATCCTGCCGCCCGACGCGCCGCGCAACCTGCTGTCCGAAATCGTGCCGCCCGACCGCGTCGAGGAGCTGGAAGAAACCGGCGAACTCAACATGGGGGTGCCCCTGTCGGGCGTGGGGCGTTTTCGCGTCAGCGCCATGCGCCAGCGGGGCAGCTACGCCGTAGTCATCCGTTTCATCAGCCAGCAGGTTCCGGAGCTGGCCGACCTGAATCTGCCTCCCGTGCTGGGCGACCTGATTCTTGAAAAGCGCGGGCTGATTCTGGTGGTGGGCGCAACCGGCTCGGGCAAGAGCACCACGCTGGCCGCCATGATCGACCGGC
This sequence comes from Burkholderiaceae bacterium, assembly GCA_023954095.1. Classification (GTDB taxonomy): domain Bacteria; phylum Pseudomonadota; class Gammaproteobacteria; order Burkholderiales; family Burkholderiaceae_C; genus Simplicispira. Next base: position 4,259 of record JAMLIQ010000031.1, on the reverse strand, counting down.
GCAACGGCATGCAGACCGGCCATATCCTGACCATCGAGGACCCGGTGGAATACCAGTTCCGCAACCGCAAGTCCATCGTGAACCAGCGCGAAGTGGGAAGCGATACCCAGTCGCTGCAAACGGCTCTGAAGAATGCCCTGCGCCAGGCACCGGACGTGATTCTGATCGGCGAAATCCGCGACCGTGAAACCATGTCGGCCGCCATTGCCTATGCCCAGTCCGGCCATTTGTGCCTGGCCACGCTGCACGCCAACAACAGCTACCAGGCGCTCAACCGCATCCTGTCGTTCTACCCCGTCGAGGTGCGCCCCACGCTGCTGGGCGATCTGTCGTCGGCCCTCAAGGCCATCGTCTCGCAGCGCCTGGTGCGCACCGCCGCCGGCGAACGCCTGCCCGCCGTCGAGGTCATGCTCAACACCAAGCTCGTGGCCGAGCTGATCGAGAAGGGCGACTTCTCCGGCGTGCGCGAAGCCATGGAAAAATCCATGGCCGAGGGCTCGCAGACCTTCGAGGAAGACCTGGCGCGCCTGATCATGGAAAACCGCATCGACCGCAAGGAAGGCCTGGCCTACGCCGATTCGCCCACCAACCTGATGTGGCGTCTGCAAAACGACTTTTCCCTCGCCGCCAAGGCCGCGCAGGCCAGCAAGGATGCCCGCGACGTCCAGAACCAGGACGACCAGCCCTCGTTCACCGAAATCGTTCTCGACATCAAGTCGGACGCCTGACCCTCTCGTTTTTTCATGTCACGAACCCTGCACCTCGCTGAACAGCTGATTGCCCGCCCCTCGGTCACCCCCCATGACGCCGGATGCCTTGCGCTGATTGCCCAGCGCCTGGAACCCCTGGGCTTTGCCTGTCACGCCATGGACAGCGGCCCGGACACTTTCCGTGTCAGCAATTTATGGTCAAAACGCATTGCAGCACCCAGCCATGAAGCGCAAGATGCTATCAAAACAATAGTATTTGCCGGACACACCGACGTGGTGCCCACCGGCCCCCTGGCGCAATGGCACAGCGATCCGTTCACGCCAACCCAACGGGACGGCAGGCTCTACGGGCGCGGCGCCAGCGACATGAAAACCTCCATCGCTGCCTTCGTGGTGGCCGTGGAAGAATTCCTGGCCGCCACGCCCGACCCCCTGCTGCACATCGCCTTCCTGCTCACCAGCGACGAGGAAGGCCCCTCGGTGGACGGCACCAAGGTGGTGGTGGAGCAGCTGCGCGCCCAGGGCGAGCGGCTGGACTACTGCATCGTGGGTGAGCCCACTGCCGTGCACAAAACCGGCGACATGATCAAGAACGGGCGGCGCGGCACCCTCAGCGGCAAACTCACCGTACGAGGCATCCAGGGCCACATCGCCTACCCGCACCTGGCGCGCAATCCCATCCACCAGGCCGTTCCGGCGCTGGCCGAACTGGCCGCCACCCGCTGGGACGAAGGCAATGCCTTCTTCCAGCCCACCAGCTGGCAGATGAGCAACATCCATGGCGGCACGGGGGCGAGCAACATCATCCCCGGCGATGTGACCATCGACTTCAACTTCCGTTTCTGCACCGAATCCACGGCCGAGTCGCTCAAGCAGCGCGTGCATGCCGTGCTCGACCGCCACGAGCTCGAATACGAACTGCAATGGACGCTGGGCGGCCAGCCCTTCCTCACCACCCCGGGCGAGCTGGTGGCCGCCGTGCAGCAGGCCATTGCCGACGAGACGGGCATCACTACCGAACTCTCGACCACCGGCGGCACCAGCGACGGCCGCTTCATCGCCACCCTGTGCCCGCAGGTGATTGAATGCGGCCCGCCCAACGCCAGCATCCACAAGATCGACGAGCACATTGCACTGGCCGACATCGAGCCGCTCAAGAACATCTACCGCCGCACCCTCGAAAACCTCCATGCGCAGGCCCTGACCGCTGCAGCCGCCGCATGAGCACCGCTGACCGCCCCACCACCCTGACGCCGCTCTCCGGGGACACCGTGGGCGCTCTGGTGGCGTCTGGCGCGCGCTGGCTCGAAGCCGCAGGGGTCTCCTTTGGCCACGGCACCACCAACGCGCACGACGAAGCCGCCTGGCTGGTCCTCTGGCGCCTGGGGCTGCCGCTGGACACACCGCTCGGTGACGCTCCGGATTCCAGGCAAAATATGCCTGTATCGCCCGCCAGCCAAGCGCTGGTAGCTACACTTTTTGAAGAACGCATCAGCACGCGCAAGCCTGCGGCCTACCTGACGCAGGAAGCCTGGCTGCAGGGCGTGCCGTTCTACGTGGACGAACGCACCATCGTGCCGCGCAGCCTGATTGCAGAACTCATTGCCGACGGCGCTTTTGACGACTGGCTGGGCGAGCACACCCACCACGTGCTGGACCTGTGCACCGGCAACGGCAGCCTGGCCGTGCTGGCGGCCATGGCCTGGCCCGAGGTGCAGGTGACCGGTGCCGATATCTCCCCCGATGCCCTGGCCGTGGCCCGCATCAACGTCGACCGGCACGGCCTGCAGGACCGCATCGCGCTGCAGGCCAGCGATGGCCTGGCCCAACTGCCCGGCCCGTGGGACCTGATCCTGTGCAATCCGCCCTACGTCAACGCCCAGAGCATGGCCGCGCTGCCGCCCGAATACCGCGCCGAGCCTGAACTGGCCCTGGCCGGCGGCACCGACGGCATGGACTTCATCCGCCACCTGCTGCGCGAAGCCCCCGCCCGCATGTCCGAACACGCCGTGCTGGTGCTCGAAATTGGCAACGAGCGTGCCCATTTCGAGGCCGCATTCCCCACACTGCCCGTGTTCTGGCTGGACACCAGTGCAGGCGGCGACCAGGTGTTGCTCATCACCCAGGCCGCGCTGCGCGGCGGTGCAGGCGTGCGTTAGCTGCGCCCGGCGCTGAACTCCCGAACCCTGCCTCTTCACCGTCCTCAGCCCCCCACGCGGGCCGGGACGGTGCACCGTATTCCATCAGGCGCAAACCGCCTGCCCGGCCCTGGTCCGGCGCACGCGGGATAATCGCCCCAAGGTTCCCTATTTCATGATTACTCTCAAAAACGTCATTCTTCGCCGCAGCGCCAAAGTGCTGCTCGACCGCGTCAACGCCACCATCAATCCCGGAGAGCATGTCGGCCTCGTCGGCCGCAACGGTGCCGGCAAATCCAGTCTGTTTGCCCTGTTCAACGGCGGCCTGCACGAAGACGGAGGCGACTTCTTCATTCCGCCGCAGTGGCGCATGTCGCAGGTGGCCCAGAACATGCCGGAGACGGATGAACCCGCTACCGACTTTGTGGTGGCCGGCGATACGCGCCTGATGGAAGTGCAGGCCCGGCTTGCGCAGGCCGAGGCCGACGACGACGGCATGGCCCTTGCCCATGCCTACACCGACCTGCACGACGCCGGTTCGCACGACGCCGTGCCGCGTGCGCAGGCGCTCATCCTGGGCCTGGGCTTCAAGGTGTCCGAGCTGGACAAACCCGTGAACAGCTTCTCCGGCGGCTGGCGCATGCGCCTGCAGCTCGCCCGCGCGCTGATGTGCCCAAGTGACCTGCTGCTGCTGGACGAACCCACCAACCACCTGGACCTGGACGCCCTGGTCTGGCTGGAAGCCTGGCTCAAGCGCTACGAGGGCACGATGATCGTCATCAGCCACGACCGCGAGTTTCTCGACGCCGTGACCGACGTGACGATGCACATCGACCACGCCCAGCTCACACGCTACGGCGGCAACTACAGCAAGTTTGAAGACCTGCGCGCCCAGCAGCTTGAACTGCAGCAGGCGAGCTTTGCCAAGCAGCAGGACAAGATCGCCCACCTGCAGAAGTTCATCGCCCGCTTCAAGGCCAAGGCCAGCAAGGCCAAGCAGGCGCAAAGCCGGGTCAAGGCGCTCGAACGCATGGAAAAGATCGCGCCCGTGCTGGCGGACGCCGAATTCACCTTCGAATTCAAGGAACCGACGAACCTGCCCAACCCGATGCTGGCGATTACGGATGCCTCCTTTGGCTACCTGGGCGAGGACGGTGTGGAAACGGCCATTCTGAACAACGTCAGCCGCAGCGTGCTGGCCGGTCAGCGCATCGGCATCCTGGGCGCCAACGGCCAGGGCAAATCCACACTGGTCAAGACCATTGCCCGCACCATGGCACCGCTGGCCGGCTCCATCACCGAGGGCAAGGGCCTGTCGATCGGCTACTTCGCCCAGCAGGAACTCGACGTGCTGCGCCCGCAGGAGAACCCGCTGGAGCACATGATCCGCCTGGCCCGGGAGCTTGGCCCA
>JAMLIQ010000030.1 GCA_023954095.1 Burkholderiaceae bacterium | reverse complement strand
CCCGGACTGCTCGATTTGCTGACACACGAACCCTGGAACGAAAGCATGCCTGCCGTCGGCCAGCACAGCACGTCTTCGCTGGCAGTACTGCCGTCCATGCTCGGACTGCACAACCTGGCCAACCAGGCGCAGCAGCACACCCACCCCCTGCAAGCCTTGCACCCCTTGTTTCGCCGCTATGCACTGGTGGTCGTACATGCGCCCGTGGCCACGCTTGCCTCCGCACTTCTGGCGGGAACCATGGTCTCGCCGCTGCTGCTCATGTCCCCGGGAAAGCATGGCGTTGTCGACAGCTACCGGCAGCTCAAGCACCTGGCACTGCACGCAGGCCTTGTCGGCACGGTGGCCTGCGTGACGCATCCGGGACAACCGGGGCAACACACCCCGGCCCGCCAGGCCCTGCTGTCCCTGCGCCGCACGGCGGCCCACCACCTCGGACAAGAAATTCGCACCTCGCTGATCGAGGCCAATAGCGCTCAGGACCTGCAGCGGCTGGCCTTGCAACTGCTGGAAAACGCGTGCACCATCAACGCCTCGGGCATGGGAACTGCGCTACCATCCCTTGCATCGGCGGGTTTTTCCTCGCCCATTGTTCAGAGCCATTGAAGTGACATACACCGCCAAGGGCCAGCTCGATCGTGACGCCATGATTCGCCAGTACCTTCCACTGGTTCGTCGCTTGGCGCACCACATGATTGCCAAGCTCCCTGCCAATGTGGAACTGGACGATCTGATCCAGGTAGGAATGATCGGGCTGTCCGATGCACTCACCCGCTATGAGGTAGCGCAAGGCGTGCAGTTCGAAACCTTTGCCACCCAGCGCATTCGCGGCGCCATGCTCGATGAACTGCGTGAGAGTGACTGGATGTCCCGCAGTTCGCGCAAAAGCCAGAAAGACATCGAAAAGGCCGTGCAGCGCCTGGAACAGAAACTGGGCCGCAGCCCGCTGGAATCTGAAATTGCCGCCGAGCTGGAATTGGCGCTGGACGACTACCAGAGCCTGCTGAGCAAGGTGCGCGGCACACAGTTGGTGTACCTGGAAGACATGTCGCGAACCGATGATGAGGACGGGTTTCTGGAACGCCATGAAACAGCCGACCACAGTGCAGACCCCATGGCCATGCTGCGCGATCAGCGCCTGCGCAGTTCACTGGTCACGGCGATCCAGTCGCTGCCCGAGCGCGAACAGTACATCATGGGCATGTACTACGAACATGACATGAACCTCAAGGAAATTGCCGCCGTGCTGGGTGTCACCGAATCCAGGGTTTGCCAGCTGCACAGCCAGTCAATCGCACGATTGCGCGCAAAAATGCGCAGCCACTGACCGTTCTTCCTGCATCCGCCCCGACAGAGCGGCGCAACTACCCTGCAGACCGGTAAATGCGCGCCCCTGTGGCGCCATTTCGACCCGGGTTGCCATAGGTGGATGTATTGTCGGAAGGGGGGAGCACACCCGCAAGCTGCTTGTCCACCACGGCTGCCACGCGCGCCAATTGATCCCTCTGCATGGCCAGTTGGGCACTCACTTGGCGAATTCTGGGAATCAATTCCGCAGGCCACGAGCCCCGATGGCCCTCCAAGGCTTGGGCAAAATGCGTAACCGCCTGCCGCAGCAGGCGGCTGCGCTGCTCCAGTGAGGCGGGATCGACCGCTTGCAGTGCAGCCGATGCCTCTTCCAGTTGCTTTTCAACCGTTTCCAGGGCCTGGAGAAGAAGCATGGTATGCGTGAGCCTTCAGAGTATCTTTCGAATAGGCAAGCCGACAAGAAATAGAGGAGAGCAATCCAAGATGGCGGAGCATCAACCCCGGGCGCGTGCGATGAACTCCTGGGTATTCGCCAGCATTTTGTCTGCAACCACCTCGGCATCCACCTTGAACGTGCCGTTTTCAATGGCGGAGCGCACCGCCTTCACCTTGCCTGCATCGAAATCGCCCTGGTTGCGGCTGATTTGATCCAAAGCCTTGGCTGCCGAAGAAAATGTGACTGGCACACCGGCGGCAGCAGCAGCAGCAGACGAAGCGCTTGCTGCCACACCCCCCGCAACCTGCGGGGCTGCTTTTGCCTGCTGCTTGGCAGGCGCTGCCTGCGCCAATGCGCCTTGCAGTTCCGGTTTTTGTCCTATTTTCATCGCTCTCTCCGCTGCCCCTTGCAATATGGGACCAGGTAGCAATGTTTTCGACCTGTCGTGCGCAGACTTTAGCGGTAAATAGCAAAAACCGCCTAAAGTTGGACGCTTATCGTCCCGTCATCATTCACAATACCACTCACAATCTTGCCATTATCCATTCTGATACGTACAGTCTGGCCTGCAGCGCCTGCACTCATGGCCTGCCCCGCCGCACTGACCGCATAGCCCTGCCCCTGCGCCACCACCCGAACCAGCGCACCAGCCTGGAACACCTGCGGCGCGCGCAGCATGGACTGGCGCAGCGCCTGCCCGGCTTTCAGGTGGCGGGAAGCGATCTGCCCCACCCAAAGACTGGGCTCGGCAAGGATGGAGGTATTTTCTGCAGCCCAGTCCACTTCCGCTTGGGTGGCGTCGGCTTCGGTCAGTGCCGTCCCCATCGTGACGTCACCGGTCAGCACCCACGCGGGCCCGTAAGCCTTGACGGTGACCGGGAGAAACACATTCCAGCGCACCGCACCCTCCTGGCATCGCAGACCCAGGCGGGTGCGGCCCCACAGGCGCGCACCCACCGGCAAATACGGCTCCACGCGAGCACAGGGCGCCAGGCGCAGGCGCTCGTCCAGCGCCCCCACACTCACCTCCATGCGCAAGGGTGACTGCGTCGGCATGTTGCGCGCCAGGGCGTCATCCAGCCATCGCTGGGTCATCTGCTCCAGGTTGGCCTGCGCCTGCACGCCACCCGCCGCCACAGACAGGACAGCGGCCATCACGGTGCGCAGCAGGGGGAGATATCGGTCGGTCATGGGGCGTCTCCTGGAAATTCAGCGCATGCAGACAGGCCATACGCCATTGAACTATAGGCTGCACGCCCGCCCGCGAAGCGCCGAACTGCACACCAATACCTCTGTTCTTCGCCCTTTAGAAAAACGACAGCATTTCCATAATCAAGCCACGCCAGCCATCCATCCAGGACCTCTGGCGGTATTGCAACCTACGGTGTGAGGCACCCCATGCTTGACAAGATGACCAACCGGCTGGATTTCCACGGCAACGCACTCATTCTGCGTGGCGAGCGCCAGCGCATCCTTGCCAGCAACATTGCCAACGCCGACACCCCCGGCTATGTCGGCCGCGACATGCATTTCACTGATGCACTGCGTGAAGCCAACGCGTCTGGCAGCCTGCTGTCCAAGCCGTCCGACGCACAAACGGGCGGCACCAGCCAGCACCACATTCCCCTGTCGCCCACCCTGCCCAGCAGCAGTACCAGCGACAAGCTGGGCTACACCGTACAGACACAACCCTCACTGGACAAGAACACCGTGGACATGGATCGGGAACGCGCCAACTTCACGGACAACGCCGTGCGCTACGAGGCCACGCTGCGCTTTCTCAATGGCCAGGCCAAGACCATGCTCAGCGCCATCCAGGGCCAGTGATCACTTTGAAAGACGGGTACTGCCATGTCCATGTTCTCCATCTTCAATGTCTCGGGCAGTGCGGTCAGCGCGCAGTCCCAGCGCCTGAACACCGTGGCCAGCAACCTGGCCAATGTAGACGCCGTGGCCGGCCCCGATGGCAAAGCCTACAAGGCACGCCAGGTCATTTTTCAATCGACGCCGATGGGGCCCGACAACGCTGCCGGGGTGCGCGTGAGTGGCATCAAGGAAAGCGATGTTCCAGGCCGCCGCGTCCATGACCCCAGCCATCCCTCTGCGGATGCGGAAGGCTATGTCACCCATTCCAACGTCAACGCGGTGGAGGAAATGGTGAACATGATTTCCGCCTCGCGCTCCTATCAGAACAACATCGAAGTCATGAACACGGCCAAGACGCTGCTGCTCAAGACCCTGCAGATGGGCCAGTAGGCCTTCCGGAGCAATCGCCATGATCACCAGCGCCACCGCCACCACTTCGGCAACCACCAGCACCAGCACAACCAAGGCCGACGCCGCCGATCCGGCTGCCGCGCAGGACCGCTTTCTCAAGCTGCTTGTCGCCCAGCTCAACAACCAGGATCCAATGAATCCGCTCGACAACGCGCAGATGACATCGCAGATCGCACAGATCAATACAGTCACCGGCATTCAGCAGCTGAACGAAACGGTCAAGGGGCTGGCAGGGCAATTTGCAGCACAGCAGCTCATGCAGGGCAGCGCCATGGTCGGGCGCAACGTGCTGATCGCGGACGACACCCTTGCCATGGATACCTCCGCCCACCTGGGCGGTGGCGCCTTCGATCTGGCCAGCGCGGCGGCCAGCGTGTCCGTGCAGATCCTCGATGCCAACGAGAAGCTGGTGGGGACCGTGGAGCTGGGCGCCCTCAAGGAAGGCCGCTACAACTTCGAGTGGGACGCCTCCGAATACACCGGCACCGGCCCTCTGCACTTCAAGGTGCTTGCGGCCAACGGCAAGACAGCAGTCGACGCCACCGCACTGTCGGTCGATCAGGTGACCGCCGTCAGCCTGGACAACGGTGCGCTGGCCCTGCAGCTCTCGCGCGGCGGAAGCACCAATTACGACGCCATCAAGGCCATTCTCTGACCCCCTCACGCCATATTCTCAGGAGCACACCATGGGTTTTCAACAAGGTCTCTCGGGCCTGAACGCTGCCAGCAAGAACCTGGACGTGATCGGCCACAACATCGCCAACACCAACACCACGGGATTCAAGGCCTCGCGCGCAGAATTCGCTGAAATGGTAGCCTCTGCCATCGGTGCTGCCGGTGGCAGCAACGCCGGCATCGGGGTGGAAGTCTCCGCCGTGGCACAACAGTTCGGCCAGGGAAACATCACCATCACGGGCAACACGCTGGACGTGGCCATCAACGGCAGCGGCTTCTTCAAGCTGCAGCAACCCGACGGATCGTCCGCCTACACCCGGGCTGGCAACTTCAAGCTGGACAAGGTGGGCAACCTGGTCACCAACAACGGCTCCAAGGTCATGGGCTTCCCGATTGACCCGGCCACGGGCCTGCGCACCGCCAGCGACCCGTCGCCACTGAGCTTTCCTACGGCAGCGCCCATCCCGGCAAAGCAAACCACCAAGATCGTGGCCGAATTCAACCTCGACGCCCGCGCCAAGGATGCAGCGGGAGACCCGCTGGCGGTGCCGCCCGTACCCGCCACGCCCCGCGCCACCTACGGCACCTCGATCAATGTCTACGACAGCCAGGGTGTCGCCAAGCCGGTGAATCTGTATTTCCAGAAAACCGCCACCGCCAATACCTGGGACGTCTACGACACGCTGGACGACCCCACGGCCGTACCGCCCGTGGTGGGCGCCCCCATTGGCCAGATCACGTTTGACAACAATGGCGCCATCACGGGCCCTGCCGCCACCCCCCCCGCCACCGGGTTCGTTCTGACACTGACCGGTGTGAATCCCAGCCCACCCAACCCAAACGGCCTCCCACCCTTCGATATCGACATCAGCCTCGATGGCGTCACCCAGTTCGGCAGCAAGTTCTCGGTCTCCGACCTGAGCCAGGACGGCTACGCCTCGGGAGAGCTTACGGGCATCAATGTGGAAGCCAGCGGCATGGTCATGGCCCGCTACTCCAACGGCGTGACACGCGCAGAAGGCCAGATTGCCCTGGCCAACTTCCGTAATCCGCAAGGCCTTCTGGCCATTGGCGACAACGCCTGGGTGGAAACCTTCGAGTCTGGCGCCTCGGTCATCGGAACACCGACCGACGGCAATTTCGGCGCCTTGCGCTCCGGCGCCCTGGAAGACTCGAACGTGGACCTGACCGCCGAGCTGGTCAACATGATGACCGCCCAGCGCACCTACCAGGCCAACGCGCAAACCATCAAGACACAAGACCAGGTCCTGTCCACGCTGGTCAACCTGCGCTGACGCGCCCGCCTGAGACAACGGAGTCACCATGGACCGCATCATCTACACCTCCATGACCGGCGCCAATGCTGCCGCACACCGGCAGGCGGTGCTGTCCAACAACCTGGCCAACATCTCCACCAACGGCTTTCGCGCCGAGATGTCGACCTTTCGTTCCGTGCCGCTGCAGGGCGAGGGAGCCTCCACACGCGTCTTCGCGCTGGAAGCCACCTCCGGCCACCGCGACACGCCCGGCCCGGTGCAGCGCACGGGCCGCAATCTCGATGCCATGGCCGCAGGCAATGCCTGGTTTGCCGTACAAGGGCTCGACGGCACCGAGGCCTACACCCGCAATGGCGGTTTCGAAGTCTCCGCGACGGGACAGCTGCTCACCTCCACAGGACTCGCTGTGCTCTCGGATGGCGGTGCGCCCATCGATATTCCGCCCGGTGCGGAGGTTTCGCTCGGCTCCGACGGCACGGTCACCGCCAAGTCCCCGGGCCAGCCTGCCGCCGCCGTCGCACGCCTGAAACTGGCCACCCCCACACTGGAAGACCCACTCAAGCGCGGCGACGACGGCCTGTTCCGCGCCTCGTCGGGCGACCCGATGCCCAACGATGCCAATGCACGCATGCTCAGTGGCGCCCTTGAGGGCTCCAACGTGAACCCCGTCGAATGCATGGTCGGCATGATCGCCGCGTCACGCCAGTTCGAGCAGCAGATGCGCCTGCTGCAAACCGCCGAAACCAACGACAAGACCGCCAGCCAGCTGCTGGGCATGAACGGCTGACGCCCCGCGCCAGCGCCAGAAGGAGCCCCCATGATCAATTCTCTGTGGATCGCCAAGACCGGCATGTCTGCCCAGCAGACCCAGCTCGACGTCATCTCGCACAACCTGGCCAACGTATCGACCACCGGCTTCAAGCGGAACAACGCCGTGTTCGAAGACCTGATCTACCAGAACCTGCGCCAGGTAGGCTCCAACACCACCGAACAGAACCAGTTGCCCACCGGCCTGCACCTGGGCCTGGGCGTACGCACAGTCGCCACCAGCCGCAACTTCACGCAAGGCTCCCTCCAGGAAACCAAGAACAACCTGGACGTTGCGATCAACGGCAACGGCTTCTTCGAGGTCACCATGCCCGACGGCACCATTGGCTACACGCGCGACGGATCCTTCCAGGTCGATGCACAAGGCCGCCTGGTCACCTCCAGCGGCCTGCCCGTGGCCAACGGCATCACCATCCCGGCAGGCGCCACCAGCGTGAGTATCAGCGCGGAAGGCGCAGTGTCGGCCCTCGTTGCAGGCAGCACCACACCCCAGCCGCTGGGCAATCTGGCAATGTCGAGCTTCATCAATCCGGCCGGCCTGGAACCCACGGGGCAGAACCTGTTCAAGGAATCGGCCGCTTCAGGCCAGCCCCAGCAAGGCACCCCCGGCACCAACGGGCTGGGCTACATCCGCCAGGGCTTTCTGGAGGCGTCCAACGTCAACGTCGTGGAAGAACTGGTCACAATGATCCAGACCCAGCGGGCCTACGAGATGAATTCCAAGGCCATCCAGACCTCCGACCAGATGCTGGCCAAGCTCAGCCAGCTTTGAGCACCACCATGACCATTCCCTCTCTTTGCGTGGCCCGCCTGCGCGCCGCTGGACTGGCCCTGATGGCGGGCCTGGTTCTGCCAGGCTGCGCCAGTCTTTCGCCCACGCCCCCGGTCGACATCCTGCCCACCACACCGCCCCCGCTGGCGGCGGCACCTCGCACGCCGCCCCCCGTCACGGGCAGCCTCTATCACCAGGCCAGCTACCGGCCCGCATTCGAAGACCGGCGCGCACGCATGGTGGGCGACAGCGTGACCATCCAGATCGTGGAGAACGTGACCGCCAGCCAGAAATCTTCGTCCAGCGTGGACCGTAATTCCGAAGTCTCTGCCGGCATCACCGCCCTGCCCTTCGTCAGCAAATCGTTCACCGACAAGACCACCCTGGGCGCAAAGTCCGACAACACCTTCGCAGGCAAGGGCGGCACCGAGAGCGCCAACACCTTCTCGGGATCGATTACGGCCACGGTCATCGACGTGCTGCCCAACGGGCACCTGGTCGTTGCCGGGGAAAAGCAGATCGGCGTGAACCAGAACGTGGATGTGCTGCGCTTCTCGGGCACCATCGACCCGCGCTCCCTGCAGCCCGGCAGCATCATCAACTCCACCCAGGTGGCCAACGTGCGCGTGGAGTCCCGCGGCCGTGGCGCCCAGAACGAGGCCCAGATCATGGGCTGGCTGGGCCGGTTCTTCCTGACCATCCTGCCGTTCTGAAGTCAAAAAACATATCAAAACAATAGCTGCCAGCGCTTAATAGACAAGCGCTGGCAGCTGTTTTTATGCATATTTTTGTTCTGCCTGAGGTGCCGTACCTTTGTTCCTGGCACAGGCAATAGACCGGTGAACCGGCTTCTTTTTGGGTTTTAGTTCTGGCGCCGGAGAACCACAATCGAGGCATGAAAGCCCCGTCTTGCTTCTTTTTGCCGCACCCCTTGCGTCTGCTGCGCGTCTTGCTGGCGATGGCAATGCTGTGCAGCATGGTGCCCGCCCACGCGCTGCGCATCAAGGAAGTGGCCGCAGTGCAAGGCGTGCGCAGCAACCAGTTGACAGGTTACGGCCTGGTGGTGGGCCTGGACGGCACGGGCGACCAGACCACGCAGATGCCCTACACCACGCAGGCCATGCAGAACTACCTGCAAAACATCGGCATCAGCCTGCCCCCCAGTGCCGCCGGGCAGCTGCAACTGAAAAACGTGGCGGCGGTGATCGTCACAGCGCAGTTGCCAGCCTTTGCACAGCCTGGCCAGATGATTGACGTGAATGTTTCCTCCATGGGCAATTCCAAGTCCCTCAAGGGCGGCATGCTCATGGTCACGCCGCTGCGGGGCGCCGATGGCGAGATTTATGCCCTCGCCCAGGGCAACCTGGCCGTGGGAGGCTCGGGCGCATCCTCGGGCGGCAGCAAGGTGCAGATCAACCACCTGAGCGCCGGCCGCATTCCGCAGGGGGCGCAGGTCGAACGGTCGGTTCCGACGCCGCTGCACGAAGGCGACTCGATCACGCTGGGCCTCAACGCCTCCGACTTCCAGACGGCGCAGCATGTCGCCCAGGCGATCAACGCGCGCATGGGCGCCGGGCGCGCCACCGCCATCGATGGCCGCACGGTGCAGGTGCAGGCCCCCACGGCCCCCGGGGAACGTGTAGGCTTCATTGCCCAGATCGAGGAGCTGCCCCTGGAAACCATGGTGCCCGCCGCCAAGGTGGTCATCAATGCCCGCACGGGGTCGGTGGTGCTCAACCAGGCGGTCACGCTGGGCCCCTGCGCCGTGGCGCATGGCAATCTGTCGATCATCATCAGTTCGCGGCCCGTGATCAGCCAGCCCAACCCCTTGTCGCAAGGGCAGACCGTGGTCTCGCAGCAAAGCGACATCCAGATCAACCAGGAACCCGGCAACATCATCCAGGTGCCCCCATCGGCCCAGCTGACCGATGTGGTGCGCGCACTCAACGCGCTGGGCGCCACACCCGGCGACCTGCTCGCCATCCTGCAAGCCATCAAGGCCGCTGGCGCACTCAATGCCGAGCTGGAGGTCATCTGATGCGCGCACAGTTCCCTGTGGCTGCCGACGCACCGTGCAAGGAGTGCTGAACCATGGCCCTTTCCCTTCCTTCTTCCAGCAGCTTCAACACCTCCAATGCGCTTGCCGCCGATGCCCGCTCGCTCGATCGCCTGAAGTTCGCCGCAGGCAGCAGCCCGGAGGCCACGCGCGAGGCCGCCAAGCAGTTCGAGTCGCTGTTCATGCGCGAAATGATCAAGAGCATGCGCGAAGCCACCATGAAATCGGGCCTGCTCGACAGCGCACAGGGCGACCTGAGCACCGACCTGCTGGACCAGCAACTGTCGGTGCAGATGTCCGGCCAGCCGGGCGGCCTGTCCGAAGCCATTGCGCGCCAGCTCTCGCAGGTGATGGGGGGCGCCGCCGTGCAGCTTGCCCCCCCGGCCACACTCAGCCTGGCCACGCCCGTCCTGCGCACACAGGCCACCACGCCCACGCTCCCTGCCGGCGGGCCCGCTCCCCAAGGCCGCGACGACTTCGTGGAACACCTGAGCGCCACCGCCGAGCGCGTGGCCCAGGACAGCGGCATTCCGGCCAGCTTCATGCTCGGCCAGGCCGGGCACGAAACCGGCTGGGGCAAGAGCGAAATCAAGAATGCCGATGGCTCCAGCTCGTTCAACCTGTTTGGCATCAAGGCAGGCAAGGGCTGGACCGGCAAGGTCGCCGAAGTGACCACCACCGAGTACATCGACGGCACCCCCCGCAAGGTCGTGGCCAAGTTCCGGGCCTACGACTCGTATGAGGATTCGTTCCGGGACTATGCCCGGCTGATCAACAACAACCCGCGCTATGAAAAGGCCCGGGCCCAGACCGATTCGGCCACCGCTTACGCGACGGAACTGCAGAAGGCCGGCTACGCCACCGACCCTGCCTATGCGCGCAAGCTCAGTGGCGCCATCCAGAGCGCGCTGCGCGCCATGGCATAAGGATATGGAACACCCCCCTGTGGCGCGTTGCGCCTTCCCCCTTCTCTCGAATCGCGGTGCGATTCGAGAGAAGGGACGCTCCCGGCACGGCGGGGCGGCCCTTGCGCGGGCGCCCTGGCCTGTATTCCTCGCGTTGCCCGTGGTGCGCAGGCCGCAGAAGACAGAACCCCCCAAGGAGTCGCCATGAGCCTGCTCAACGTCGGTGCCCGGGCCCTGCTGGCCAACCAGGTGGCCTTGCAAACGGCAGGACACAACATTGCCAATGTCAGCACGCCCGGCTATTCGCGCCAGAACGTGGTTCTGGAGACGGTGCAGGGACAGTTCACCGGCGGCGGCTACATTGGCAAGGGCGTGGATGTCGCCACCATCCTGCGCAACCACAGCGAACTGCTGACGCGGCAGTCGGCAGCGGCAGGCTCCGTCTCATCGGCCGACACGGCGCGGTCCATCCGCCTCAACGAACTGCAGGATGTCTTCAGTGGCGGCACCACCGGCCTGGGCGCTGCCATCAACGACATGGTCAACGCATTCTCGGATGTCGTGACCGCCCCCACCGACCTGGCGGCGCGCAGCCTGGTGCTCACACGCATCGACGAAACAGCCGGCCGCATGCGCGCCGCCTCCGCACGGCTGGACGAAATCCAGAGCACGGTGCGCTATGAACTGAACGGCGCAGTGCAGGAGATCAACAAGCTGGCCAAAGGCATCGCGGCCATCAACGAGCAAATTGCCCGCGCCCAGGGCAACGGCCAAAGCCCCAACGATCTGCTGGACCAGCGCGACACACTGATCCGCAACCTGAACAACTACGTGCAGACCTCGCAGATCCCTGCCGACGATGGCTCTGTGGGCATTTTCGTGGCAGGTAGCCAGCCGCTGGTGCTGGGCAATGTGGCGACGCCCCTGTCGATCGGCGACTCCTCTGAGTTCGCGGGCAGCGGAAAGGTCAAGTTGTTCTTCAACAATCCGGGCGTCGCGCCGATTGAACTGAACGAAGACATGCTGGGCGGCGGCGAGGTGGCTGGCCTGCTGCGCTTTCACAACAGCGACCTGGCCGAAGGCCGCAACCTGTTGGGCCGCATGGCCGTGGCGATCAGCGAAACCATGAACGCCCAGCACAAGCTGGGCGTGACGCTCGACGGCCAGGTGGGGGGCAACCTGTTCACCCCCGTGGCCCTGCCCGATGCCCGGCCCGGCCTGGCCAACACCTCCGGGGCCACCATCGGCCTGGCGGTCTCCGACCCCACGCTGCTGGCGGCTTCCAACTACCGCATCAGCTACAGCGCGCCCGGCGTGGGCACGGTGCAGCGCGAGTCCGATGGCAAGATATTCCAGTTTGGCCCCGCCGTGCCCCCGCCAGGCTTTGCCACGGTGGACGATTTTTTTGCCACCCAGGGGCTCTCCCTCACCATCACCGGCGCCCCGGCCGCCAACGACCAGTTCCTGGTCAACCCGCTGCAAAGCGCGGCCACCGACCTCAAGGCCATGGTGTATTCGCCCCGCGACCTGGCCGCCGCCAACCCGGTCAACGCCATGATGGGCCCCAACAACAGCGGCAAGCTGCAGATGGCCGAGCTGACGGCACGCTCCAACCCGCCGGGCGCCACGGCACCCATCACGCTCACCTTCACCGGCCCCAACACCTACACCCGTTCGGACACGGGGGCCACCAGCTACACCTACGTCTCGGGCCAGCCCATCACCTACGACAGCGCCACGCCCCCCACGGGCTGGTCCATCACGCTCAATGGCACGCCCGCAGCCGGCGATACGGTCACCATCGACAACGCCCTGGCCCCCGCCTATGGCGACCAGTACAAGCGCAATGCAGGCAACGCAGGCGCCATGCTGGATCTGCGCGATGTCAAGATGTTCGATGAATCCACCATGGCTGACGGCTACGCCAGCGCCATGGCCCAGATCGGCACCCGCACCCAGAGCGCAGCATTCGCCGCCAAGGTGTCCGAAGGCATTGCCGCCCAGTTGGAGCAGGACCGCACGGCGGTCTCCGGCGTCAACCTGGATGAAGAAGCGGCGCGCCTGATCCAGTACCAGCAGGCCTACCAGGCCTCGGCCAAAATGATCCAGATCGCACAGAGCGTCTTTGACAGCCTGATCCAGACCATGGGCCGCTAAGCAGCCACCGCTCCCGGAGTTCACCATGAGCAACGCACTGACCCGCATTGGCACCGCCAATATGTACGACAACACCCTGCGCAACCTGGGCGAACGCCAGTCCAGCCTGGTGGGACTGCAGGAAAACCTCACCGCGGGCAAGCGCGTGGTGCGCGCCAGCGACGACCCGGTGGCCGCCGCGCAGGCCGAACGCTCGCTGACCCGCATCACCCGCATCCAGACCGAGCAGCGCGCCCTGGAAGTGCAGCGCAACGCCATGGCGCAGGCCGAAAGCTCGCTGGGCGACGCGATCACCCTGGTGCAGGATATCCGCCAGCTCGTGGTCAACGCGGGCAACGGCGCCAACACACCGGCCGACCGCCGCACCATTGCCAACCAGATCCTGAGCCTGCGCGAGCAGCTGCTCAGCGTGGCCAACCGCAAGGACACCAACGGCCTGCCGCTGTTCAACGGCCTGGGCAGCGCGCTGGCACCCTTTCTGGGCCCACAGACACCAGCGCCCGACTACACCTTCGAGGGCCTGCCCGGCCAGACGGCAAGCAATGACGTCTCGATCCCCCTGACCCTCGACGGCGACGCCGCCTTCATGTTCCGTCCGCAGCGCGATGGCGTGTACCACGCCGCCATGAGCACGATTCCGAACACCCGCCAGTTCGGCACCGACGCGGTAATCACCACCGACCCGGCCCTGGTCACGGGCGACAACTACACCATCACCTTCAGCGCGGTCGGCCCGGGCGCCACCACCGGCACCACCACGGCCACCTACACCATCACCAACACCACCACGGGCATCCCCCAGCCACCGGTGACAGTGCCCGACTTCCCCTCCGACAAGCCGGTCACCATCACCGTCACGGGGATACCGGGCCTGAGCGTCGACTTCAAGGGCACACCGGCCAACGGCGACACCGCCACGCTCGAACCCAGCGCCAGCATCTTCAGCGTGGTGGACACTGCCATCCGCGAAATCAGCAACGCCGCCGACAGCCAGGGTGCGGCCCAGGCCGTGGGCCAGGCGCTGGCAAACATCGACCGCGGGCTCGAGCGCCTGCAGACTGTGCGCGGCAATGCGGGTGAACTGCTCAACCGCGCCGACCGCATCACCGGCAACCAGGAGGCACGCAGCATTCAGCTCGAAGCCGACCGTTCGCGGGCCGAGGACCTGGATATGATCAAGGGCATCTCGGACTTCCAGAACCAGCAGGTGGGCTACGAAGCCGCACTCAAGTCCTACTCCATGGTTCAGAAGCTGTCGCTGTTCAATTTCATTTCTTGACCATGGTTCAATCCGTCCTGGGCAGTCTGGTTCTTGGCTATCGCCCGCTCTGGGGACGGGAACGCTCCCTGGTCGGCATCCAGTTGTTCGTGCGGGGCGAAGGCGCGGCCCAGGTCGATGCCGCCCATCTGCTGCACACCCTGCAGGAAATCTGGAGCGCCAGCTCCCCCCCCTTGCTGCTGACCCCCCAGACCCGCCAACTGCTGGGCGACATGCTGGCGCACGCTCCGCGCAACGCGCCCTGGATCAGCGTCCCCGGCCCCTGGCTGGCGGAATCGGCCATCCACGCCAGCGTGCAGGCGGCGCACCGGCGCGGCCTGCGCCTGGTGTGGCGCGGCGAACTGGGCAACCTGCCCGAGCCCGACATTGCCCGCTGCTTTGACAACAGCCTGCTCAGCCTGCGCCCCGAAGATGCCGTGGCCGCGCTGCAGGCCGCGCCCCCGGTCCGCCCAGGTACGCCTCCCGTTCCGCCGCAGGGCACCAGCCCCGTGATTGACGGCCAGATGTACGAGAACATCGCCAGCCGCGCGCTGATGGAGCATTGCCTGGACCAGCACAAGGCGCTGGCGCTGGCCGGCTGGCCCGTGGAAGATGTGCTCTACAGCCTGCGCCACCAGCAGATGCAGCCCGCGCATGCGGTCATCCTCAAGCTGCTCAAGGCCATCGAGGCCGAACAGTCGCTGGAAGTGTTCGAAGACATCCTGAGCGAAGACCCGCTGCTGGCCTACCGCTTCATGGTCTACACCAACTCGGCCTCGCTGGGGCTGCGCACCGGCATCGATTCATTGCGCCGCGGACTGGTGATGATGGGCTACGGCTCGATCAAGCGCTGGCTCTCGGACCAGCTGCCGCACGCCAGCACCGAGGCCAGCCTGCACCCGGTGCGCGAGGCCAGCGTGCTGCGTGCCCGGCTGACCGAGCACCTGCTCGAATCCGGCGTGCAGAACGACCTGCGCCGCGAGGTGTATCTGTGCGGCCTGTTCTCGCAGCTCGATGAGCTGTTGCGCGAACCCCTGGGCACCATCCTGCACCGCATTCCGCTGTCCGAGCGCATTTTTGACGCCATCGTGCTGCACACCGGCCCCTACGCCGCCAGCCTGGAGATGGCCTGCGCCCTCGAAACCGAGGATGCCAGCACCATTCGCCAACTGTGCGAAACCCATGAGATGGACCTCGAAGAAGTCAACCGCGCCCTGCTGCGCGTGCTCTCCAGCCTGGAAGTCCCCCGCCCCGGCCACTGACTTCGGCCGGTATTGGGCCATCCCGCCACGCGCAGCAATGTGATACAGCGGGGAAGGCGCCCAACGCCGCAGGGGGCGTCACCTCACCTGTTCGCGCGCACGCTCGAACACCCGCCAGAAAGCAGCCTCCTGCGTAGTGGTGAAGTTGATGCGCATCAGCGTGCCCGGCTGGCGGCTGGCATGGAACAGCGAGCCGGGCGCGAGCAGGTAGCCCGCGTCGAGCATGCGCTGGGCCAGCATGTCCGTATCCACCCCCGTATCCACCCAGCCGAACAGGCCTGCAGGCTCGGTCACGAAGCGGCAGCCTGCTTCCAGCGCCAGTTGCACGCTGCGCGCACGGGCCTGGGCCAGCCGCAGGCGCATGCGTTCGGCATGGCGGCGCAGCTGCCCCTGCTCGATGCACAGCGCCAGGGCCTTTTCCAGGATGGACGGCGTGGTCAGCGTCGACAGCAGCTTGGTGTCGAGCAGGCGCTCGGTCAGCTCGGTCGGCGCGGCCAGGTAGCCTACGCGCCAGCTGGGCGCCAGGACCTTGGCAAAACCGCTCACGTAGATGGTGCGGCGCAGGCCGTCGAGGGCGCTGAGGCGGGTGGCATGGTCGGGCGCAATGTGGCTGTAGGTGTCGTCCTCGACGATGTGGAAGTTGTGCCGCTGCGCCAGTTGCAGCAGCTGGTGCGCACAGCCGGGCGCCAGGCAGTAGCCCGTGGGGTTGTGCAGCACGCTCACGCTCACAAACAGCCGCGGCGCATGCACCTCGCAGTAGCGCGCCATCACTTCCAGGTCGGGCCCCTCGGCCCGGCGCGGCACCGGCAGCACCCGCATGCCCAGGGCGGCAAGCCGGGCAAACTCGACCGACCAGCCCGGCTCCTCGACCATCACCGGATCGCCCGCCTTGAGCAGCGTGCGGCTCACGATGTCCAGCGCATGCGTGGCGCCCACGGTGGTCATGATCTGGGCCGGGCGTGCAGGCACATTCAGGTCGCTCAGGCGGCGCGCCAGCACCTGGCGCAAACCGGCATCGCCCAGGGGCTCGCCATAACTGAAGGTGCCCTCCTGCAGCGCACGGCCCGCCGTCACCTTGCGCACTGCGGCCAGCATGAAACGGGCCTCTTCCAGCCAGACCCCGGGAAACACCCCCGAGCCCGGCTGCGGCTGGCTGGCGCCCTGGTGGAACATGCCCCGGATCAGCGCCGTGGCGTTGATGTGCGCGCCCGAGGGCAAGCCCCCCGTTGCCTCGCGCAGCAATTGCCCCTTGTTTGCTACATTTTCAATAGCTGCTTGCGCTTTTCCATCGGGCGCTAGAGGCATATTTTGTGCCAAATCACGCACATAGAAGCCGCGCTGGCGCCGCGCCTCCACCAGGCCCTGCGCCAGCAACTGGTCGTAGGCGGCCACCACGGTATAGGGGCTCACGCCCTGCTGGCGGGCACAGTCGCGCACCGAGGGCAGGCGCGCCCCGGCGGGCAGCAGGCGCGAGCGGATGCGCTCGGCAAAACGGTCGGCCAGTTGTTCTGTCAGGGTGCGGTGGGCAGTGCGGGTCAGCATGGGCGCAACGGGAAGGACTGTGCCGATGCAGGCACCAGCACAGTTTATGTGATTGTCGAAAAATCTGTACCGGAACTGTAATGGTATTTTGTCTACAGTGGGTTCCATTGCACGGCTCTCCCCTCCCACTTCCATGCCTCTTGCCGAATTCACTGCCCTGCTGGTGCTGGCCACTGCGATGAGCTTCACGCCCGGCCCGAACACCACGCTCTCGACCGCGCTGGCCGCCAACCGGGGGCTGCCCCACGCCATGCGCTTTGTGTGCGCGGTGCCCGTGGGCTGGTCGGCGCTGCTGCTGCTCTGCGCCGGCGGGCTGGGCGCCATGGTGGTGGCTGCGCCGCTGCTGCGCCTGGCCATCAAGGGCCTGGGAATTGCCTACCTGCTGTGGCTGGCCTGGAAGCTGGCGCACAGCGCCCGCCTGGCCGAGGCCGATGCGGCGCAGCTGACCGTGGGGTTCTGGCAGGGCACGGCGCTGCAGTTCGTCAACATCAAGGCCTGGCTGCTGGCACTGACCATCGTGGCTGGGTGGGTTGCCGGGCGTGCAGACGCATTGCAACGCCTGGCCGTGGTGCTGCCGGTGATGGTGCTGTTTGCCTTTGCCAGCAACCTGGCCTACGCCGCCACCGGTGCGCTGCTGCGCCAGTGGCTGGCCCAGGGGAGCCGCCTGCTGTGGTTCAACCGCGGCATGGCCCTGGTGCTGGCGCTCACCGCCGCCTGGATGGCCACGGCATGAGCGCGCACCTCTCCGCCCCAGAGGCCCGCCACACCGCCGAAACCCGGGGCCTGGCCCTGGGCCTGCTGGGCGTGGTGATTTTTGCCCTGACCCTGCCCATGACACGGCTGGCCGTGGGCACGCCCGATGCGCCCCTGATGTCGGGCCTGTTCATCGCCATGGGCCGCGCGGCCGTCGCGGGGGCGCTTTCGGCCCTGTTGCTGTGGGCGCAGCGTGCGCCCTTGCCCCAGCGCGCAGACTGGTGGCCGCTGGCCTTCACGGCGCTGGGCGTGGTGTTTGGTTTTCCGCTGCTCACTTCCATCGCCATGCGCCATGTGGGCGCCGTGCATGCCAGCGTGATCGTGGGAGTGCTGCCCCTGGCCACGGCGGCCGTGGGCGCACTGTTGCACCGCCAGCGCCCGTCGCCCGCCTTCTGGGCCTGCGCACTGCTGGGCACGGCGCTGGTGGTGGCGTTTGCGCTGCTGCGCTCGGGCAGCACGGGCCTGGCACTGCACCCGGCCGACCTGCTCCTGCTGGCCGCCATGCTGTGCGCCGCCGTGGGCTATGGCTATGGCGCCCGCCTGTCGCACCACATGCGCGCCGACGCCGTGATCTGCTGGGCCTTGGTGCTGTCGCTGCCCGCCACGGTGCCGCTGGCGGCACTGTCCTGGCCACAGACCCCTGTGCCCGCCACAGCCTGGGCCGCCTTTGGCTATGTGGCCGTGTTTTCGATGTGGCTGGGTTTTTTCGCCTGGTACAAGGGCCTGGCGCTGGGCGGCACGGTGCGCGTCAGCCAGGTGCAACTGGTGCAGCCCTTTCTGGGCATGTTGTTTGCCGTGCCCCTGCTGGGCGAGCGGCTGGATGCCGTCAGCGTAGGCTTTGGCCTGGCCGTGATGGCCACCGTGCTGGCCGGGCGGCGCATGCCGGTGCGTGGCAAACCCTGAGACGAAAGCCCCAGACCAACGGTTAAGCTCACTGGCAGGCGCCCCACCCCGGGCGGCCGCCTGCCACACAATGGCGATATGCAACGATTGCGCCCCACCCCTGGCGCACACACTGGAGATGACTGGAATGACGAACTGGACCCTGGCCGCACGTGCCGCAAAGATGAACCCCTCGGTGATCCGCGAGATCCTCAAGGTCACCGAGAAGCCGGGCATCATCAGCCTGGCGGGCGGCCTGCCCTCGCCCAAGACCTTTCCGGTCGATGCCTTTGCCAAGGCCTGCGAAGTGGTGCTGGGCCACGACGGTGCAGCCGCCCTGCAATACGCCGCCAGCGAGGGCTATGCCCCCTTGCGCGAAGCCATTGCCGACCTGCTTCCCTGGAACGTGGACCCCGACCAGGTGCTCATCACCACCGGCTCGCAACAGGCACTCGATCTGATCGCCAAGGTGCTGATCGACGAAGGCAGCCGCGTGCTTGTCGAAACCCCCACCTACCTCGGCGCGCTGCAGGCCTTCACGCCCATGGAGCCCCAGGTGGTGGCTGTGGACAGCGATGACGAAGGCGTGCTCGTCGACGACCTGGCGGCCAAGGTGGGCAGCGGCGCGGACAAGGCGCGCTTCCTGTACGTGCTGCCCAACTTCCAGAACCCCACCGGCCGCACCATGAGCGAGTCGCGCCGCGCCGCCCTGGTGGAAAAAGCCGCGCAGCTGGGCCTGCCGCTGGTCGAGGACAACCCCTATGGCGACCTGTGGTTCGACAACCCGCCGCCCGCGCCCCTGACCGCGCGCAACCCCGAAGGCTGCATCTACATGGGGAGCTTCTCCAAGGTGCTGGCACCGGGCCTGCGCCTGGGCTACGTCATCGCGCCCAAGGCCGTGTTCCCCAAGCTGCTGCAGGCCAAGCAGGCGGCCGATCTGCACACCCCCGGCTTCAACCAGCGCATGGTGTCCGAGGTGATGAAGGGCGGCTTCCTCGACCGCCACGTGCCCACCATCCGTGCGCTGTACAAGCACCAGCGCGACGCCATGCTCGAAGCGCTCGAGCGCGAGATGGCAGGCCTGGATGTGCAATGGAACACCCCGCAGGGCGGCATGTTCCTGTGGCTGCGCCTGCCCGCAGGCATGCGCGCCATCGAACTGCTGCCCCAGGCCGTGGAGCGCAACGTGGCCTTCGTGCCCGGCGCGGCGTTCTATGCCGACAACGCCGACCCGCGCACGCTGCGCCTGTCGTTCGTGACGGCCAGCAGCGCGCAGATCAACACCGGCATTGGCGCGCTGGCGGCGGCCATCCGGGCCAGCGCATCCCCCCGCTGACGGCAGTGCACACGACCTGGAGGCTCCTTCATGGGCAAGCGTTCGTACAAACAGATCGACGTCTTCAGCCACCGCCCGGGTGACGGCAACCCCCTGGCCGTCATCATGGACGGCAGTGGCCTGCCCGAGCGGTCCATGCAGCGGTTTGCCGCCTGGACCAACCTGTCGGAAACCACCTTTCTGCTGCCCCCGACCGACGAAGGCCGCGCAGCCGGTGCCGACTACCGGGTGCGCATCTTCACCCCCGGCGGCGAGCTGCCCTTTGCCGGCCACCCCACGCTGGGCACCTGCCACGCGTGGCTGCAGGCGGGCCACCAGCCGCGCGACCCCGACACCATCATGCAGGAGTCGGCCCTGGGGCTGGTGCGCATCCGGCGCCAGGGCGAAACCCTGGCCTTTGCCGCGCCGCCCATGCAGCGCAGCGCACCCAACCCCGCCCTGCTGGCACTGGTGACCGGTGCGCTGGGCCTGCGCTCCGGGCAGATCCAGGCTGCGCAATTGCTGGACAACGGCCCGCGGTGGCTGGGCCTGCTGCTCGACAGTGCCGACACCGTCCTGGGCCTGCAGCCCGACCATGCCCGCCTCAAGGACCTGGGCCAGGACGTGGGCGTGGTGCATGTGGCCCCCACCGCCAGCGACACCAGCGCGCCCGGCGTGGTGGTGCGTGCTTTTGCGGCCCCCATGGGCAACCCGGAAGACCCGGTCACCGGCAGCCTCAACGCCAGCCTGGCGCAGTGGCTGATTCCCGAGGGGCTGGCGCCCCGCCAGTACGTGGTGGCCCAGGGCGAATGCCTGGGCCGCGCCGGACGTGTGCGCATCACGCAAGACGCCGACGGCCAGGTCTGGGTGGGCGGCAACTCCATCACCTGCATCGAAGGCGAAGTCCTTTTCCCCTGAGCACCCGGCGCCACAGGCGCCGCCGCAACGCCTGGCAACAGGCGGCCGCACGGCGGCAAGCCCCCGGCGTGCCCCACGCTCGCGGCACACCCCATCGTCTGGCCCTCTCCGAAAACACCGCTCATCCACACACCAAGGCCCATCCACCATGCACCAGCGCCCCTTCCAGCAAGTCGATGTGTTCACCGCCACGCCCTACCTCGGCAACCCGCTGGCCGTGGTGCTCGACGGCGCAGGCCTCTCCACCGAGGCCATGCAGCAGTTCACGAACTGGACCAACCTCTCCGAGGCCGCCTTCGTGCTGCCGCCCACGCCCGAGGGCCGCGCCGCCGGGGCCGACTACCGCGTGCGCATCTTCTGCCCGGGGCGCGAACTGCCCTTCGCCGGCCACCCCACGCTGGGCACCTGCCACGCCTGGCTGCAGGCCGGCGGCCAGCCGCGCACGCCGGGCCGCATCGTGCAGGAATGCGGCGTGGGCCTGGTGCCGCTGCGCCAGGACGGCGAGCGCCTGGCCTTTGCCGCGCCGCCCCTGATCCGGAGCGGCCCGCTCGCCGAGGACGACGTGCAGCGCATCGCGCGCGGCCTGGGCGTGGCGCGCGAGGACATCCTGCACCATGCCTGGTGCGACAACGGCCCCAACTGGCGCGGCGTGATGCTGCGCTCGGCCGAACAGGTGCTGGCGCTCCAACCCGACGCCGCCGTGCTGGCCGGCCTGGACGTCGGCGTGGTGGGGCCGCGCGGCAAGGTCGGCGTAGTGGGCGCGAGTGACGCCGAGGGCATTGCCTTCGAGGTGCGCGCCTTCTTCCCCGGCAACAACGGCCTGGCCGAAGACCCGGTCACCGGCAGCCTGAACGCCGCCCTGGCGCAATGGCTCATCGGCGCGGGCCTGGCGCCCACGCGCTACGTGGCCAGCCAGGGCACGGCCCTGGGCCGCGCCGGGCGCGTGCATGTGGAGCAGGACGGCGAGCAGATCTGGATCGGCGGCAGCTCCGTCACCTGCATGCGCGGCGAGGTGCGGCTGTGAGCGGCCCGGCGCCCTGCGTGGACCACCTTGTGGTGCTGGCCCAGGATCTGGCCAGCGGCGCGGCCTGGTGCGAGCGCACGCTGGGCGTGGCCCCGGCGGCGGGGGGCGCGCACCCGCTCATGGGCACGCACAACCGGCTCGTGAACCTTTCCAGCCCCGCGCACCCGCGCGCCTACCTGGAAATCATCGCTATCAATCCAGGAGCTGCTCCCGCAATACCAGCGGGTGCAAAACGCTGGTTTGACATGGATTCCGAGGCCCTGCGGGCACAGGTGGCGCGGCACGGCCCCCAGCTCATCCACTGGGTGGCCGCCGTGCCCGACGCGGCCACCGCCCATGCGCTGCTCGCCGCGCAGGGGCTGGAGCGCGGCGAGATCCTCAGCGCCAGCCGCGCCACGCCGCAGGGCCTGCTGCAATGGCGCATCACCGTGCGCCCCGACGGCCAGCGCCTGATGGGCGGCTGCCTGCCCACGCTCATCGAGTGGGGCGACCACCACCCCTGCGACACCCTGCCCGCCAGCGGCGTCACCCTGCAGGCCCTGGCGCTGCAGCACCCCGACGCCGCCGTGCTGGGCGCCGCCTGTCAGGCCCTCGGCCTGGGCCAGGCGCCCGTCCAGAGCGGCCCGCACGCCCGCATCACCGCCACGCTGGCCACGCCGCGCGGCCCTGCAACCCTCTCTTCCTGAAGAAACCCGACCATGACCCACCTGCCCACCCTGCAAGACATCGAAGCCGCCGCCCAGGTGGTGTACCGCGACTTTGCCGCCACACCGCAGTACCGCTGGGCGCTGCTGAGCGAACGCCTGGGCACCGACTGCTGGCTCAAGCACGAGAACCACACGCCCGTAGGCGCCTTCAAGATCCGGGGCGGCCTGACCTACTTCGACCAGCTGGCCCGGCGCGGCGCGCTGCCGCGTGAAGTGGTCAGTGCCACGCGCGGCAACCACGGCCAGAGCATGGGCTGGGCCGCGCGCCGCCATGGCGTGGCCTGCACCATCGTCGTGCCGCACGGCAACTCGGTCGAGAAAAACGCCGCCATGCGCGCCCTGGGTGTTGCGCTGATCGAGCACGGCGAAGACTTCCAGGAAGCCCGAGAACACGCCCTGCAGATCGCCGCCGAGCGCGGCGCACACATGGTGCCCAGCTTCCATGCCGACCTGCTGCGCGGCGTGGCGACCTACTGGTGGGAGTTTTTCCGCGCCGTGCCGCAGCTCGACGTGGTGTATGTGCCCATTGGCCAGGGCTCGGGCGCCTGTTCGGCCATCGCCGCCAAACGCGCGCTGGGGCACCGCGCCCGCGTGGTGGGCGTGGTCAGCAGCCACGCCACCACCTATGCCGACTCCATCGCCGCAGGCCATGTGGTGGAAAGCCCCGTGACCACGCAACTGGCCGACGGCATGGCCTGCCGCGTGGCCGACCAGGGCGCGCTCGACATCCTGAGGCCCCACCTCGACCACACCGTGCAGGTGAGCGACGGCGAGGTGGCCGCCGCCATGCGCCATCTGTTCACCGACACCCACAACGTGGCCGAAGGCGCGGGCGCCGCCGCACTGGCCGCCGCGCTGCAGGAGCGCGGGCAGCTCCAAGGCCTGCGCGTGGGGCTGGCGTTGACTGGAGGCAACGTGGACGCCAGCGTGCTCGCACAGGTGCTGGCCCGGCAGGGCTGAACTCTCATTTTGATAGCGCCGGTCGCTTGCGTGACAAGCGAAAGTGACTGAAATCGCCAAAATCGCAGCCCATGGGAACCCTCTACCTTGTGCGCCACGGCCAGGCCTCGTTTGGCGCGGACGACTACGACCAGCTCAGCCCCCTGGGCCGCCAGCAGGCGGTGCGCCTGGGCGAATACTGGCGCAGCAGCGGCCAGCGCTTTGACGCCGTGCTGCTGGGCACGCTGCGCCGCCACACGCAAACCCTGGAGGGCATTGCCGAGGGCCTGCCGGGCCTGCCCCCCGCCATCGCCCTGCCGGGCCTGAACGAATACGACAGCCTGGCGCTGATCCGCGCCATCCACAACGAGCCGCTGCAAAAGCCCGACACGCCCGAGCTGTACCGCCACCACTTCCGCCTGCTGTGCGACGCTATCGCGCAGTGGATGGCCGGCGTCATCAGCCCGCTGGGCATGCCCAGCTGGGACGAGTTCGCGGGCGGCGTGCGCAGCGTGCTCGACCAGGTGCGCCACGACTACGCTGGCCGGAACGTGCTGCTGGTCAGCAGCGGCGGCCCCATCTCCGCCGCCGTGGGCGAGGTGCTGGGCACCGCGCCCGAGGTGACCATTGCACTGAACATGCGCATCCGCAACAGCGCGGTGACCGAGTTCAGCGTGTCGCCCAAGCGGCTGATGCTGCAGACCTTCAACACCTTGCCGCACCTCAGTGAGGCGCAGCACGCGGGGATGGTGACGCACGCCTGATTCTGAGTCTTTTCGGCCTCTAGTGCTTGACAGAATTGCGGCAGCAGCTATCAATTTGATACCCTGACGACCTGCCTGGACGAAGGGCCAAGGCCGGGGAGTGCGCACGGCAGCGCAGTCATTTTCTCTTGCGTCGCAAGGAACAAGTCACCCAGGCGTAGGCGACCCCGCTGTTTGCATCCCCTGTGCTGCCCCCGGCCTGGAACGGGGGGACCTCGCTGCGCTGACTCACCCCACGCTCACCCCGGTATAGTTTGCGAAAACCCGTGCCATACCGATGTCTGACGCCCTCTGCGGGGAACAAACAGATGTACCGGGTTTGTCGAATTTCCCTACCCAGAATGCAAGCAACAGACCAGGCGGGCACATCCATGAGAATCAACGGCACATTCAAGACCAAAGACTTCAAGCCGGGCGCCCTTGCTCCCTCGCCGGGCATTCAGACGGGTTTGCCGACCGGAGTTGCCACGATGGAAAAACAGTTTTCCGGGCCAATCGAGGGCCGCTCGGCAACCCTTTTCACTGCAGCGTTCGACCCCAAATCCGGGCTGGGCGCCTATTGCGCCATGGAATCCTTCGAGGGTTCCTTGAACGGAAAACGCGGCGCCTTCAATTTCATTCACTCGGCCGCAACCAGCGGAAAAGACAGAACCCAGGAGTTCTTCTCGATCGTTGAAGGCAGCGGAACCGAGGATCTCCGGTCCATCAAGGGCAGCGGCGGCATGCGGATCGACGCTGACGGCACCCACCACATCTGGTTTGATGTGGACGGCCTGTCTTAGCGGATGCTTGAAGGCGAGCCACACCCGTTGGCTTTGCGGACCGGCGACCGCTCAAGCCCAACGTTGAAATGGCCACAGCGCCGCAGGTGCGCCGCCTCCGTCTGGTTGCGCCGCAGTGCACGGGCGCAAGGCACCCCGCAGCGCCAGGGCCGCAAACAGCAGGATCAGTTTGCGAACTCAACCCAGCGTTGGACTGCGCAGCGTGCTCAAGGGCAGCGTCTGCAGCTCCCGCAGCAGCGCCACCAGCTGCACGGCCGCCGCCTCCACCACCGCCCGCCCCTTGTCCGCCGTGGCCGCAGCCGCGTTGCCCACTGCCCCCGCCGGGTGGTAGTCCTGCATCTGCCAGCCCAGCTTGGCGCTTTTGCCGTTGCCCAGAATGGCGAACTGCTCCGCACGGTCCTGCGAGGTGGAGCGAAAATCTTGCGCATGCTCCATGTGCACTGTGCCCGGCGCCAGGTGCCGCATCATCGACGTCTCGATCTCGCCCGCGTGGATGCCAAAGCGGTGCTCCTGCGCACTGAACTGGCCTGCCACCGCCTCGGGCAGCGGCAGGCTGAACCAGCTGGCGCTGTACACCAGCAGGTCGCAGCGGGTACGCAGCTCGCGCGCCACGATGTCCATCACGCTCACCTGGCCGCCGTGGCCGTTGAACAGCAGCAGCTTCTTCACACCCGCACGGGCCACGCATTCGCCAATCTCCGTCCACAGCGCGATCACCGTGGCGGGCGACAGCGTGAGCGTGCCGGGGTAGCGGATGTGCTCGGGACTCAGGCCCACGTTCTGGGGGGGCAGAAAAAGCACGGGCAGGTCGGCGGGCAACTGCGGCAGCGCCGCGTCGATCACGCCTTGCAGCAAGGTGGCATCGACCGACAGCGGCAGGTGCGGCCCATGCTGCTCGATGGCGGCCACGGGCAGCACGGCCACGGTGTGCGCGGCCTGGCCGCTGGCCTGCAGGTGCGCAAAGTCGCGCGTGGTCAGGTCGGCCCAGAAGCGCGAGGGCAAGGCAGAAAGGGGCGCAATGGAAGTCATGCCCCGCATGGTAGTGGAGACGGCCGCATTGCGGCACACCCACATCCCGCTACCATCGCCCCATGACCGAAGAACTGTTCCGCCAGGACGCCCGGCTGCACGCCTGCAGCGCCCGCATTACCGCCTGCACCGACGCCGGCATTGAACTCGACCGCACCGTGTTCTACCCGCTGGGCGGCGGCCAGGCGGGCGACAGCGGCGTGCTGGTGCTGGAAGATGGCCGCCCCCTCACCATTGCCGACACACGCAAGGCCAAGGATGCCGACGGCCAGCCCACCGGGGGCATCGTGCATGTGCCGGCCGCCGGACAAGAGGCCCTGCTGGCGCGCCTGGCGCCAGGCCAGAGCGTGGCCGCCCGCATCGACACCGAGCGCCGCCAGCGCATGATGCGCCTGCACACCACCACCCACCTGCTGTGCCATGTGGTGCCGCACCTGGTGAACGGCTGCTCCATCACGCCCGACTATGCGCGGCTGGACTTTGCCATGACCGACCCACTCGACAAGGAGCAGCTGACCGCCGCCATCGCCGCGCTGGTGGCAGCCGCCCTGCCGGTCACCGTGGCCTCGATCAGCGACGAAGAACTCGACGCCAATCCCGCCCTCGTCAAAAGCATGAGCGTGCAACCCCCGCGCGGCACCGGGCGCATCCGCACCATCCGCATTGGCGCCGAGGGTGGCCCGCTCATCGACCTGCAGCCCTGCGGCGGCACCCATGTGGCCAACACGGCCGAGATTGGCGCCATCGTGGTCACCAAAATCGAGAAGAAAAGCGCCACCACCCGCCGGGTGGTGCTGGGTTTTGCTTGAACGCATTGCCCCGGAACCAAAGCCCCACCCCCGGCTCCCACTGGACGACCATGTCCCATCGCACCTTTCACCGCCTTCTTTACGCTCTCTTTTTCATAGCTGCCAGCGCAGGATGGACAAGTGCCAACGCCCAATTTGGCAATAAACCCGCCCTGGCCACGGGCAGCGTGGTGAGCACACCGCAGGTACGCGCCGAACTGGTCGCCCACGCCCCCGAGGGGCTGACGCCGGGCCAGACCGTGTGGGTGGGCCTGTGGCTGACGCACCAGAAGGACTGGCACACCTACTGGAAGAACCCTGGCGATTCGGGCCTGCCCACCGAGCTGACGTGGGAGCTGCCCCCCGGCCTGGACGTGGGCGAGACCGCCTGGCCCGTGCCCCGGCTGATCCGCATCGGCAAGCTGGCCAACTACGGCTATGACGGCCAGGTGCTGCTGGCCGCGCCGCTGCAGGTGCCCGCCAGCTTCAAGCCCCCGCCGGGCGGCCAGGGCCAGGTCGACATCCGCCTGCGCGCCACCTGGCTGGCCTGCCGCGTGGAATGCATCCCCGAAGAAGGCAGCTTCGTGCTGCAACTGCCGGTGCGCAGCTCAACGGCCATGCACAGCGCCCTGTTCGCACAGGCGCAAGGTGCCCAACCGCAGCCCCTGCAGGGCCAGAGCCACGTCACCGTGGACGGCGAACGCCTGCAGCTGCGCGTGACCGGCCTGCCTGCCAGCGTGCACGGCCAGCCGCTCGAAGTCTTCGCCGAAACCCCGGCCGTGCTGGTGCCCGCCGCCGTACCCGGCCAGGACTGGACACAGGCCTGGCAGGGTGGCACCTGGACGGCCAGCCTGCCGCTCTCGCCCGAGCGCGGCGCCAGCCCGGCGCACCTGCCGCTGGTGCTGGCCCCCGAGGGCCGCAGTGCGGGCGACACGCCCCAGGGCTGGCACACCGTGGCCGCCGTCGAGGGGGAATGGAGCCGTGCGGCGCCGCTCACCGGCGTGTCCCCCGCACTGGCCGCCGCCCTGGCGGCCAACCAAAACACCCCGCCAGCCCCCGCCGCATCGGGCGGCGCGCTGCTCACAGCCCTGCTGGGCGGCCTGATGGGCGGGCTGCTGCTCAACCTCATGCCCTGCGTCTTCCCCGTGCTGGCCATCAAGGTGATGGGCTTTGCCCGGCATGGCAGCCACCAGCGCGCGCAGCGCCTGGGCGGCCTGGCCTACACGCTGGGCGTGGTGCTGTCGTTTCTGGCGCTGGGCGGACTGCTGCTGGCCCTGCGCGCGGCCGGCGAGCAGCTGGGCTGGGGCTTTCAGCTCCAGTCACCCGCCGTGGTGGCGGTGCTGGCGCTGCTCTTCACGCTGATCGGACTGAACCTGTCGGGCGTGTTCGAGTTTGGCCAGTTCGTGCCCGGGCGCCTGGCCACGCTGCAGGCGCGCCACCCGGCGGGCGATGCCTTTTTGACCGGCGTGCTGGCCGTGGCCATCGCCTCGCCGTGCACGGCGCCCTTCATGGGCGCGGCGCTGGGTTTTGCCATCGACATGCCCGCGCCGCAGGCGCTGGCGGTGTTTGCGGCCCTGGGCATCGGCATGGCCCTGCCCTACCTGCTGGCCGCCTGGGTACCCGCCGTGGCGGGCTGGCTGCCGCGCCCCGGTGCGTGGATGGACACCTTCCGCCGCGCCATGGCCTTCCCCATGTTTGCCACCGTGGTATGGCTGGTGTGGGTGCTGGGCCAGCAAAGCGGCATCGACGGCGCAGGCGCCCTGCTGGCGCTGCTGGTGGCCGGCAGCAGCGTGGTGTGGGCACTGACACTGCGGGGCCGCACACGCGTTGTCATGGTGTCGGTGTTGATCGCCTTCACGGCCTGGCTGGCCAGCGCCATCGGCCCGCACATCACCCAGCCCCTGGACACCCCGGCACCGGTGGCCAACACGCCCGGCGCGGCCCACTGGCAAGCGTGGTCTGCCGAGCGCGTGGCCGAACTGGGCGCCGCGGGCAAGCCCGTGTTTGTGGACTTTACCGCCGCCTGGTGCGTGACCTGCCAGTACAACAAGCGCAACGCCCTGGCAGATGCCGACGTACTGGCCGACTTTGCCCGGCACGGCGTCACCCTGCTGCGCGCCGACTGGACGCGCCGCGACAGCGCCATCACCGCCGCCCTGGCCGCACTGGGCCGCAACGGCGTACCCGTCTATGTGCTGATGGCCCCCGGGCGTGCGCCCCTGGTGTTGACCGAAATTCTTAGCGTGTCGGAGCTGCGGGCGGCGCTGGCCACGCTCTAGCCGTTTGGTGATACACCACAGTTTTGTTGTGCAAGCCGCCCGTAGCAAAGGCCTCCACCTTGCCTCCATCGCTGCGCACTCATGCAAAACAGCTGCCGTCAACGGCAATTTGCAAGAAGGGATTGAACGTTGGTGGCTTAACTGGCTCGGTCAGACCCGCTCCAGGCACCGTGAACCCCGCCATCGCCTGGATCAACTGCTGCACTGCGCATTCCTGTAACGGGCCGCCCTGATGCTTCTCGGCGGGCCACGAAAAGGGTCTCGTGCTGAACAACCCCATGGCAGCTGATGGAGACAATATTTGCCAGTCGCTCCCGTCTGGACCCGCGCCGAAATAGTCTTGCAGCCATTCGGAGGACCCTCGCAGGGGCTTGTTGTGCCCGAAATACACGTTGCTGTTCGCTGTACCGGGCTGATCGGGTAGTTCGTAGGGCAAGGCGGTTCCTCGAAAGGATTGCGCGAGTTCGTCCCAGTGCATGTTATCCATGGGTTTCCCTTTAGTACTGATATCTTGGTTTTGGATAGCGCGCCACCTTGGGTGCAAGGGATGTACCTGGTTTACTGCCAGTTGGCGGCAATCACCGGGTTCAACGCCGTCTGGTAGTCGGCCGCCAGCGTGCTCTGACCCGCTGCAGGTGGCGCAAACGCAGCCATGGCATCTACCAGGTTGTTGACCTGGGAGTCGAGCAATGTTTTGCCATCAGCCGTCTTGAACTGCTCGATGTGGTAGCCACTGCCCGAGTACCAATTGCTGATCACACTTTTGTCCGACGTACCAATAATGCTCACCTCCAGATTCGAGCCCACGCGTCGGAACCAAAGCTGGTCGATAGACACGCCGTCTCCGATGGACAACACATCGGTATTACCCGCCGTGGTGTCGTTGTCGATGATGGTGTCCTGGCCATCGCCCCGGCCAAACAGGTACGTGTCATTGCCATACCCGGTGTAATTCCCGTTCCAGGTGTCATACGCCCCTCCGGCCAGGATGTCATTACCCGCACCTCCGTCCAGCGTGTCGGCTCCATCGCCTCCAGACAGAATGTCAGCGCCTTCACCGCCGAGCAGGGTGTCGTTGCCCGTTTCGCCGAGCAAGGTGTCGTTGCCCGCGCCACCGTCAAGCATGTCAT
>JAMLIQ010000003.1 GCA_023954095.1 Burkholderiaceae bacterium | reverse complement strand
CACGTCCAGCGTGTAGCCGTGCATCAGCACCGATCCGTCGGCCTCGGCCTGCACGGCCGCGCTGGTCATGTGCCAGCGCACATCGCCCTCAGGCGAGCGCACACGGTATTCGCACTGCCAGGGGCGCAGGTCACGCACTGCGCGGCGCACGGTGCGGCGCACCATGGGCAAGTCTTCGTCCACCACATTGAGCTCCAGTGCCTGGAAATCATGCTGCACCAATTGGTCGGACACCCCCATCAGGTCATGCACCGCCTCACTTACATAGGGCAGACTGGGACTGCCGTCCGGACGGATACGGCACTGGTAGATGAACCCGGGGATGCTGCTGGCAATGCTCTTGATGAAGTCGAGCTGCTCGCGCAAACGCTCTGCAAAGCGGCGCTCCTCCGTCACATCGAGCACCACCCCCATCTCCACCAACACCCCGCCTTGCTGCGCCGGTCGGCTCACGCGGGAGCGCATCCAGCGCACCTGCCCGTCCGGCCTGCGCCAGCGGTACTCGATGTCACCACCATCTTCTGCGGCCTGTGCCGATGTGACGATGTGACGATCCTCGGGCACCACCCCGCTGAGGGCGCGCTCCGGGCTGATCCATTCCTGGCGGTCGAACCCGGCGATGTCGCACAGCCCGGGCGACCAGAGCAGCACCGTCTCGCCTTCGTCCCAGATACGGCGCCAATAGCCGGTGCGCGCCATGCTTTCCATGGTGCCAAAGACTTCGGTCTGCTCGTCCAGTTCTCGCCGCGTATCCTGCAATACCTCTTCGGTCCCGGCCAGTGCGGTGCGCAGTTGTTCAGCCTCGGAAACATCCTGCACCGTCACCAGGACACTGCCGATCCCCGTGGAATGCGCGTGGATCCTCCAGGCCAGCACCAAGCGTCCCTGGTCGCGCAAGACATGGCGACACTCCAGCGGTTCGCCCGTGCGTGCCACTGCAAAAAGCTGCTCCAGCACATGGGTTTCCGCCAGCAAAAAGAACACCTTGGCTGCCGACACTCCGGGCGTACGCACAGACCGCAACCCATGCAGGCGGCGTGCGGCCGCATTGGCGGAAAACAACCGCAACTCCGTGCCCTGCAGATGAAAACCCAGCAAAGCCACAGGAACCGCATCCAGCATGGACTGAAGGCTGGTCTGTACCGCCAGCATGGCTGTGGTGTCTGTGGGCAGGATGGGCTGCTCTGACCGTACTGACGGGGTGACGTTCACACAGGAACCTCTCGCAAAAAACACGTGCCGCAATAGCGCAGAATACCGCGCCTGCAACCTACGCTAGGCATCGTATGACAGATCGTAACAATACGTACCCTGGGCGCGCAAAATTACGGGTAAACGCGTAGGACCATCATGGGTTGCACTGCAGCATACCGCGCCTCACCCTGTTCTCCCATATTCCACCCAATTTCGAAGCCCGCCAACCAGGTGATAGCCGCAAGGCCAAGGGCTACGCCAGGCCCCGATGCCTTCCGATCGCCCAAGGAAACGTCGAACGCGTCTGCAGCCTGGCCATCTTCTACCCGACCGCCTCCTAGAATACAGGCAACCAACTCAACTCCACCGTCTGGCAACCACACATCCCACACCATGCGAGAACCCGTGCCCCACGGCGCCCAGCAGCGCCCCCTGCTTTCCGTCAGTGAACGTGCGGCCATTGACCGGGGGCGCTGGTTTGCCTCGCTTTCGCCCTCGCTGCGGCACGACATTTTTCGCTTGGGCACCGTC
Source organism: Burkholderiaceae bacterium (assembly GCA_023954095.1). Taxonomy (GTDB): domain Bacteria; phylum Pseudomonadota; class Gammaproteobacteria; order Burkholderiales; family Burkholderiaceae_C; genus Simplicispira. The sequence goes on along the minus strand of JAMLIQ010000003.1, from coordinate 109,260 downwards.
ACCCGCTATTCCCATGGCGAGATGATCGTCGAGCAAGGCGAACTGGCACAGCACTGGTTCGCCTGCGCCAGCGGCGCCATCCGCTTTCGCCGCACCTCTCCGGCAGGGCGCCAGGTCACACTGGCCTATGTGGAGCCGGGCATCTGGGTGGGCGAGGCCGAAGTGCTGCACCGCGGCCCCAACACCCACGACGCCCATGCCCATGGCAACACCACGCTCCTGGGAGTGGCCGAAGCCGTGTTCCGGCAGTTGCTGCGTGAGCACACCGAGTTCGGCGAGGCCCTGCTGTCCCTGCAGGCGCGGCGCATGCGTTTCCTGTACTGGATGATGGAAGACATGGCCACCCTGCCGCTGCGCGCCCGGCTGGCCAAGCAACTGCTGCACCTCATGCGCCGGTTTGGCCCGCGCACTCCCCAGCCGGCAGGCGAGATGCCCGTCGGCATCTCCTTGGTGCAGGACGAAATGGCCCAATTGCTGGGCTGCTCGCGCCAGCGCGTGAACGTGGAACTCAAGGCCATGGAGCGCGACGGCGTAATCCGCATGGCCCAGCGCGGCATCACCATCCTGGACCTGGCACAACTCGAAACCCTGGCGCAGCAGGAAAACCAGGCTTGAGCCCCTCTCGCATGACCGACGACCGCACGGCCGCCCTGCCCGCAGGGCTGGAAAACCACACGCCCATGATGCAGCAGTACCTGGCCCTCAAGGCCGGGTATCCCGAGACCTTGCTGTTCTACCGCATGGGCGACTTCTACGAGCTGTTCTGGCACGACGCAGAGAAAGCCTCGCGCCTGCTGGACATCACCCTCACGCAGCGCGGGCAGTCGGCGGGCCAGCCGGTGGTGATGGCGGGCGTGCCCTTCCATGCACTCGAGAACTACCTGGGCCGCCTGATCAAGATGGGCGAATCGGTGGCCATTGCCGAGCAGGTGGGTGACGTGGCTACCGCCAAGGGGCCGGTGGAGCGCAAGGTGGTGCGCGTGGTCACCCCCGGCACGCTGACCGACGCCGAACTGCTGTCCGACAAGGCCGAGGCCCTGCTGCTGGCCGTGCACCAGGGCGCGCGCGCGCGCTGTGGCCTGGCATGGCTGAGTGTGACGCAAGGCCGCGTGTACCTGGCCGAATGCGCACACGATGAGTTGGGCGCCTGGCTGGCCCGCGTGGCCCCGAGCGAGCTGATCTACAGCGCAGGCGTCACCGACCGTTTCGAGCAGCAACTGCAGGTGCTGCGCCAGAACGGCAGCTATGCCTGCCCCGCCAGCCCCCGCCCCGACTGGCAGTTTGACGGTGCCCTGGGCGAGCGCAAGCTGCTCGAACACCTGGGCGCGGCCAGCCTGCAGGCCTGGAGCGCGCAAGACCTGGACCACGCCCACGCCGCCGCCGCCGCCCTGCTGCAGTACGCCGAACACACCCAGGGCCGCCAATTGACCCATGTGCACAGCGTGCAGGTGCAGCGCGGCGGCGACCTCATCGACCTGCCCGCTAGCACGCGGCGCAACCTCGAACTCGTCAAGACCCTGCGCGGCGAGGACAGCCCGACGCTGTTCTCGCTGCTCGACACCTGCATGACCGGCATGGGCAGCCGCCTGCTCAAGACCTGGCTGCTCGAACCCCTGCGCGACCGCGCCGAGGCACGCCGCCGCCTGGCCGCCACCACCGCCCTGCGTGGCGCGGGCGGTTCCGGCCAGGCGCCCTGGAACGCTCTGCGCGAGCAACTCAAGGGCGTGAGCGACGTGGAACGCATCACCGCGCGCACCGCGCTGCGCCAGGTGCGCCCGCGTGAACTGGTGGCGCTGGGCAAGACGCTACAAAAAGCAGAGCTTCTGGCGCAATATGGACAAGCGCCAGAGCCCTATTTGGCTCAAATTTTCAGCCACCTGCAGCCGCCTGCGGGCTGCACGGAGATGCTGCGCCGCGCCATCGACGAGGAGCCCGCCGCGCTGGTGCGCGACGGCGGCGTGATCGCCAGCGGCTTCGACGCCGAGCTGGACGAGCTGCGCGGCATCCAGAGCAACTGCGACGCCTTCCTGCTCGACCTGGAAACACGCGAGAAGGCGCGCACCGGCATCCCCAACCTGCGCGTGCAGTTCAACAAGGTGCACGGCTTCTACATCGAGGTCACCGGCAGCCACCTCGACAAGGTGCCCGACGACTACCGCCGCCGCCAGACGCTGAAGAACGCCGAGCGCTTCATCACGCCCGAGCTCAAGGCCTTCGAAGACAAGGCCCTGTCGGCCAGCGAGCGCGCCCTGGCGCGCGAAAAGTGGCTGTACGAGCAGGTGCTGGACCAGCTCCAGCCGCACCTCCCGCTGCTCACGCGCCTGGCGCATGCGCTGGCCACGCTGGACGTGCTGGCCAGCTTTGCCGAGCGCTCGCTCACGCTGGGCTGGTGCGCGCCGCAGTTCGTGAACGAGCCCTGCATCGAGATCGAGGCGGGCCGACACCCGGTGGTGGAGGCGCGGCTGGCCGAGACATCGAGCGGCGCCTTCATCGCCAACCACACGCGCCTGAATGCCAATACGCGCATGCAGGTCATCACCGGCCCCAACATGGGCGGCAAATCCACCTACATGCGCCAGGTGGCGCTCATCGTGCTGCTGGCCAGCATGGGCAGCCATGTGCCCGCCGCCAGCTGCCGCCTGGGCCCCATCGATGCCATCCACACGCGCATCGGCGCGGCCGACGACCTGGCCAACGCGCAATCGACGTTCATGCTGGAGATGGTGGAGGCCGCGCAGATCCTGCACGCCGCCACGCCGCACAGCCTGGTGCTGATGGACGAGATCGGCCGGGGCACCAGCACCTTCGACGGCCTGGCCCTGGCCAGCGGCATCGCCACGCACCTGCACGACAAGACCAAGGCCTTCACGCTGTTCGCCACGCACTACTTCGAGCTGACCGAACTGCCCGCCAAGGCGCGCCACGCGGTCAACATGCATGTCGCCGCCGCCGAGGCTGGAGCCGACATCGTGTTCCTGCACGAATTGCAACCCGGCCCCGCCAGCCGCAGCTACGGCATCCAGGTCGCAAAATTAGCCGGGGTACCCGCCCCCGTGCTGCACCACGCGCGCCACGCGCTGGCGGCACTGGAAGAACGCGCCAGCGAAGGCGAACTGCAGGTCGACCTGTTCGCCGCCCCCGCCGCACTGGAGACCGCAGGCGCCAGCCCGGTCGAAGCCGCCCTGGCCGCCATCCACCCCGACCAGCTCAGCCCGCGCGAGGCGCTGGATGCGCTGTACCAGCTCAAGGCGGTGATGGGCAAGGCTTGAGCGCGGCCCCTACCCGGCAAGCGGCGCTGAACCGCGCCTGTACTGCGTTGCGCCACACCCCCGCCTACAGCCCGCTGGCCACGGCGCCCACACGCCCCAGCATGAACTCGACAAAAGGGGCCACGCACGGCAGATGCCCGGCGGGCACGGCCCGGCAATCGGTCAGCGTCACGAGTTCGCCCGCACCCTGGATGCGCATGGCCCCCAGCGTGTGCACCGAACTGGCGTAGGGCACGGTCTGGTCGTCGCGCCCGTGGTACAGCGGCACGGCTACCTGCGGGCGCCAGTCGTACACGCTGTAGTCCTGGGCGATGGCGCGGGTGTCGTCGGCAAAAAAACTGTCGAGGAACCGGGTGTCATACACCACGTCGGCATCGTCAGGGATCAGCGCGCGCAGCACAACGCGGCGCACTTCGCGCTGCACGCTACCGCCCAGATAGCGCAGATAACCAGGGTTGATGAGGGCGCCCAGCACCGGCTGCTCGCGGCGCACCAGGTCGATCAGGCCGTCGAGCGTGGCCTGCACGTCATACGGTCCGGAGCCGACCACCGCCATGCGCAACTGGGCCAGATGGGTCGAGCCGCTCGCCTGCATTGCACGGTGCGCAGCCATGGTGGCGTAGCCGCCTTCGGAATAGCCGGTGAGGAACAGCTGTCCGTTGTCTGCCACCTGGTTTTGTGCACGCCAGACTTTGCTGGCGGTGAGCAGGTCGACCACCGCAGCCGCCGTGGGTGCAGACAAAAGATAGGGGTGGGGCGTGCCGCGCGAGGCGCCAAAACCCACATAGTCCGGCGCGACCACCACATAGCCCAGCGAAGCGAGTATCACGGACACTTCGCCGGGCACCGCGTTGTTGCTGGGCGCCTCGGCGTCCCTGAAGATCGTGCCGTGCTGGTAGCTGAGCACGGGGCTGGCGCTGCCCGCCGGCTTTTGCGGCACGCTGATGAGGCCCGAGGCACGCACTTCGCCGCCATTGGCATCGAGCGTGGTGTATTCCAGGCGCCACGACACCACGGAATAGCGCGGCACCACGCCCTGCACGTGCGAGCCGTCCTGTGCCAGCGCGGCGGCGATCTCGGCCGGTGCAATGGCGCCCAGCGGGCTGCTGGCCAGGAGCTGGCCCCGCCCGGCCGGGTTGGCGGGAGGCTGCACAACGCCCGGTCCGTCGTCACTCCCGCCGCCACAGGCGGCCAGTACGATCCATGCGGCGGCGCCCACCACAGCACGCAACGTTCGCAAAAGGGATGGACGTGTCAAACAAGGGCGCAACGTGGACATGACTGGCTTGGGGGCGAGCAAAGGGCAATGATAGGCCGCAGCGCACGCTGACGCGGGGCGCGCTGAAAGTCACCCACGACACCCGCGGGCCTTGCCATCCGGTATCCGCACGCGCTTCGGCACCTGACTGCCGTAACCTGCCCTTTAGTGCACGCACGCTGCAGAGCAGCACTACACTCAGGGTTTTTCCTCATTCCTGCATCTTCCTATGACGTATTGCGTCGCCATCAAACTCAACGCCGGGCTGGTGTTCCTGTCCGATTCGCGCACCAATGCCGGGCTCGACCAGATCAGTTCATTCCGCAAGATGATGGTGTACGAGAAGGCAGGCGAGCGCTTCATGGTGCTGCTGTCGGCAGGCAACCTGAGCATTTCGCAGTCGGTGCGCGAGATTCTGCAAACCACGCAGATCAAGGACGAAGCGGACGGCGAGCCCATCACCATCTGGAACGCCCGCAGCATGTTCGACGCCGCACGCGTGCTGGGAGCCGCCGTGCGCCATGTGCACGAGCGCGACGGCGCGTCGCTCAAGCGCTCGGGGGTGGATTTCAATGTGTCTATGGTGTTCGGCGGACAGATCCAGGGCGAGGGCATGCGCCTGTTCCAGGTGTATTCGGCCGGCAACTTCATCGAGGCCACGTCCGAGACGCCGTATTTTCAGGTGGGTGAGTCGAAGTACGGCAAACCTGTGCTCGACCGCGTGCTCACGCCCGAGACGCCGCTGGACGAGGCTGCCAAGTGCGCGCTGGTATCCATGGACAGCACGCTCAAGTCCAACCTGTCGGTGGGGCTGCCGCTGGACCTGGTGCTGTACGAGACGGACCGCTTTGGCTCGGACAAGATCGTCTGCATTACCGAAGACAACCCCTACTTCCGCATGTTGCATGACCGCTGGGGCGAAAAGCTGCGCCAGGTGTTCGACAGCATCGAAAGCCCCAACTGGGGCGGCGAGGCGACCGAGGTGCCGATCATGGTGCCCCCTGCGCGCTGCAAGCCGCTCAAGAAAATCACCACGCCGCGCGACAAGCTCATCTGAGCGCGGCCCATCCGTTCACAAGGCATGACACAAATCGTTTTCTCCCACGGAAACAGCTTTCCCTCGGGCACCTACAGTGTGCTGTTTGACCACCTGCGCCAGCGCGGTTTCGACGTCAGCGCAGTGGACCGCTTTGGCCACGACCCACGCTTTCCTGTCACCAACAACTGGCCGCACCTGGTCGAGCAGTTGGCCGAATTCGCCGCCGAACAGGTGCGCGCCTCGGACGGGCCGGTGTACCTGGTGGGCCATTCACTGGGCGGTATTCTCAGCGTGATGGCCGCTGCCATGCACCCGGAGCTGGCACGTGGCGTGCTGATGATAGATTCGCCCCTCATCAGCGGCTGGCGCGCCACTACGGTGGGCGTGGCCAAGCGCACACAGGTGGTGGGCTCGGTATCCCCCGGCCGGGTAAGCCGTCTGCGCCGCAACAGTTGGGCCAGCACCGACGAAGCGTACGAGCACTTTCACAAAAAGAAGGCCTTTGCCCGCTGGGACCCGCAGGTGCTGCGCGACTATGTGACCCACGGCCTCTACGACGAAGACGACCGCCGCGTGCTGGCCTTCGACCGCGCCGTGGAAACGGCCATCTACAACACCATGCCGCACCACCTGGGTAGCCTGCTGCGCAAGCACACGCTGCGCTGCCCGGCGGCGTTCATTGGCGGGCGGGGGTCGGCAGAGCTGAAACAGGTGGGCATGGCACTGGTGCAGCGCATCACCCAGGGCCGCATTTCCATGCTCGATGGCAGCCACCTTTTCCCGATGGAAAAACCCAAGATGACCGCCGCCGCCATCGAGGCCTCGCTGCTCAACCTGGCTTCGCTGACCAGCCCTGACGAAAACCATTCAACACAAGCCACTGGCCGCAAAGACCATCGGCAACCAGCGCAGCACTGAGAAATCCCCAAACCCTAAGGCGGCGCTGAATAAGTCCCCGTGGTGGCGCACGAGAGGCTTGTTCAGCGTTGCCCTAAAGCCCCGCGCCAAGCTTTCTAGCAGCAAGAGAATCCGGCGCTGTGGATGCGGTTGTTTTCAACATGGATTTCTCGGGCGGCCCATCACATGCAAATTTTGGAAACACCCCGCACGAAAACCCACGAGCGAGGCGCGGCACGCAAGGCGCGTGCAAACCATCCGAACCGCACACGATGGATCGCTTCAGGCCATGCTCTTGTGCAAACGTGCCTCGTGGGCGAAACATTGCCCAAAAGTCGGCCGTGCTTTGATGTGGGTCCAGTAAGCACTGAGGCCTTCCAAACCCAGGACACCAGTGCCTGTCTGCTCGCACAACATGAGCGCCCACGCCAAGTAGGCATCGGCCACGGTGAACCGATCGCCCGTCAGAAACCGGCGCCCTTCGAGGCGGCTGGCGACGGTGCGCAGCTTGCCGGGCAACCGACTGCGCGACCATGCCTTGACCTCGCCGGGAGCGTCCCGCTGGAACATCGGATACAGGCATTGCTTGTGAATTTCGGTACCAATGAAACTGAGCCATTCCAGCGTCTCGTCATGCGCACGGGTACCAGCTTCTGGCAGAAGGCCCGGCGCGCCCTCGGCTGATGCCTTTCGGGCCAAGGCCTGAAGAACAGCGCTGTTTTCGGTCAACAGGCGGCCATCGTCGAAACGCAGTACCGGCACTTGACCCTGGGGAGCAACATCGAGGAAATTGATGCCTGTATGAAGCTCCTTGCGAGACAAAGAAACGGGGATGAGATTCACTGACAGACCAGATTCCCGGATCAGCAAGTGGCTTGCAAAGGAACAAGCCAGAGGGGCGTAGTAGAGATCCATGGTGGCGATTACTGATTGGAAACTTGTGGAATGCTGGATGCCAGCGCCTGGATGCGCCGAGGGCCCGCAGCCTCGAACTGCCGGACAAGGGCCTGCGCCGTGGCGGGCGCGTCATCAGGGGTACCGTTTCCGAAGGGGGGCGCAGGGTAATACTCGATACCAAGCTGCAATGTCTTGGCCACATCCTCGCCCGCCAGAATGCCGGCGAGGAACAGGCTGGCATCAATGCTGGCGGACACTCCGGCGCCTGTGACAATCTTCCCATCGCGGTGATAGCGCTGGTTGTTGACTTTGGCACCATACGCCGCCACGGCCTCGCGGCAGGCCCAGTTGGTGGTGACTTCCTTGCCAAGGATGACACCGGCTTTGCCCAGCCACTCCACGCCGTTGCAGATTCCCACGGTCCAGGTGGACGCCTTGTGCAAACGCACGATGGTGGCCATCAGCTCGGCGTCATCCAGCCCGGGCTTCACACCGGGACCACCCGGCACGTAAAGGATATCGGTGGCATCGGCTTGGGCATAGGTGCGCCAGGCCTGCAAGGCCAGGCGCCGGGTGTCAGCCCAGACCAGGCCCGCCGCGGGCGCCACAAACTCCACATCCATACCCGGCAGGTTGGCCAGCACTTCGTAGCCCCCCACGATGTCCAGGGCAGTAAAGCCATCTCGCAGCAATATCGACAAACGCATCTTTCATCCTTGAAGTAGCAACAGGGTGTATGGATTCTTGCGGCATGGTGCATGCCTGTAAATTGGCGTTATTGACTTTCTTATGGTGAAATTCGCCAATGCAGAAAATCACATCTGAAGGCGCGGCCGACATTGCCCTGCTGGCCTATCCAGGCTGCATGGGTACCGAGCTTTTTGCACTGGCTGATGTACTGCGGATTGCCAATCACCTGGCTGCAGCCTTGGAGCCGGGTCGATACACGCCCTTCAGGACGCGTGTTGTTAGCGTTGCGGGCGGTCCTGTGATGCTCTCTGGAGACATCACCGTGGGCACCCGGGCACTGCGCGGCACGACGACACTGCTGGTGGTGCCCGGCTTGGAAGTCAGCAAGTTCGGCGAGTGGGATGACAAGCTCCAACGGCTGGCTGGCGAAGTGGCATTGATCAGGCGCCTGGCAAACAAGGGGCACGCTGTGGCCTCGGTCTGCGTCGGCAGCTTTTTGCTGGCCGAAGCAGGCCTCCTGGACGGTCGGCGCGCCACAACGGCCTGGCCTTTTGTCCACGAGTTCACGCAGCGCTACCCTTTGGTCGCGCTGGACACGGATGCGGTGCTTCAAATAGATGGCGCGCTGACCACGACGGGCGCCGTCAGCAGTGCTTTCGACCTCGCTGTGCATCTGGTGGCGCAGCACATGAGCGCGCGCATCGCGCGCGCCACGTCTCGCTTCACTTTGGTCAGCGCCACACGCGCCACCCAACGGCCCTATGTTGATGCGGACCTGATCCCAGCCAGGCAACAGCCATTCGCGGCCCGGGTCAATCGGCTGTTGCTGGCGGATCTGTCCAAACCCTATGAACTAGAAGCACTGGCCACCACGCTCAACGTAAGTTCGCGCACGCTGCTGCGACGCTACGCGGCCGAAACCGGCCTCTCCCCCCTGAGGTGGCTCAAGCACGCACGGGTAGAGAAAGCCAAACAATTGCTGGAACGATCTGGCCTGAGCCTGGGCCAAATTGTGGAGAGGGTCGGCTACCAAGACGTGGCCTCGTTTTCGCGTTTGTTTGTTCAGCAGGTGAACGAGACGCCCGCGCAGTATCGACGGCGCCATGTGCGTTGAGAGGCAACCTTGTGCTGAATTTGGTTCAAGTCGCCAATTGACGTTTCAAAGCCGTCTTGCCTGGCAGAAACCAATCTGACGCTGCCGACCATTTCTGGGGTGTATCCCGTGCCTGCCGCTGCACTTCGGCTGTCTCCGCTGGAAATGGCTGTGGACTCGCCCTGGCCACGGCCAAGGTTACTGCGCCTGCGCCACCCCTTTCGTTTTTTTCTTTTACACTTTGTCACGCCTCGACGGCATCCCCTTTTCACCCCTGCACACCTGCCACCTCCCTGCCATGCAAGGCCCCTCCGCGATGCGGCCCCCGGTTCAAGCCCTTGCAGGCCGCGCATGGCCGGGCACCCGGATGATCGCGTTGCTCCTGGCTCTGGTGATGCTGTCTCCCTGGGTGCAGGCGCAGTCGCCCTTGCTGGTGCTGGATGACAGCGCGCAGTCGATCCCCGTGTGGTCGATGCTGACCATGCTGCCCGACCCGGAGCACATCTACAACGCCCACGAACTGCTCAACGACCCCACAGCCTTCGGCCCGTTGCCCGAAACGGCAGGTACGCTGGGCGTCCGCCCCGAAGCCGTGTGGCTGCGCGTGCCGCTGGCACTGGCCCCCGCCTCCGACGGACAGTGGGCCCTGTCGATCGACTACGCGCCACTCAACCGCATTGATGTGTTTCTGGCCCGCAACGGGCGCATCGTGCAACAGGAGGCACTGGGCAATCTCGTCGCACCTGATCTTCGGCCTTTGCCCAGCCGGGCTCCAGCCATGGTGCTGCACCTGGAGCCGGGCGCGCGGCACGATCTGCTGCTGCGCGTGCAGGCCCAGGGTGCAATGATCCTGCCCATCACTCTTGCCAAGCCAGCCGCCTTGCTGGGTCGGGCTTTGCAGGAACAAATGCTGCAGGGTGTGCTTACCGGTCTGGCGCTGTGTCTGCTGGTGTACAGCCTGGCCCAATGGGTCAGCCTGCGCGATGCACTGTTCATCCAGTATGCCTTGCTGATCTCGGGCAGCCTGCTGTTTTCATTGCAATTCTTTGGCATAGGGGCGCAGTACCTTTGGAACCACAATCCGTGGCTGGAACGGCATGCCAGCGGCCTGTCGGCCCTGATGGCTACTTGTGGCTCGTTCCTGTTCATTGGTCAGGCTCTGGCAGGGGGCAATCCGCGCCATCGCCTGATGCGTGCCATGCGCGTGGGCGCGATGGGCACCGCGGCACTGGCCGTGGCGTTTGCGCTGGACGTGTATGACACCCAGGTGTTGACGTCAATCGTCAGCATTCTGGGCCTGGTGCCAGCGCTGATGGGCATACCGGGCGCAGTGGCCCGCATGCGCCAGGGCGATGCTGTAGGCGCAACGCTGCTGCTGGCCTGGCTGGTCTACTTTGTGGCCACTGCCACCGTGATTGGCGTGATCCGGGGCTGGGTGCCGGTGAATTTCTGGACCCTGCACTCGTTCCAGTTCGGCGCGACACTCGACATGCTGTTGTTCATGCGCGTGCTCGGCCTGCATTCCAAGGCCCAGCGCACGGCCGCAGAGAGCACACGCATCGAGCGCGATACCTTGCATTCACTCGCACACACCGATCCGCTCACCGGTTTACCCAATCGCCGCGGCCTGAATCTGAGCCTGACCGCCGCACTGACACATTGCTCTCCCGAGCGCCTGGTGGCCGTCTACGTCATGGACCTGGACGGCTTCAAGCCGGTGAACGATCAACACGGCCACGACGTGGGCGACGAGCTTCTGGTGGCCGTGGCCCGGCGACTGCAGGGTCAGGTGCGCCAGAGCGACCTGGTGGCGCGGCTGGGGGGCGACGAATTCGTCGTCATGGCCAGCCAGATCGCCAATGCAGAGCAGGCGCACGATCTGGGGCAAGAACTTCTGGAGTCATTCCATGCGCCGTTTTCACTGGATGCACACCAGGTTCAGGTGGGATTGACCATCGGCTACGCACTGGCGCCGCTGGACAGCCTTGACGCCGTGGGCCTGCTCAAGCTGGCAGACGCAGCCATGTACGCCGGCAAACAGCGTGGCAAGTTCCGCGTGCAGCGCAACCCGGGCGACCTGGCGCTGGCCTCGCGGTGACTGCCCGAAATACTGTCAACGGCAGCAGCGGTAAGCCAGTCCGAGCGACACTCCATAACTGTCGGGTTTGACGGCCAGCGGGCTGCGCCGCGCATCGCCGCGCAATTGCTGGTAGCGCACGCCGCCAAACACTACCCAGCGGTCGGCCACGGCGGTCTTGATTTCCAGCCCTACATCGGTACTGTGCATGCCCCCGCCGGGCTGGTAGGCCGGCAGCGCGGTAGTAACACCCGCCACGCCCGCCGGAACGCCCATGAAGCTGCGCATGTAGGTGGCATCCGCCAGGGTAAAGCCCGCCCCGATCGAGATCTCGGTGCGGTCGCTGATGCGAAATTCGTAGCGCGCCGACGTCTGCAGCGTGGCGCCGCCGCCATGGCCCAGCAGATCCTGGTTCAGCGTGCTGCGCAGCGAAAGGTGCTCCGGGAAGTCATAAATGGCGCTCAGACGGCCACGCAGGGTGCGCTTCACATCCGGCAGGCCGCTGAGGATGGCATCGCCCTCGCCCTTGCGGCCGCCGTCGAGCCGCAGACCGGCACTCAAACGGAAGTGGTCCCACTCGAACAGGCGGGCGGTCACACCAGAGTCACGGGCATCCAGGTCAAAGTCCAGCAGCGATCCGCCGCCCCCCGAACTGATGGTATAGCGGCCCACTTCCAGGCCGATGACGGGCCGCACGCCGGTGCTTCGCTCGGCACTGCCGGGGTAGCTGGGGCCGTTGGCCACATAGGCGCCCAAGGCCCAGGTAAAGCCCTTTTCGGTTTCCTGGGCGGGCACAGGCCGCAACTGGGCTGCGGCGACCAGGGGCGACGCCAGCAACAAGGCCGCAGCCGCCGGACGCGCGCGGAACGAAGCAAGAGGATTCATGCAGGGCATTATCAGCCCTCCCAGCGCACCCAGCCCATTCCTGCTGTCACAAGAACCACCACGCCAAACACGATGCGGTACCAGGCAAAAGGCACAAAGCTATGGCTGCTGATGTACCGCAGCAGCCAGCGCACGCAGACCCAGGCACTCAAAAAGGAAAACAGCAGGCCCACGGCGAACAATGGCGCATCGCCTACAGACAGCAGCGCGCGCTCCTTGTACAGGCTGTAGACGCCCGCGCCGATCAGGGTGGGCATGGCCAGGAAGAAGGAGTAGTCGGTCGCCGCCTTGCGTGAGAGTCCGAGCAACATGCCGCCGATGATGGTGGCCCCGCTGCGGCTGGTGCCCGGCACCATGGCCAGGCATTGCACCAGCCCCACCTTGAGCGCATCGAGCGCCGACATGTCATCCACCGACGTCACCCGCGTGGCGGCAGGCGAACGCCGCTCGGCCCACAAGATGACGAAACCGCCCAGAATGAAGGTACTGGCCACCACCAGCGGCGTAAACAGGTGCGCCTTGATGACCTTGCCAAACGCCAGGCCCAGCACGACGGCAGGCAGAAAACCAATCAGAACATTGAGTGCAAACCGCTGCGCCTGGCGCGAACTGGGCAGCGCCGCCAGCGTATCGCGGATTTTTTGCCAGTACACCAGGATGACCGCGAAGATGGCACCGGTCTGGATGGCAATATCGAACACCTTGGCCTTGTCGTCATCGAAACCGAGCAGCGCGCCCGCCAGGATGAGGTGGCCCGTGGAAGAGATGGGCAAAAACTCGGTCAGGCCCTCAACCACCCCCATGATGGCTGCCTTGAGCAGCAAAATTGTGTCCACGCTTGCGTCCTTCGGGCCTTGCGGCTGGGTGAAAACGGTGGATTATCCTGCGCCGCAGGGCGCACCATCTCACACCCTGCCCGCACAAGCGCCGTCTTTTTTGCACAAGGCTTGCAGAACCGCATGCTTTGCGTTACACCGAAGGTTTTTCGGAGACCCGCCCCATGGCCCATCGCAAAAGCCCTGCCCGCCTCGCCAAGGACGCCCGCGTGGCGCATTTTCGGTCTCTGGCCTCCCGCCCAGGAGCCTCCCATGCCATGCCATGGGAGGCCGTGGCCCACCTGGAGGCGGCGCTGGCGGGGCGCGTGGTGCTGCCTTCCAGCCCGGACTATGACGCGGCGCGCCAGGAGTCCAACCCCGCCTTTCAGGCCTTTCCGCAGATCATCGTGTACTGCGTCTGCGAAAACGATGTGCTGGAATGCCTTGCCGTCGCACACCGCTACCGCCTTTGGGTGGCCGTGCGCTGCGGCGGGCACAGCACAGCAGGCTACTCGGTCAACGATGGCATGGTGGTGGACCTGAGCGAAATGCGCGGCGTGGTACTCGACCGCCCTGCCCAGCGCGTGCATGTGCTGCCTGGAACCGATTTCGACCACTTCAACGCCGCAATGAACCACACCGGCTGGCATGTCCCCACGGGGGCCTGTGGCAGCGTGTGCGTGGGCGGCTTTGTACAGGGCGGGGGCTACGGCTACACCTCCCGTGCGTTTGGCATCCAGAGCGATCTGGTCGAATCCATGCGCGTGGCGCTGGCGGACGGACGCATCGTCACCGCCAGCAAAAACGAGAACCCCCTGCTGTACTGGGCGATGCGGGGCGGCACCGGGGGCAACTTCGGCGTCCTGCTGCAGGTGACTTACCGCATGCTGCCGCTGGACCAGGTCTGGGCATGGTCCATCGGCTGGAGCGCGGCTTGCGCCGCACAGGCGCTGGAACTGCTGCAAAAACAATACATGCGCTCGGGGGCCCCGGATGCACTGGGCTACATGATGAACCTGGGTATCCTGAACGGGCAACCGGTGTACATGGCGCAAGGCATGTTCTGCGGGTCGCAGGAATCAGGCATGCAGGCCATTGCTCCCTTGCTTGCGCTCCCCGGCGCACAGCTGCTGGCCAGTCAAACCGGCACCTATCCGGACATGAACGTCTGGCTCGAAGACCACCCCTACACCCTGCCGGACGCCTTGCCCGACGGCATTTGTGAAACCAAGGCCTGTGGCTACATCAGCCAGCCGCTCACACAGGCGCAGTGGCAAAGCATCGTCGACTTCTTTGCGACCTCGCCCAATCCCTGGTCCCTCGCCTACCTTGAGCCCTATGGGGGCGCGATCAACCGCTACCCGGTGGACGGCAGCGCCTTCATCCACCGCAACGTGGACGCCGATCTGGTGGTGGACGTGTTCTGGCGCAACCCGCAGGAGCGCATCGAAATGGAGGCCTGGCTCGACCGCTTCATGCAGCTGGTACGCCCATTCCTCAACGGGCATGTGTACCAGAACTACCCCGACAGCCGCCTGCAGGATTTCAGCCACGCCTACTGGGGCGCGGCCTACCCTGCCTTGCAGCAGGCCAAGGCGATGTACGACCCCGGAAACTTCTTTTGCTTCCAGCAGAGCATCGCGCTGCCGGGCAATCCTGCGGATACCGTTCAGGCGGGAACACCAGCGTAGCGCAGGCGCCCTTTGCCGTCGCGCTTGGCGGCATACATGGCCTGATCGGCCGCGCCCATCAGTACATCGATCTCGCCCGCCATGGGCGGGTGCACGGCCACGCCAATGCTGGCCCCGACGCACAGGCTGACTCCATCGACCACCATGGGCTGATTGAGTGCCTCGATGATGCGGTGCCCGATGACGTGGGGCTCGTGGGACGTCAGGTCGCTGTCGAGCATGACCAGGAACTCATCCCCCCCCAGACGCGCGACGGTGTCGCCGTCGCGCACGGCGCTGGTCAGCCGCTGCGCGACGATGCGCAGCACTTCGTCCCCGGCCTGGTGGCCTTGCTCATCGTTGATGCGCTTGAAGCCGTCCAGATCGATGAAGAGCAGCGCGACCGCACCGCCGTTGCACCGAACGCGCTCCAGCGAATGCGCCAGCTGCTCCTGAAACGCGGCACGGTTGTACAAACCCGTGAGTGCATCGTGGTTCGCTACGTACTGCTGCTGGCGCGCCACCTGCACCCGGTCCGACACGTCCTGCACCAGCGCCATGATGGATGTGACATGGCCTTGCGCATCGGTCAGCGCCGAGTTGAACCATTCCGCATGGATTTCAGCGCCACCGTGGCGCACAAAACAGGTTTCAACGCGGTTCTGTCCTTCCCGCCCTTGTCGAAGACGCTGCAAGGCCTGGTTCAGACGCGCATCCTTCGTCTGCAACAACTCGGGCAGATAGCGTCCGTGCAGCGATGGCTCCGACGCCCAGCCCATGAGTTGCACGGCACGCTCCGAGCAATGCAGCAAACGCAGTTCCTGGTCCATCTCCAGCACAGCCAGGGGGCTGTTGTCCATGTGCGAGGACAGCCGCTGGTTGGCGACCCGCAGGGCATTCATGGTGACCTGCAGTTCGTGCACGTCAATGGCACAGGTAATGAAACCAACGATTTCGCCCCGGGTATTGCGGGCCGGCGTCAGGCAGATGGTGCGCCATTCCTCCGCGCCATAGGGGTTGTGCAGCAGGCGCTGGTACTCCATGCGCTCACCCGACAGCACCCGCTCGACAAAGGGCATGAAACGCACGCTGTCGGCAGCGCCGTAGAGCTCGACCAGCGTCCTGCCGACCATCTGGTCCGGCGTGGCGGCGAACCAGCGTGCGTATTCGGCATTGCAGTAAACCACCTGCAGATCGCGATTGATCAGCGCCACCGTCCCCCCGGAATCGCGCGTGATCACGTCCAGCACAACGCTGTCCGGAAGTCCCAAGGCCAGCGAACTGGCGGAAGGAGGGGCTGAAGATCTGGCGGTTGTCATCCCAAGGCAATGCGGACCGTGATCCGGGTTGTTGTTGATGCGGGGCCGTGCGGTACGTGGTGCGCTCACAGCCTTTGCAGGTTTGTAACCAAGTGCAGGCGCCAGCTTATCAGCATTCCGAGGCCGCCGTACCCCGAGAAAACCGGGGGATACCGGTCCCGGGACAACCCCATTCGCTCCCCCGCGCTGCATCTGGCGGCATCCAGACCGCATTTCGTCGCACGGCGCTGGCCCGGCGCAGGGGTGGCGGCGAAAGTACGGGCCTTCTCCCCTCTGTTTTGAAAGGCTCGCCATGCTCTTGACCCTTGCCGCGCAGCAGCCCCGCATGCTGCTGACCATTGTCCAGCACACCCCCTCCTGGGTTTGGATGCTGCTTGCCGCCCTGATCTGGCTGGGTGCCAGCCAGTTCTTTGCCCGCAGCGCAGGCCTGCGCCGCGTGCTGCTGATGCCCATGGCAATGACGGCGTTTTCTGTCTGGGGCCTGGGCTCGGCCTTTGGAGCCCTGCCGCAGTTGCCCGCCATCCTCGGCGCCTGGCTGGTCGCCGCCTGTGCCGTGGCTGCGCTTTCGCTGTGGCTGCACCGCACAGCCCCCGCGGGCACCCGCTACGACGCCACCCTCCGTCGCTTCGAGCTGCCCGGCAGCGGCTGGCCGCTGCTGCTCATCCTCGGCATCTTTCTGGTGAAGTGGGCGGTGGGCGTCGAGCTGGCGCTGCAGCCAATGCTGGCGCACGACAGCCACTTCGCCCTGCAGATCGCACTGGTGTATGGCGTGTTCAACGGCGTGTTTGCAGCCCGCACCGGGCGGCTGCTGCGACTGGCCAAAACCCGTACATCTGCACCAGAAGACTTCATCACTGCCTGAAAGACCTTGCCATGGCCTGCACTTCCTCTGACCCACACGCTGATCTCGAACGCCTGGCCCGCAAGCGCGCCGGGGCCAAACTCGGCTGGTACGCCCATGCCTGTGTCTACGTTCTTGTCAACCTGTTCCTGGCCTTCCTCTCCACGCGCAGCAGCTATCCCTGGGCGGTGTTCCCGGCACTGGGCTGGGGCCTGGGCTTGCTGATCCACGGCGCCGCCGTATGGATTGCCATGCCCGGCGGAAGCCTCTACGCCCAGTTGCTTGAGCGCGAACGCGCAGCGCTGCACCGCCAGCCTCCGCTGTGAGAACGCGGACGGCCTGCCGCACAATGGCAGGCCACGCCCACCCGCCACGCCCCATGCCGCACTTTGAACTCCGCCCGTTTGCGCGCCACGGCCTCATCACGGCCGTGCTGTGCTGCCTGATCGCACTGGCGCTCACGCTGTCCAAGAACGGCGCCTGGGACGTGCAGCTGGCATATTCGCTGGGGATCGGCCTGTGCAGCTGGCTGGTGATCGAGCTGGGGCGGCACTGGCTGCGCGGCCCGGGCGATATCCCTTGGCCCATGGGATGGCGCGGCATTGCCTTGATCGTCTGCGGCATCAGCGTGGGCTTTGTGCTGGGTACGGCCCTGGGCGACGCCTACAGCGGTACGGCGACGGGGCTGCTGCGCGGACACGACGCCGTGCCCTCGCTGCTCATCACGGTGGCGGCCAGCGTCGCCATTTCGTTCTTCTTCTACAGCCGGGGCAGGGCGGCCTATCTGCAGGCGCACATGGCCCAGGCCCAGCGCGATGCCACCGAGGCACGGCTCAAGCTGCTGGAGGCGCAGCTCGAACCCCACATGATGTTCAACACCCTGGCCAACCTGCGCGTGCTGATCGCCACCGACCCGCCGCGCGCCCAGGCCATGCTGGACCACCTGATTGCCTACCTGCGCGCAACCCTGGGCGGTGCGCGCACCACCGTGCACCCGCTGGCCGATGAGTTTGCCCGCCTGGCCGACTACCTGGAGATCATGGCCGTGCGCATGGGCCCGCGCCTGACCTTTTCACTCGACCTGCCCGAAGCCCTGCAGGGAACCCCCGTACCACCCTTGCTGCTGCAGCCGCTGGTGGAAAACGCCATCCGCCACGGACTGGAGCCGCAGGTCAATGGCGGCCACATCCAGGTGCGCGCCAGCACCCTGCCCGGCCCTGCGGGCGCACTGCTGGCACTGGAAGTGGTGGACACGGGCGTGGGCCTGGCGCAGCCTCCCGCAGCCCCTGCAGACGGCCCGGCCAGCCACTTTGGACTGGCGCAGGTACGCGAGCGCCTGGCCACCTTGTACGGCCCGCAAGGCACTCTTGAATTGATAGCTGTAACCGCTGGCGGGACAAGCGCCAGAGTCACTTTTCCCTTGAATTTTCCAGCCGCATGAACACCACCGCCCCACGCGCCCTGATTGCCGAGGACGAACCCCTGCTGGCGGCGGCCCTGCAGCACGAACTGGCCCGGGCCTGGCCTGCACTGCAGGTCGTGGCCACCGTGGGCGATGGCCTGGCCGCCGTGCGCGAAGCATTGGCACTGGAACCGGACGTACTGTTCTTCGATATCCGCATGCCCGGCCTGAGCGGCCTGGACGCCGCTGTGGAACTGGCCGATGCCTGGCCTGCCGACCAGCCTTTTCCGGCCCTGGTATTTGTCACGGCCTACGACCAGTACGCAGTGCAGGCGTTCGAGGCGCAGGCTGTGGACTACCTGCTCAAACCCGTGCAAAGTGTTCGCCTGCAAAAAACAGTGCAAAAACTGCAGCAAACGCTCTCCAATAAAGCGCCAGCAGCTATCACTTTAGAAGCAAGCGTGGCGCAGCTGCGCCAGTTGCTGGCGACCACCGCGCCGCCTTTGGGGGGCGCAAGCACCCCGTCTGCAGCACCGCTCAGCCTCCTCCAGGTCAGCCACGGCACCGAAATCCACATGGTGCCGGTGACCGACGTGCTGTACTTCGAGGCGGCCGACAAGTACGTGCGCGTGCTCACCGCCACGCGCGAGTACCTGGTCCGCACGCCGCTCAAGGAGCTGTCGGCCCAGCTCGATCCGCAGGTGTTCTGGCAGGTGCACCGCGGCACCCTGGTACGCGCCAGCGCCATCCGCAGCGTGGCGCGCGACAACGCCGGAAAGCTCTCCATTGCGCTGCAGGGGCGCCCTGAGAAACTGGCCGTCAGCCGTCTCTACGCCCATCTGTTCAAGGCCATGTAGGCGCGTCAGAGCGCCAACACCGCGCGCCAGGGCACGCCGCGCAAGGGCTCGTAGTGCGCCACCACGATGGCGCGGCCCGGCTGCGCAGCAGCGGCGGCAATCGCCTGCCCCAGATAACGCAGCGATGCGTTGTCCAGCCCCGCCACCGGCTCGTCGATGAGCGTCAGCGGTGCGCCCGATGCGAGCCCCGCCGCCATCAGCACCTTGCGCCGACTGCCGGTGGACAGCATGTAGAAGTTCTTGTCCAGATGCTCCTGCAGACCGAAACCTTGCACATGGGCCGCCAGTGCCGACGCATCCCAGGCGGCATGCTGCGCGGGCAGGGATTGCAGCCAGTCGCGCACCGTCAGCGGGTCGATGGCATCGGAGCGGGGGTCTTCCCAGAACACCTGCCGCCGGTAGGCCTGCGGCGCATCGGCCAGTGAAGCGCCGCGCAGCACCAGCCGCCCGGCCTGGGCAGGCAGCACCCCGGCCAGCAAGCGCAGCAAGGTCGTCTTGCCGCTGCTCTCGTCCCCTTGCAGCAGGGTAGCGCCCGTACCTATGCAGGCGGACCAGTCCGCAAGCACGGGCCGTCCGGAATAGCCGAACACCAGGCCTTCCACCTGCAGGACGGGGGTTTCTTCGCTCATAGGGGTACTTTCCTCAATGGTTCTACTGGACAATGCGCGTCTTTCCGGACCGCGACACCATGGCCCTGCGCTACCTCGATTTTGACCACAGTGAAGACGACGCAGGCATGGGCACCTGGGATGCCATGGCCAGCGTCACTCCCGAGCACCTGCCCGCCTTGCTGGCAGAACTGGAGCAGGTGCTGTCCTGGGCCCACCAGGAGTTTGCCGGACGCCGCCGCCCACTGGACGAAGGCGGCGACTGGGACTACGACCTGCAGACCCTGCATGAAGGCGCTGCGCCACACCAACTGCGCTACGACGAGGCCAGCGGCCGGGTCACCGTCGAGCCCGGCGCACCGGCGCAGACGCGGCACACCGTGACGCTCACGCTGTGCGGCACCGCGGCGTTTGCGGCCGCATTGCGCGCCCGCTTTTCCCTGCAATGACACACGCCAGCCCACCCCGGGCCGGACATCCCTCAGTCGCTTGCGGGACAGGCTGAGTGCCGGTCCGCCGGAAAACCCTTAGCGACAAGCCCGGGATGCACCGCTATAAACCGGGACGCATTCACAAAACAGGGAGACAACAACGTGCAGTTTCTGCAGTTGGTCATCAGCGGTGTTTCGCAAGGCTGCATCTATGGCCTCATCGCGCTGGGTTTCGTGCTGATCTACAAAGGCACGGAAACCGTGAGCTTTGCCCAGGGCGAACTCATGATGCTGGGCGCCTTCGGCGGCCTGGCATGCATGACGCTGATGGGCTTTCCCTTCTGGCTGGCCGTGCTCAGCGCCATCGCGGGCATGGCCCTCTTTGGCATGGCGATCGAGCGGGTCATCGTGCGCCCCATCCTGGGCCAGCCCGCGTTCTCCATCGTGATGCTGACGATTGGCGTGGGCTACACGGCGCGCGGGATCATCACCATGATCCCGGGCATCGGCACCGAAACCTATGTGCTGCCCGTGCCCTACAAGGACGAGATCTGGACCCTGGGCACCCTGGTGGTCAACGTCGAGCAATTCGTCATCATTGCCGCCACGGCCGTGCTGTGCATACTGTTGTTCCTGCTGTTCAAGTACAGCAAGCTCGGCATCGCCATGCAGGCGTCCTCGCAGAACCAGCTGGCCGCCTACTACATGGGGATTCCGGTGCAGCGGCTCAACGGCCTGGTATGGGCCCTGGCCGCCGCCGTCGCGGCCATTGCCGGACTGCTGCTGGCACCCATCACCTTCGTGCACGCCAATATGGGCTTCATCGGGCT
This sequence comes from Burkholderiaceae bacterium, assembly GCA_023954095.1. Lineage (GTDB taxonomy): Bacteria > Pseudomonadota > Gammaproteobacteria > Burkholderiales > Burkholderiaceae_C > Simplicispira. The sequence continues at coordinate 88,382 of JAMLIQ010000003.1, read as the reverse complement.
CAAGGCGTTTCCGGCCGCCGTGGTGGGGGGCTTCAGCAGCCTGCCGGGCGCCATCGTGGGCGGGCTGGTGATCGGCCTGGTCGAATCGTTCTCAGGCTTTTATTTGCCCGACGGCTTCAAGGATGTGGCCGCCTATGTGGTGGTGCTGATCATGCTGATGGTCAAGCCCAACGGGCTGTTCGGCGAAAAGCTCCGCAAGAAAGTCTGAACAAGGCCCCACACCATGCGTTTCATCTTCAAAACCGACTACCGGCAGGACATCCGTCTTGCCAAGCACCCTGGCCATGTCTTCTGGTACAGCGCCCTGGGGGTACTTCTGCTGGCGGCTCCCTGGCTGTTTGCCGAATACTGGCTGGCACAACTGACCTTTGTGCTCATCTATGCCATCGCCGGCCTGGGCCTGATGCTGCTGGCGGGCTTTACCGGGCTGTTTTCGCTGGGCCATGCCGCCTTTCTGGGCGTGGGGGCCTACACCCAGGCTGTGTTGATCGGCATGGGCTGGCCCTTTCCCCTGGCCCTGGCCTGCGCAGCGCTGCTGTCGGCCGCGGTCGGCCTGGTGGTGGGCTTGCCTGCGCTGCGCGTCAAGGGCATCTACCTGGGCATGGCCACGCTGTCGTTCGGCTTCATCGTCGAAGAAGTGTTTGCCCGCTGGGAATCGGTCACAGGCGGCAATGCAGGCATGCATGTCAAGGCGCCCACGCTCTGGGGCTGGCCGCTCTCGGGGGGCGAGGCGTTCTATTTCCTGTGCCTGGCGATCGCCGTCGCCTCCACGCTGGGGCTGCTCAACCTGCTGCGCGCGCCCACGGGGCGGGCCTTTGTCGCCATCCGTGATTCAGAAATATCGGCGCAGAGCATGGGCATTCATCTTGCGCGCTACAAAACCCTGTCGTTTGCCCTGTCGGCCGGGCTGGCAGGCATTGCAGGCGCGCTGTATGCCCACAAGCTGCAGTTCATCTCGCCCGACCAGTTCAACATCCTGCAGTCCATCGACCTGTTGCTGATGATCGTGATTGGCGGCCTGGGCTCGGTGCATGGCGTGTTTCTGGGAGCGCTCTTCCTCATCATCATGCCGCAGGCCATCGGCATGGCGAAAGATGTGCTGCCCGACGCCATCGGCCAGGCGCCAGGCCTGCAGGCCGCCGTCTACGGCATCGTGCTGATCGCGTTCGTGCTGTTCGAACCCATGGGACTGTATGGCCGCTGGCTCAAGGTGCGTACCTGGCTGCAGCTCTTTCCGTTCTACCGCCAAGGCATGTTCAAGCGGCAGAAATCGTTCCAGAAATCGGACCGCCTGAAATGACCACCACCATCCTTTCCGCCCGCAACCTCAGCGTGCGCTTTGGCGGCGTGCTGGCCGTCAACAATGTCAGCTTCGATGTGCACGCAGGCGAGGTTTTCACCCTCATCGGCCCCAACGGCGCGGGCAAGACCACGGTGTTCAACCTGATCAGCCGCATTTACGAGCCCACGGCGGGCGAGATCGACTACCAGGGGAAAAAGCTCACGGATCAACCCGCCCACGCCATTGCCGGACTGGGCATTGCGCGCACGTTCCAGAACATCGAACTGTTCGAGCACGCCACCGTATTGCACAACCTGCTGATTGGCCGGCACACCCACCGCAAGACAGGGTTTCTGCGCGACATGTTTTTCACGGCCACGGCGCGCGAGGCCGAGTTGCAGGCACGCCTGAAGGCCGAGGAGGTGATCGACCTGCTGCACCTGCAGCACTACCGCGACACCATGGTGGCGGGCCTGCCCTACGGGGTGCGCAAGGTGGTGGAACTGGCGCGTGCGCTGTGCACCGAGCCCAGGCTGTTGCTGCTCGATGAGCCATCTTCCGGTCTGAACGTGGAGGAAACCGACGACATGGCTTTCTGGATCCAGGACATCCAGCAGGAGCTGGGCATCACGGTACTGATGGTGGAGCACGACATGTCGCTCGTCTCCAAGGTGTCTGACCGCGTCCTTGCCATGAACCAGGGCGAAGTGCTGGCCATGGGCACGCCGCGCGAGGTACAGACCGACCCCGCTGTCATCGAGGCCTACCTGGGCACGGTAGACGACGTCTCTTCGCTGCGGAGGACCGCATGAGCATGCTGACCGACCGCAACGACGGCGCCCAGGCGCCCATGCTCAGCCTGCTCAACGTCGAGAGCGCCTATGGCCCCATCAAGGCCATCCGGGGCGTGAGCCTGAAAGTGCGCAAGGGCGAAATCGCCACCGTGCTGGGCTCGAATGGGGCAGGCAAATCCACCATCCTGAAAACCATCTCCGGCATTCTCGATCCCCGCAAGGGGTCGATCGAATTCAAGGGCCACGACATCACCGCCCGCGACCCGGCATTCATCGTGCAGCAGGGCCTGGTCCACGTGCCCGAGGGGCGCGAAGTGTTTCCGCTGCTCTCCGTGCGCGACAACCTGCTCATGGGCGCCTACACCCGCAAGGACCGCGATGGCGTGGCCCGCGACATGGAGATGGTGTATGCCTACTTCCCCATCCTCCAGGAACGTGCGCAGCAGGATGCAGGGCTTCTGTCGGGCGGGCAGCAGCAGATGCTGGCGATTTCACGCGCCCTCATGGCCAACCCCGATCTGATCCTGCTCGACGAACCCAGTCTGGGCCTGTCCCCCAAGCTCACCAAGGAAATCTTCGAGATCGTGGTGCGCATCAACCGCGAGCGCGGCACCACCATCCTGCTGGTCGAACAGAACGCCAACATGGCCCTCAACGCGTCGGATTACGGCTACGTGCTGGAAAACGGCCGCATCGTCATGGAAGACAGCTGCGACCGCCTGCGCGAAAAGGAAGACATCAAGGAGTTTTACCTGGGCATGAAGGAAGAAGGCGTACGCGGTGAGCGGCGCTGGAAAAAGAAAAAGACATGGCGGTGAACCAATGAGCAACTTATGGGACGTTAGCCACATCCAGCCACGCAATGACATTGTCGTGCCCGGCGAGACCATTCCTGCCATGTTCTGGAATGCCGTCGCCCTGCGTGGGGACCAGGTCTGGATGCGGCAGAAGGAACTGGGCATCTGGCGCAGCTGGAGCTGGCAGCAGACCGGCGATGCCGTGCGCGAGATCGCCGGTGGCCTGCTGGCCCTGGGCTTTGAGCGTGGGCATACAGCCTCCATCCTGGCCAATACCGTGGTCGAATGGGTGTTGGCCGATCTGGCCGTGCTCAGTTGCGGCGGTGTCTCCAATGGCATCTACCCCACCGATGCGGCCTCCCAGGTGCACTACCTGTGCGAGGACTCGGGCACCCGCGTGCTGTTTGTGGAAGACGATGAACAGCTCGACAAGGCCCTGGACGTACGCGAGCGCCTGCCCTTGCTGCAGAAGGTGGTCGTGTTCGACATGAAAGGCCTGCGCGACCTGGACGATCCGGGCGTGATGTCGCTCGAAGCGCTGCGCACCCTGGGCCGTGAATGGCTGGCCCGGCACCCCGACGCCGTACTCCACCGCGCCGCCGACTGCCAGCCCGAGGACCTGGCCATTCTGGTCTACACCTCGGGCACCACCGGCAAGCCCAAGGGTGCCATGCACAGCCACCGCGGGCTGGTGTACACCACACGCGGCTTCAACACCCTGGTGGCGCAGGACGAGCGCGACGAGCGCATGTGCTTCCTGCCCCTGTGCCACATTGCCGAGCGCATGGGGGGTGAGTATTTCGCGCTCTATACCGGCGCCAAGCTCAACTTTGTGGAGAACCCCGAAACGATTCCCGAGAACGTGCGCGAGATTGCCCCCACGGTGTTCACCGCCGTGCCCCGGGTATGGGAGAAGTTCTATTCCGGCGTGATGATCGCCCTCAAGGAGTCGAGTGCGCTGCAGCGTGCGGCTTACGCATGGAGCATTGGCGTGGGCATGCGCATTGCCGAGAAAGTGATGGCGGGCGAGACCGTGGGAACGGGCCTGAAACTGCGCTTCACGCTGGCCCGCTGGCTGGCGCTGAACAACACCCGCAAGCTCATCGGCATTCACCGCGCACGCTTTTGCGTAACTGGTGCGGCCCCCATCTCGCCCGAACTGGTGAAGTGGTACATGGCGCTGGGTGTTCCCATGCTGGAGGTATGGGGCATGACGGAAACCTGCGGGGCATCGACCGGGGTGCCGGCCACCCGCATGAAGCCGGGCTCCATTGGCCCGGCCGCCGGTTTCAACGAAGTGCGGCTCGACCCGGCCACGGGCGAGATTCTGGTGCGCGGCACCAACGTCTTCATGGGCTACCTGAACCTGCCCGAAAAGACGGCGGAAACCATCGACGCCGATGGATGGCTGCATACCGGCGACGTCGGCACGGTGGACGATGAAGGTTTCTTCCGCATCACCGACCGCATGAAGGACATCATCATCACGGCGGGTGGCAAAAACATTACGCCCAGCGAACTGGAAAACGAGCTCAAGTTCTCTCCCTACGTCACCGATGCCGTGGTCATCGGCGACAAGCGCGCCTACCTCACGGTCATCATCATGATCGACCAGGAGAACGTGGAGAAATTTGCGCAGGATGCGGACATACCCTTCAGTAATTACGCCAGTTTGACGCGCGCCCCTGAAGTGCAAGAATTGATCCAGAACGAGATCAACCGGGTGAACCAGAAGTTTGCCCGCGTGGAGCAGATCAAGAAATTCTTCCTGCTCGACACCCAGCTCACGGCCGAAGATGAAGAACTCACTCCGACCATGAAGCTCAAGCGCAAGCTGGTGGAAAAGAAATACGCGGCACAGATCGATGCCATGTATTGACGCAATTCAAAAGGAGACACGACATGAGAAAGACATCGACCGCAGCCCTGGCCACCCTGGCTTGCGCCGCCGCCTTGAGCGCATCCGGGGTCCACGCCGAGGAAAGCCAGGGCGTCACCAAGACGGAAATCACACTGGGCTCGATCCAGGACCTGTCGGGTCCTCTGGCGGGTTTTGGCAAGCAGTTGCGCAACGGCATGATGCTGCGCGTGAACGAAGTCAATGAGCAGGGCGGCGTCAACGGGCGCAAGATCAACCTGCTGGTGGAGGATTCGGGCTACGACCCCAAGAAAGCGGTGCTGGCCGCGCAGAAACTGGTCAACCAGAACAAGATTTTCATGATGGTGGGCCATCTGGGCACGGCGCAGAATCTGGCCGCCATGCCGGTGCAGTTCGAGAAGAACGTCATCAACTTCTTCCCGGTGACCGCAGCGCGTGAAATGTACGAACCCTTCCACAAGCTCAAATACGCCTTTGCCGCCACCTACTTCGACCAGATGAAGGCTGCCGTACCCAAACTGGTGAAGGAAAAGAAGGCCCAGAAGATCTGCTCCATGTACCAGGACGACGAGTTCGGCCTGGAAGTGCAGCGCGGCGCGGAAGAAGGTCTCAAGGCCGTGGGCATGACTATGGCCGAGACCACCACCTTCAAGCGCGGCGCCACCGATTTTTCCTCGCAGATGTCCAAGCTCAAGGCGGCCAACTGCGACATGGTGGTGCTGGGCACCATCATCCGCGAGACCATTGGCGGCATTGGCACGGCACGCAAGCTGGGCTTCAACCCCATCTTCCTGGGCTCCAGCGCAGCCTATACCGACCTGATCCACAAGCTGGGCGGCAAGGCCATGGACGGACTCTATGCCACGATGACGGTGCAGAACCCCTACCTGGACGATGCCTCGCAACCCATCCGTTTCTGGGCGACCAAGTACAAAACGGCCTTCAACGAAGACCCGGCGGTGTTCTCTGTCTATGGCTACCTGGCGATCGACAGCTTCATTCGCGCCGCTCAGAAGGCTGGGCCCAACCTGAGTACCGACAGTTTCATCAAGGCCATGGACACCATGGAGATTCCACGCGACATCTTTGGCAGCGCAGTGCAGAAGTTCGGACCGCAAAAGCGCCTGGGCAGCAACCTCTCGCGGTTGTCGCAACTGCATGACGGCCGCTGGACCATCGTGTCGAACTACATTACCGAATGAGTTCGCAGGTGTGCGCCCATGCTGGGCGCACCATGGAAAAACACCGCCCGGCGCAAACCGGGCGGTGTTTTTCCATATGCGCTCTTGGCGAGTTACTGACCGAACCAGACCACCTTCTTGCCCGAGGTTTCCCAGCGCTCGTAGTTGGCGGAGTAGATGTCCTCGATGCGGTTGCGCTTGACCTTGAAGGTGGGGGTGATGAGATCGTTGTCCACCGTCCAGGGGGTGGTGACCAGCACGATGCACTGCAGTTGCTCATGGGGGTCGAGGGTGGCGTTGATGCTCTTGAGGTGCGCCGTGAGCGAAGTCTCCAGCGCGGCCTTGCCTTCGGTGCTGGAAGCCTTGGCAACGGCGTCGGCATTGAGCATCACGATACCGAGCGGCTGGCCCAGGTTGGCACCCGTCACCACACAGGCTTCCACCGACTCATGGGTGCCGAGCTTGTCTTCGATGGGCGCAGGTGCCACATATTTGCCCTTGCCGGTTTTGAACAAGTCTTTCACACGGCCCGTGATGTGCAGACAGCCCTGGGCATCGATGCGGCCCTTGTCGCCGGTGCGCAGCCAGCCGTCGGCAGTAAAGGCGTCACGGCTTTGTTCAGGCTCCTTGTAGTAGCCCAGCATCAGTGCGGAACTGCGCATCTGGATTTCTCCAGTGTCCGGATCGGTACGGTGGTCCACACCGTCATAGGCAGGCCCCACAGAACCTTGCTGATTCTTGCCAGGCTCAGTGATATGCGAGACGGCCAGGTTTTCCGTCATGCCATAGCCTTCGTTGATGTCAATGCCCAGCTTGCTGTACCACTGCAGCAGGCTCAGCGGCATGGGCGCCGCACCCCCCGCTGCAATGCGGCAATGGTTCAGTCCCAGGGCTTTTTGCACCTTGTTGCGCACCAGGCCCCCAATCAGAGGCAGAGACAAGAGCCGGTTGAGCTTGGCCGGCGGCATCTTGTGGTGAATGCCCTGCTGGAACTTCACCCACAGGCGCGGTACCGAGAAGAAGATCGTCGGCTGGGCCCGCTGCAGGTCGAGCGCAAAAGTATCCAGCGAATCCGCAAAGAACAGCTGCATGCCCGTGCGCAGCCAGCCATGCTCAACCAGCACGCGCTCCACGACGTGCGCCAGCGGCAGATAGGACAGCATGCGGTCTTCCTGGCCCATGGGAATGCGCTTGATGCCCGCACCGATGGCCCACGCAAAATTACCGAAACTGTGCATCACGCCCTTGGGCTTGCCCGTGGTGCCCGAGGTGTAGATCAAGGTGGCCAGCTCCTGCGCATCGCGCACGGGCGCGCCCTGCAGCGGCGGAGTGCGCGCACAGATGGCGTCCCAGCCGTCGTAGTTCCTGCGGGCATCGTCGGGCGAGAGCGCGTAGCTGATGCAGGGCATGCCTTCGGGAACCCCCGGCTTCATGCCTTCCCAGCCATCGAGCTTGCCAATGAAACATGCCTTGGCCTCGCTGTGGGTAAGGATCTGGTTCACGGTGTCATGCGCCAGTGTGGGGTACAGCGGCACCGACACATATCCCGCCATCCAGATGGCCAGGTCACTCATCAGCCACCAGGCGCAGTTCTTGGACAGAATGGCCACCCGCGAGCCGGGCTCCCAGCCTTGCGATTGCAGGTGCGCTGCCATGCGACGCACCTGGTCGGCCACCTGGCCCCAGGTAAAGTCCTGAACCACGCCCTGCCCCATGGGCTGGGTCAGGGTCACACGGCTGGGCGCTGCCTGCTCCCAATGGTAAAGGCGCTGCAAAGCCAGCGTATCGGGTGCTACAGAGCTCATGGGTGCGTATCTCCTGTCCTAGGTGTTTGCGGCGGGTCTCGGCCCATCCGGGGGCAGTATAGGAGCGCGAAGAGCCCAAAATCCCTCCAATTCACGCTTGTGCGCTAGCGATTTACCCACCCCCGCCCGACACGCCTTCGCCGTCGGCACGGGACATTTTTCATCTAGGCGTTAACCCTTATAGCTACAAATTCAGTAGCATTGCATCAAGCATTCATTGAGGGATAACACCGTCACGCTACCGTCAGACTCCTACTAGAGTGCTCCGTAGAATCGCGCCGTTGCAAAAAGTTGCCCCACCCCTTGCCACGCCTCGGCAAGCGCGCAACCCAAGGCGCCGTCATTTGATTGGAGACCCCATGCAGGCATTACTGAAACTATCCCGAGGGATCGACTGGCTCAGTACCCAGATCGGTAAATACGTCATCTGGCTCATTCTGGCCTCGACGCTCATCAGCGGACTCAACGCGCTCTCGCGCAAGCTTTTCAACATCAGCTCCAATGCTTTTCTGGAAGTGCAGTGGTACCTGTTTGCCGCGTCTTTCCTGATCGCTGCGGGCTACACGCTGCTGCAGGGTGAGCATGTGAAGGTGGACGTCATCTCCGGCCGGCTCTCCAAGCGCGCCCAGATCTGGATCGATGTCATCGGCTTCTCGGTCTTTCTCACGCCCATGTGCCTGGCCATCCTGTGGTACGGCACCCCGTTCTTCCTGCGTGGCTTCGAATCGGGCGAAATGTCGAACAACGCCGGGGGGCTGATCCGCTGGCCGGTGTACGCCATGATGCCGCTGGGCTTCACTTTGCTGCTGCTGCAGGGCTGGTCTGAACTGATCAAGCGCATCGCCTTTCTCCGGGGGCTGATCGACGACCCCACGCTGAAGAAGGGCGACGAAAAAACCGCAGAGCAGGAGCTCGCCGAATCTATCCGTCGCCTGGCCGAAGCGGCCAAGGGCAACGGCAAGGCCGACTGAACACAGGGCATACACCATGGAATTCATCACCCACAACCTTGCCCCGATCATGTTCGCGGGGCTGATTCTCTTCCTGCTGATGGGCTTTCCGGTGGCTTTCAGCCTCGGCGCCTGCGGCCTGTTCTTTGCCTTCATCGGCATCGAACTCGGAGCCCTGCCCGAAGCCCTGCTGCAAGCCCTGCCGCTGCGCATCTTCGGCATCATGCAGAACGATACGCTGCTCGCCATTCCATTCTTCACCCTGATGGGGCTGATATTGGAACGCAGCGGCATGGCCGAGGATTTGCTCGACACCATTGGTCAGCTCTTTGGCCCCGTGCGCGGCGGCTTGGCCCTGGCCGTGATCTTTGTGGGCACGCTGCTGGCAGCCACCACCGGGGTCGTTGCGGCGTCCGTGATCTCGATGGGCCTGATCTCGCTGCCCATCATGCTGCGCTATGGCTATGACCGGCGCATCGCCACGGGGGTGATTGCGGCCTCCGGCACCTTGGCGCAGATCATTCCCCCTTCGCTGGTGCTGATCATCCTGGCCGACCAACTGGGCCGCAGCGTGGGCGACATGTACAAGGGCGCATTCGTGCCTGGCCTGATGTTGTGCGGGTTCTATGCCGGTTACGTCATCCTGCTGGCCATCTTCAAGCCCAGCTGGGTTCCGGCACTGCCGGCCGAGGCACGCACCATCCGCGAAGACGATGGCAAGAGTGGCCTGGCCTCGCTGCTGGTGCTGACGGTGCTGTGCACCAGCACGGCCATTGCTTTTGCCAAGAACTTTGCCGCCGTGCAAACCTGGTGGAAGGGCGAACTGGTGGAACACGTGCCACTGGACGAAACCATCGTGCTGTCAATGTGCGTGGGCGTCGTGCTGGCCTTCGTGATCGCCGTCATCAACAAGTTGCTGCGCCTGGGCCTGCTTTCGCGCATGGCCGAGCGCGTCACGTTCGTGCTGATCCCGCCGCTGCTGCTCATCTTCCTGGTGCTGGGCACCATTTTCCTGGGCATTGCCACCCCCACCGAAGGCGGCGCCATGGGCTCGCTGGGCGCCTTTGCCATGGCCATGGCACGCAAGCGCCTTTCGTTCGACCTGCTGCGCCAGGCGCTGAACACCACCACCAAGCTCTCGTGCTTTGTGCTGTTCATCCTGGTGGGCGCCACGGTTTTTGGCCTGACCTTCCAGGGCGTGGACGGCCCCCGCTGGGTGGAGCACCTGCTGTCGGGACTGCCCGGGGGGCAACTGGGCTTTTTGATCGTGGTGAACGTCATGGTCTTTTTCCTGGCCTTCTTCCTCGACTTCTTCGAACTGTCGTTCATCGTGGTGCCGCTGCTGGCCCCCGTGGCGGAGAAGCTGGGCATTGACCTGATCTGGTTCGGTGTGCTGCTGGGCATCAACATGCAGACCTCGTTCATGCACCCGCCCTTTGGCTTTGCCCTGTTCTACCTGCGCAGCGTGGCGCCCACGGTGGAATACCTGGACAAGGTTACGCAGAAAATGGTCAAGCCCATCACCACCCTGCAGATCTACTGGGGCGCGGTGCCGTTCGTGCTCATCCAGATCATCATGGTCACCCTGGTCATCGTCTTCCCGGGCATCGTCTCCAGCGGCCTGGACAAGAAGGCGGTCTACGACCTGGACAAGGTGCGCCGCGAAATGGAAGCCGCCATGCCTGATCCCGCCGCGTTCATTGCCCCCAACCCCACGGCGGGCATGCTGGGCGCAGACCCGGCGGCGGGTGCTGCATCGGCGGCTGAAGGCGCCGAGCCCGCAGCGGACAGCGATGACCCGCTCAAGGCCCTGCAAGACTCCCTGGCCGAGGAGCCCAAGCAGAACTGAAGCTGCGGAGGCCTTGCAGGCCTCTCCCCCGCACCAAGCCCCTGCAGCCTCCAAGGCACAGGGGCTTTTTCATGTGCACGGAAACACACGCCCCCTGGATGCCGACGGCAGGTTGGGCATCGATGCAATCACTACAAAATCAATAGCAGCTACCGCAATACCAATAAGCGCCAGAGGCCATTTATGGCAACAATGCGTCGGCCAGCACCAGCTCTTCCAGCCGGGCCCGCGCCCACAACGCCTGCAGGCTGAACGAGCGTTCCACCAGCAAACGCACCAGCAAGGGCGCCAGCAGCGTGGTCTGCGGGTCGACCAGCAGCACATAGCGCGGGACCGCCTGGCGGGGTGATGCCGCGTCCACCTCTTCCAGGCGCCCCACCCAGTCCAGCCCGGTCAGCGCGTCCAGCGCCGGTTCGAGCTGCAGCGCATCCACCCGCAGGCGCTGGGCCAGTTCGTCCGTGCGCAGACCATGTGCGCTGGTCTGGCGTGCAGCGTGCAATTGCTGCGCCACCTCCACCGCCAGCTCGAAATTCCAGCTCTGGTGGCCCGAGCGGCGGGCCACGCCCGCCAGCAGGCTGGGCAGGTAGGCGGCCACTACCGCACCCAGCAGGACGATGACCCAGGCCACATAGATCCACACCAGCAAAATGGGCAGCGTGGCAAAGGTGCCATACACGGCTGAATAGGTGGGTACCTTGGCCAGGTACAGAGCCAGGCCTTTCTTGGCCAGCTCCATGCACACCGCCACAAACATACCGCCCGCCCAGGCGTGGCGCCAGTACACCTGGGTATTGGGCACGTAGCGGTACAGGCCGGCCATGCCCGCGGCCAGCACAAAGAACTCCAGCGAATCGAGCAGCAGACGCACTCCCCCGGGCAGCGTATCGACCAGGCCGCGCGACGCCGACAGCGCATACGACGTCAGCGCCAGGCTGGCCCCCAGCAACAATGGTCCCAGGGTGATGGCAGCCCAGTAAATCAGCACCCGTTGGCCCAGCGGGCGCAGACGGCGTACGCGCCAGATGTTGTTGAGCGTGCGGTCGATGGTGAGAATCAGCGCCAGCGCCGTGGCCAGCAGCATGCTGAAGCCCAGCAGCCCCAGGCGGCTGGCCTTGGCCGAGAACTGCGTGAGATAGCCCAGCACCTGGCGAGCAATGCTCTCGGGCACCAGGCTGTCGAGCAGCCAGCGCTGCAGCACGTCCTGCAGCTTGCCAAACATGGGAAAGGCCGTGAACACCGCCAGCGCCACGGTAAAAAAGGGTACCAGGGCCAGGATGGTGGTAAACGTCAGGCTGCTGGCCGTCAGGCCCAGGCTGTCTTCGCGAAAACGCTCGCGCAGGGTTTGGGCGGTCGTCTTCCAGGGAAAGCGCGAAAGATCGGCCACCAGCGCTTCGAGGCGCTGCACCACGGTCTGTAGGGGAAAGGGCATGGTCGCTATGATGCCATCGCCATGAACCCTGAAGAACACGCTGCCTACGCTCCTGCCACTCCCGCCCCGCTGGTGGATGGGTCCCGCCGCCTTGCCGTAGCCAGCCTGCTTGCCCTGATCGTGCTGTGCCTGGCCTGGGAGCTGTTCCTGGCGCCGCTGCGCCCGGGGGGCTCGTGGCTGGCGCTGAAAGCCTTGCCGCTATGCGTCCCGCTGGCGGGATTCCTGAAGAACCGCATGTACACCTACCGCTGGGTGAGCCTGCTGGTGTGGCTGTATTTCACCGAAGGCGTGGTGCGCGCCTGGAGCGACCGCCCCCCGGGCCAATGGCTGGCCCTGCTGGAAGTCGTGCTGTGCCTGGTGCTGTTTACCGCCTGTACAGCGCACATCCGCCTGCGCCTGCGTGGCGCCCCGACACCGGCGCCTGCAGCCCCCCACTGAACCAGGCTGCCATCGTGCGCAGCCCTGCTGGAGAACTTGCCCCATGCAACCCCTGATCGAAATCCTTCGCCGCACTGTGGGCGAATCCCATGTCCTCACCGAAGGCGACCTCAGCGCGTGGGAGCAGGACTGGCGCCGCCGCGTGCACGGCAAGTCCCTGGCCGTGGTGCGCCCGGCCACCACGCAGGAAGTAGCGGCCGTAGTCAAGGCCTGCGCCTCAGCCGGGGTGCCCATCGTTCCGCAGGGCGGCAACACGGGCCTGTCGGTGGGCTCCACCCCCGACACCTCGGGCCGCGAAGTGGTGCTCAGCCTCACCCGCCTGAACGCCGTGCGTGCCCTGGACAAAGACAACCTCACGCTGACCGTGGAGGCCGGCTGCATCCTGCAGAACGTGCAGGACGCCGCCGAGCAGGCCGGCCTGCTGTTTCCGCTGTCGCTGGCTGCCGAAGGCAGCTGCACCATTGGCGGCAACCTGGGCACCAACGCCGGAGGCACCCAGGTGGTGCGCTACGGCAACACGCGCGACCTGTGCCTGGGCCTGGAAGTGGTCACGCCCCAGGGCGAGGTGTGGGACGGCCTGCGCGGCCTGCGCAAGGACAACACCGGCTACGACCTGCGCGACCTGTTCATTGGCAGCGAAGGCACGCTGGGCATCATCACCGCCGCCACACTCAAGCTCTATCCCCGGCCCGCCGCCCAGCTCACCGCCTGGGCCGCCGTGTCGTCGATGGAGCAGGCCGTGCGCCTGCTGGCCCTGGCGCACCAGCACCTGGGCGCCGGGCTCACGGGCTTCGAGGTGATGGGGCGCTTTGCGCTGCAGCTCGTCGACAAGCACATGCCGCAGCTGCGCGTGCCCTTCATCGGCCAGGACGACATGCCTTACGCCGTGCTGCTGGAGAACTCCGACAGCGAATCCGAGGACCACGCCCGCGCACGCTTCGAGGCGCTGCTGGAAACCGCCTTCGAGGCCGGCTGCGTGCAGGACGCCGTGGTGGCCGAGAACATCGCGCAGGCGCAGCAGCTCTGGCATATCCGCGAGAGCATTCCCCTGGCCCAGGCCGAGGAAGGCCTGAACATCAAGCACGACATCTCGGTGCCCATTTCACGCATCCCCGCCTTCGTGGAACATGCCGATGCCCTGCTGCAGCGCGAGATCGCGGGTGTGCGGCTGGTGAACTTCGGCCACCTGGGCGACGGCAACCTGCACTACAACGTGCAGGCCCCCGAGGGCGGCGACGCCAAGGCCTTCCTGCGCGACCACGAGGACCATGTCAACCACCTGGTGTACGAAGCCGTGGCGCAGTTCGGCGGCTCGTTCTCGGCCGAGCATGGCGTGGGCGCGCTCAAGACCGACAAGCTCGCGCGCTACCAGTCGCCCGTGGCCCTGTCGATGATGCGCGCGATCAAGCAGGCGCTGGACCCGCAGAACCTCATGAACCCGGGGCGGGTGCTGGGCTAAGCTGCACCCACCGGAATCGCTACTATTTCAATAGCTAATAGCGCTTGTCAGGCAAGCGCTGAAGCCCTATTTTCTTATTGGCCCTAGAATGGCATCCGGCGCACGGCCACACCCGTGCGCCGTGTTATTTCCGCTGCCTTGCCGAGACTGATTTATGCCCTCCCGCCCTATCCGCTCCCAGTACGAAGACTTCATGCGCCATGTGTTCTTCCACGGCGTGGCCAAGGGCGACCGCACCGGCACGGGCACGAAAAGCGTGTTCGGCCACCAGATGCGCTTCGACCTCTCCGAGGGTTTTCCGCTCGTGACCACCAAGAAGGTGCACCTCAAGAGCATCATCCTGGAACTGTTGTGGTTCCTGCGCGGTGACAGCAACGTGCGCTGGCTGCAGGAGCGCGGCGTGACCATCTGGGACGAATGGGCGCGCGCGGACGGCGACCTCGGCCCCGTCTACGGCGTGCAGTGGCGCAACTGGCCCACGCCGGGCGGCGGCCACATCGACCAGATCCAGCAGGTGATCGACACGCTCAAGAGCAACCCCGACTCGCGCCGCATCATCGTCAGCAGCTGGAACGTGGCCGAGCTCGACCAGATGGCGCTCATGCCCTGCCACGCCTTCTTCCAGTTCTACGTGGCCGAGGGCAGGCTCAGTTGCCAGCTCTACCAGCGCAGCGCCGACATCTTCCTCGGCGTGCCGTTCAACATCGCCAGCTACGCCCTGCTCACGCACATGGTGGCGCAGCAGTGCGACCTGGAGGTGGGCGACTTCATCTGGACCGGCGGCGACTGCCACATCTACAGCAACCACCACGAACAGGTGCAGACGCAACTGGCACGCACGCCCTGCCCCTACCCCACCTTGCGCATCAAGCGCCGCCCGGACAGCATCTTCGACTACCAGTACGAAGACTTCGAGGTGCTCGATTACCAGTGCCACCCGGCCATCAAGGCGCCGGTGGCAGTATGAAGTGAAACACCCCCCTGAGTCGCCTTCCCTCCGCTCTCGCAGCGCTGCGCGCTGCGGGCAGGGGGAGCGCTTGCTCAGCGCCGCGGGGCGGCCCTTGCGCGGCGGCTCTGGCCTGGGTCGCGCCAGTTTCATGCATCGCGGGCAAAGCGTTCGCGCAATGGATCACTGACATGCACATCGCCCTCATCTACGCACGCGCTGCCAATGGCGTCATCGGCAAGGACGGCAGCATGCCCTGGCACCTGCCCGAAGACCTGGCGCACTTCAAGCGGCTCACGCAAGGCAGCCCCGTCGTCATGGGCCGCAAGACCTGGGACTCGCTGCCGCCGCGTTTTCGGCCCTTGCCGGGCCGCGCCAACATCGTCGTCACGCGCCAAGAGAATTGGAATGAAATTAGCGCACAGCGCGCATCCAGCCTGCGCAATGCGCTACAGATAGCAGAGCAATCGAACCCCGCCACGGTGTGGGTGATCGGCGGCGCGCAGATCTACGCCCAGGCCCTGCCCCTGGCCCAGCGGGTGGAAGTGACCGAGATCGCGCAAGACTTTGACGGCGACGCCCACGCCCCTGTGCTGGGTCCCGAGTGGATGGAAACCGCACGCGAGGCGCACACCAGCGCGGGCGGCCTGCCGTTCAGCTTTGTGCGGTACGAACGGCGCTGATTTCCACCCCCCCGCAGCGCACAAAACCGGCGCGGCCCAGGCCAGGGCGCCGCAGGCGGCGACTACCCAGGGAGGGTGTTCACATCATGCCGGGGCGCCGACGATCACGCTCGATGCCTTGAAGATCGCCGTGGCCTGAGCGCCCACGGCCAGGCCCAGGGCCTCGCTGCTGGCGTGGGTGATGGTGGCCGCGATGGACACCCCATCGGCCACGTCGATGACCACCTCGTCATTCACCGCCCCCGGCGCAATGCGCGAGACCGTGCCCGCCAGCCGGTTGCGCGCCGAAAAGCGCGCGCCTTCGGCATCAGTCACCACCACGATGGACGAGGCCTTGACCAGCGCAAACGCCTGCGCGCCCACGGCCAGACCCAGGCCTTCGGCGCTCTCGTGGGTGACGATGGCCACGATGTGCAGGTCGGGGCGCACCTTGATCTCGACCTCGTCGTTGACGGCGCCGTGCAGCACCTGGGTGACGATGCCCGCAAAATGGTTCCGCGCACTGGTCTTCATACTGATCCTCCTGATCAACAACAAATCATCGGCAATGTTGGCGGCCTGCTGGTCCATCTGCGCAATGAAGCGCCGGTGCTCCGCCTCAATGAGCCGGAAGTTCTGCACCAATTGCTCACCCCGGGGCGTCAGCCGTGTGCCGCCGCCGCCCTTGCCACCGGTCAGGCGCTCGACCAGGGGCTCACCGGCCAGGTTGTTCATGGTGTCGATGGCGTCCCAGGCAGCCTTGTAGCTCATGCCCATGGCCTTGGCCGCATGGGTGATGGAGCCGTGCGTACCCACCAGGGCCAGCAGCGCCATGCGGCCCTGGCCGCCCAGGTTTTCCCCGCCCACGGTCATCCAGACCGAGCCGCCTAGTTCGATGCGTTTGTCATTGGCCGCCATGTGCGCAGTCCTCGTTGCTCAGGAAAGGGGCGCCAGTGTAGTCCACGGGTTCGATGCGCACGCCCACATCGGCCGGCGGCGCGTGGTACAGGCTGCTGGTAACCAGCGCATCGACACCGGTGGCTGCGTAGGCGGCGGCGTTGCCTTCGTGGATGCCTCCGGCCGCCAGCAGGCCCAGCGCGGGGTGCCGTGCGCGCAACTGCGCGCACCAGTCCTGCAGCTGCGCGGGGCTGGCCTTGTCGAACTGCACCACATCGGCTCCGGCCAGCACGGCCTGGCGGGCGTCGTGCAGGGAATGCGCCTCGATGACGCACTTCTTCTCCACCAGCGCCTGCGCCGTGCCGGCCAGACGCAGGCGCAGCGCGTCCCAACCGCCGGCCAGGGCGCGGTGCTGGGGAAACACCAGCACCGTTTCGCCCAACCCCAGGCGGTGCGGATAGGCGCCGCCGCTGAGGGTGGCCTTGAGGGCGATGCGGCGCAGTCCCGGCGCATGCTTGCGCGTGGTCAGCACGGCCATGCCGGGCGCCACGGCCCGCACGGCGCGCACCATGCGCGCGGTGCGGCTGGCCACACCGCAGGCGTATTCCAGCAGGTTCTGCGCGACCTTCCAGGCACGCAGCAAAGCGGGCGCGTCGCCCGTAGCCACCAGCAGCACATCGCCCGCCTGCAAATGCATGCCGCTGGGCATGCAGGCCTGCACCTGGCCGCCGCAGTGCTGCACCACGCGCGCCGCCTCTTCGGTACACGCGGCCACCCCGCCCTCGCGCAGCACCAGGGCCATGCGCGCTGGGCGATCGGCCAGGTCCAGCAGCTGCGTGGTCAGATCCAGCAGCGGCGCGTCCTCGGCGATCCAGTCGTCGATGGTGGCGTGGTCAAAAAATACTGGATGCATGGGGCGACTCCTCAAGGCGCAAGACACAGACACACACGCTCGACCGACTTGCCGAAGAAGTGGTAGCCCGAGCCGCCTTCGGCCAGCACCGCCAACAGCGCGCCAGCGTCGCGCACGCGCGTGCCGCCCACCACCGTGACGCCGCAGCGCGCGAAGGGCTGCGCCAGCAGCGTGGCGGTAGGGCCGATCACAGCCACCTGCACCCCGGGGCGCAGCGGTGCCAGCAAGCCTTCGAGCGTGCCATTGATAAGCGTGGTGCCGGTGGTGATGAGCACATCGGCCTGCGCCAGCACGCCATCGGCGCGTTCGGGCGGCACGTGGAACGGCATTTCCTCGGGCTTGAGCACCGAGGTGTCGAGCTCCAGCACATGAAAGGGCTGCCCGCGCCGGCGCAGCTCACGCAGGTAGGGCGGGAAGGCCCCCACCAGCACCACGCGGTCGCTGGGGGCGATGTGCAGCGCGTCAAAGGCCTCGCCCTCGCGCACCTGGGCCCCGGCGGGCGGGCCATCGCGCAGCCACAGGGTTTCGACCACGGCATTGAGCGTGGCAATGGCCAGCGCACGGCGCAGTTCCTGGGGGCGGTGCAGGTCCTGCAGCACCTCGGCCACGCTGCGCCCGGCGATCTTGCCGGGAATGGGCATGGCCATGGCCGAACTGGGGCAGCACACCGCCTGCGGAATGCTCTTGATGGGCGTGGCGCAGAGCCCGCCCGCGCCGTTGTCGAGCTGCACGCCGGTGAAAAAGATGCCGATCACCGCCCGTTCGATCGTGAGTGACTCCAGACCTGAACCCATACGCTCAACCACGTGGGCATGCAACTCGAACAGCGCACCGCCCGGCATGCCTTGCGCAAATCCTGGTCTTGCGCTCAGCATGGAGCCTTCTCCCACGCGATGAAGGCCCAGCACATGGGAGCGCCCTCGCGCTCACCGGGCGGGGTGTGGGTGTACCAGTGGCGCAGGCGCTCGGTTTCGGCTTGCGACAGCCCCCCCATGGACCAGGCGACGCGGCTGGCGAAGTCGGCGAAGTCGCTCGCGTCGGCCAGGCGGTTCTCGTTGCGGATGTAGTCCAGCCGGGGGTGGATGCCCATGCGGTGCAGGATGTTGACGAGGTAGATGTAGTCGGGCATGGCGGGCACGCGCCGCCCGATGGCCTCCTGGATGCGCGGGTCGATAAAGTTCCCGCCCACCAGGTGCGTGAGGTAGACGCGCTGGCGTGCCTGGGCGTGCAGCTTGGCCAGCGCGGCGGCAATGTCGGCCACGGTGGTGGAGCGCGAGGCAACCACGATGTCGCACGTCGGCAGGTCGCTCCAGTCGTCCTCCCACGCGCGCTCCAGCGCCTGCACGTGGCCCAGACCGGCCTCTTGCGCCTGGGCGCGCATGGCCTGCACCATGGCCGGGCTGTAGTCCAGGCCGATCACCTGCTGCAGCTGCGGCGCCACGGCCAGTGCAATGGTTCCGGGGCCGCAGCCCACGTCCAGCAGCGAGTGGGCGCCGCGCAAATCCATGCGCGCAACGAATTCCTGCGCATACGGGCTGCGCAGGGCCTTGCTGGCCATACCGGCGGCGCGTGCATCCCAGTCGGCGGCGTTCTTGCGCGGGCGGGTGGTCATGGCCAGGTGGTCGCGGTACAGGCGTCCAAAATCAATCGCTTCGATGGTCATGCAATGGCTTCCTTCAAGGGGTTCAAGAGGGTGGCGCCCAGCGCCTGCGCCACGGCCTGGGTGCTGACGCCGTAGAGCTGCGCCAGCTGCTGCGCAGTGGTGCCGGGCTTGCCCAGGGCCGCCAGCCGCCCGCCGCCCAGCAGGGCGATGCGGTCGGCAATGCGCAGCGCGTGTTCGGGCTGGTGCGTGGTCATGAGCACGGCCATGCCCTGCGCGCGCAGCCGCGCGATGTGCTCCAGCACGCGCAGCTGGTTGCCGAAGTCCAGGCTGGCCGTAGGCTCGTCCATGAGCAGCAGCGCGGGCTCCTGCGCCAGCGCACGGGCAATCAGGGCAAGCTGGCGCTCGCCGCCGCTGATGGCGGTATAGCTGCGTGCCTGCAGGTGCGCCACGCCCAGCGTGGCCAGGCACTGCAGGGCGCGTTCGCGGTCCTGGCGCGAAGGTGCGCCAAAACGCCCGACGCGCGCGGCCCGCCCCATCAGCACCACGTCCAGCACGGTGTAGGCAAACACCCCGGCATGGGCCTGCGGCACGTAGCCCACATGGCGCGCAAAGTCGGCACGCGCCCAGTGCTCCACGGGCGTGCCCGCCACGCGCACCGTGCCCTCCAGCGGGCGCAGCAGGCCCAGCAGGGTGCGGAACAGCGTGGTCTTGCCGCAGCCGTTGGGGCCCAGCAGGCACAGCACTTCGCCGCGCTGCAAGGCAAAGTCCAGCCCCGTGGCCACGCGCCGCGCGCCATGGCCTACGGCCAGCGCGCTGGCCTGCAGCACGGGTGCGGTGCCGTCGCCAGCGCACACCGGAGCGGCAGTCATTCGCGCCCCCCGGAACGCGCCAGCACCGCAATGAAGAACGGCACCCCGACAAAGGCCGTGAGGATGCCCAGCGGCAGCTCGATGGGCGCGACCGTGCGCGCCAGCGTGTCGGTAGCCACCAAGAACCCACCGCCCAGCAGCAGCGAAGCCGGCAGCAGGCGCGAAAACTCCGGCCCCACCCACAGCCGCGCCACATGCGGCACCACCAACCCCACCCAGCCAATGATGCCGGTGAGCGACACCGCCGCCGCCGTGGACAGCGTGGCCGACGCCACCAGCACCAGGCGCAGCCGCGTGACCGGCACACCCAGGGCCAGCGCCTCCTCGTCGGCCAGGCTCAGCAGGTTGACGCGCCAGCACAGCAGCGCCATGGGCACCAGGCCCGCCAGCAGCGCCGGGGCGGTGGCCGCCAGGTCGCGGGGTGAGACGGCGTTGAGCGCGCCCAGCAGCCAGAAGGTGATGGTGGGCAGTTGGGTGTTCGAATCGGCCAGCAGCTTGAGCAGCGAAATGCCGCCCCCCAGCAGCGAGCCCACGGCCACGCCGGTAAGCACCAGCACCAGCACCGGGTCTTGCCTGCGCACCAGGGCCGACACCGCCAGCACCGCTCCCACGGCCAGCAGCCCCCCGCCAAAGGCCAGCAGCTGCACCAGCGCCAGCGGGAGTCCGATGAAGATGCCCACCACCGCCCCCAGGCCCGCACCGGCCGACACGCCCAGAATGTCGGGCGACACCAGCGGGTTGCGGAACATGCCCTGGTACACCGCGCCCGCCGCCGACAGCGCCGCGCCCACCAGCAGCCCGGCCAGCACGCGCGGCATGCGGATGTTCCAGACCACCGTGTCCACCGCCGGCGGCAGGCCCGACGGCGTGCCGCGCAGGCGCGCCAGCACCGACTGCCACAGGTCGGCAGGAGCCACCGGGTACTTGCCCAGCGAAAAGGCCGCGACCAGCACCGCCAGCAGCAAGGCCAGCGCCACCACCCAGCCCAGGCTGCTGGAGCGCGCCCACAGCGCCGGGGGCACGGGAGCGGCATCGTCAGTCAATGGGCTTGCCAAACTCATAAGCTATTGTTTTGATAGCTTATAGCGCTTATCCACAAAGCGCTGGAAGCGGTTTTTGCATTCATTTATCAGCCCTCTCCGCGCAGCAGGCGCTCGGCTGCGGCGGCCGAGAGCTCCACACCATAGAACAGCCGGTAAAACGACTGCACCGCCTGTGCCATGGGCTCCAGGCCCTTGAGGGCGCTATGCTGGGGGTGCAGCCGCTCGACCAGCCAGCGCACACCGATCACGCGGTTGACGCTGGGCGGGCCGTCCAGCCAGCCAAAGGGCAGCGTGGGCGCACAGTGCACGCGGCCCTCGCGCACGGCGCTGATCGCCTTCCAGGACGGGTCTTGCAGCGCCAGGCGCGCAAAGGCCGGTTCCTGCGTCACGATGACCTGCGGATCCCAGGCCAGAATTTGCTCCAGCGACACGCGCGCCAGCGAGCCCTTGCCCACCGCGGCGGCCACGTTGCGCCCGCCGCAGGCTTCGATGACCTCGACATTGATCGAGCCTGCCAGTCCGGTTTCCAGCCCGTCGGCGCTGCGGGCAAAGTACACGCGGGGTCGGCGCTCGGTGGGGGTGGACTGCAGCACGCGGTCGGCCAACGCCAGTACCGACTCGGCGTAGGCGGCCAGCCGTTCGCCGCGCTGCGCCTCGCCCACCATGCGGCCCACGGTGCGCAGCTGCGCGGCCTGCTCGGGCAGGCGCCCGTGGGTGAGCACACAGGGCAGGCCGGTCTGATCGTGAAGGGCTCGCGCCGCCGAGATGTAAGTGGCATCGGCGCTGCCTGCGTCCAGGATCAGGTCGGGGCGCAGCTGCAGCAGCTTTTCTACCGCAATGGTGCTGCCGCGCCCGGCCAGGCGGCCCAGGAACGGCAGATCGCGCAGCGCAGGGGCCAGCATGGCGCGGGCGGCGTCGCTGGGCGCAAAGGGCCAGCCCAGCAGCTTGGACGGAGCCAGCACCGCCAGCAGCACCCCGGCAGGCGCACCGGCGGCAAACACGCGCTGCACGCGCTCGGGCGCGGGCAGGTCGCCAAAGCGGGCTGCAATCACATCCACCGTGCCGGCCGCCCAGGCCCACGGCCCCAGGCCGGGCACACCGGCGGCCAGGCCCATGCCGCCCAGCCAGCGCAGGCTGTCGCGCCGTTTCATGCGGCCTCCTGCGTGGCGCCGCGGGGGGCCCAAGGGGCCGACCAGGTGCACAGGGCATGCAAATGCGCAGGCAGCCGTACCGCCATGCCGCCGGTGAAGGCCTCCCAGGCTTCGAAGTGCTTTTCTGCCACCACCGTCACCAACGGAATATCCGCCTGTGCCAGCGCCAGCATCTCTGCGGCAAAGCCGCCGCCTTGCGCCTCCAGGGCGCCAAAGCGGTTGGCGATGACAAGGTCCACCCCATCGGCCAGGGCCTGGCGCAGCACCCCGCTGGCCTGCGCCACGCCCGCGGGGTCGATGCAGCAGGCGTGCGACTGCGGCCCCAGGTCTTGCGAAATGCAAAACTCGCGCCCTGTGGTGATGTCCGTCAGGAACATGCCTTTGCGCCCCTGCGCGCTGGTGCGCCGCTCGTGCACCACCCCGCCCACACGCCAGCCGCATTGCAGCAGCGACTGGACAAACGCCGCCAGCAAGGCGTCTGCCCCCGCAAAGTCATCGGCATGGACTATGGCCGCCAGCCGCGCAGCCTGCACGTTCGTCGTCATGGTGTTTCTCCTGCCACAAAAGGCACGCTGTCACGGGCAAACAACCAGGGGCCGCCCGCTCTGTGGTCGGCGGCCCGCAGTGCCGCCTGCCCTGTGGGCGACACCAGGTATTCGGCCAGGCGCTGCGCATGGCGGCGCGCATTGGCGCTGGCACCGTGCTGCGGTCCTGGCGTGAGCACTACATAGGGGCGGCGCATGTGGGGGTCGCCGCGCAGCAGCAACTGCATTCCCGGCGCCGCCATCTTTCCGAAGGCCCAGGGGATATGGCCTGCCACCACGTAGGCCTGCTGCTCGCTCGCCTGGCGCAGCACCGCCTGGGGTGTGGGGGCGGTATCCATACGCACCCAGGCGGCATCGGCACGGATGCCCGCGCGCCGCCACAGGCGCTGCACCACGGTGTAGCTGCCAGGGTCGCGGAATGCGATGAACGGCGCTTGAGCCTGTGCGATGCGGCGCATGGCGTCCAGCCCGTCGCGCGCCTGGGCGACGCGCGCCGGGTCGGCCCGGGGGCCGATGACGGCCTGCTCATTCCAGGCCCACACGCGCGCCGGGCCCGCCAGGCCAGCGGCCTCCAGGCCCATGGCCTCGTCGCTGGCGTGGATCAGCAGCACCTCGGCGTCGCCCTGCGCAAAGACAGGCAGCACGCCCTCCTTCGGGCTGGCCGCCGCCGTTTCCACATTCAGCCCCAAATCCTGCCCAGCCTGCGCCGCCAGCAGCGGCCACACGCCGCACAAGGCCAGCCCACCCACGGCGGCCACGCGCACGGCAGGCCGACTATCGGTGGCCACGGCTGCCGCACCGGCAGGCAGACCCCAGGCGACAGCCGAGGCCCCAGCCACCAGCGCAAAAGTGCGGCGGGAAAGCTCAGAACCGGTAGTTGGCATGCACAAACCAGGTACGCCCCGGCATGGGGAAGCCGTCCGCCAGCTCGTACCACTTGTCGCCCAGGTTGTTCACGCCGAAGTCCACCGACATGTCCTTGCGCGGCGACCACTGGGCCTTGAGGCCTGCGATGCCGAAGCCGCCCAGCGCGCGGTAGATGGTCTTGCCCGACGCTGCAAAGGCCACCTTGCGGCCCTGCTCGGCCTCCAGCGTGGCTATCAGCTTCCATTGGTCTGACGGGGCCCACTGCAGCGAGCTGAACAGACGATGGCGCGGGGTATCGGTGAGCTGCACATTGGCATCGCTCAGGTTGCGCCGCGCCAGGTAGGTGTAGGCGCCCGAGAGGGTCCAGTGGCTGGTGATCGATTGCTCCAGCGACAACTCCAGCCCCGCATGGCGGGCGATGCCCACGTTCTGCATTTGCGCGCAGGTGTTGGCGCCGGTACCGCAGGTGCCCACGGGTGCGGGCACGTACACGCTTTGCATCAGGTCGGTGATACGGCTGTAGAACACGGCAGCCTGGCCCTTGCCGCCAGCCCAGGGCGCGCCCTTGAGGCCCAGCTCCAGGTGGTTGGCCACCTCGGGCTTGAGGTCGGGGTTGGGCAGTGCCGACCCCATGCGGGCCGAGTAGCGGTCCTTGATGGTGGGAAAGCGTGTCTTGTGCGACAGCACGCCATACACCTCGGTGCCCTTGCCGTCCAGCGCATGGCTCAGTTCGGCCAGGCCGTTGGTGGCGCTGGTGGAGCCAGTGGGCCAGTAGTACACCTCCTTGGCGTCGCGCTGGTCGTGCGACAGGCCCAGGCGCAGCTTCCAGTCCTTGGCCAGGGCAATGCTGTCCTCGGCGGCGATGGAGGTGGTCACGTCGCGGTAGTCCTTGGTGGGCGACGAGGGGTTGCTCTCCCGGTGCTTGTCTTCCTTGTAGTGCAGGGCCACCTGCAGCTCGTGCCCGGCCAACGCATAGTTGGCCAGTTCGATGGATGCGCCGGTCGAGCTGTCGTCGTAGGCGCTGGGGAAGCTGGTGTTGTTCAGCATCACCGCGTAGCGGCCGTCGGAGTAGGCGTTGATCGAATTGCCGTAGGTGCTGCGGTATATGCGCGTCTTGAGCAGGTTGCTCTCGCCCAGGCGCGTGCGGCTGGTGAAGTAGAGGTTGTCGGTGTCCCAATACGGCCAGCGCCAGTAGCGGATGCCGCTGGTGGACTGGCCGGTGTACACCGGGTTGCCCTTTTCGCCATCCTGGCGCACATAGCCCAGGGCGTATTCGTCGGTAGCGTTGGGCGTAATGCCCAGCTTGAGCGACAGGCGCTGGTCGGTGCGGTAGGCGTTCTCGCGGCGGCTGCCTGTGTCGGTGGGCTTGGCCTTGAAATCCTTGAACCCATGGGGCAGCGGGAAGCTGTCGGCATCCAGGTACGAAGCGCCGAGCTGGTAGTACCAGCTGCCCTGGTTGCCCCCCAGGTTGACGGCCAGCTCCTTCTCGCTGCCGGACGCGAACCCGGCGCTGGCGCTGCCCTCCAAGGCGCGCACCGGCTTGCGCGAGACCAGGTTGATGGCGCCCCCCAGCGTGTTGGGCCCGTACATCAGCGATGCGCCGCTGGCGGCCACGCGGATCTGCGCCAGGTCGAAAGTGGTAAAGCGCCCAAAATCCACGTACCCGTCGTAAGGCACGTACAGCGGCACGCCGTCGATGTACAGCGGCACCTGGCGCGCATCAAAGCCGCGCAGCGACACCATGTCCTCGTTGCGGCTGTTGCGCGAGAGGCTGGCGCCCGGCAGCACGGCCACGGCCGCGCCCACCGTGTCCTTGCCCAGGGCCTCGATAGTCTCGCTGCCCATCACCTGCTCTGCCGTCTGGATACTGGCCTGCTCTTTGCCGGTGACCACCACCGTGCCCAGCTCGAACACGCCTTGCTGCGCCAGTGCGGGTGCGGCCATGGCTCCGGCCACCAGCAGCACGGGAAGCCGCCGCAGCCGGGGCGCTCGCAACGCCCCGGCTGCGGAGATTCCTCCTTCCCCACCAATGTCAACACGCAACGCACGCCTGGATTCGCTCTTCATGGGTACCCTTTCTTCGTTATTTCAAGTTATATATAACGCTTGGCAAAAAAATCAGGCGCATGCGGGAACGGTCTCGCTGGCCTGGGACGGCTGCACTGCGCCCTGGTGCATGCGCAGCACCTGCTCGCCGAACATCTCCACGTCCAGCGGGTCGTGTGTGATCAGCACCATGGGCACGCGCAAGCTGCGCTGCAGCGCATCGAGCTCGGCGCGCATGCTCACGCGCAGATCGGTATCCAGCGCGGCGAAGGGTTCGTCAAGCAGCAGCGCACGCGGCTGCGCCACCAGGGCACGTGCCAAGGCCGTGCGTTGGCGCTGCCCGCCCGAGAGTTCATGCGGGTGCTGGTGCGCCACCTCGCGCAGGCCAAAGACATCGAGCCAGCGGTCCACCGCCGGGCTGGCATGCGCGACCGTGGGATTGCGCCAGCCGCGCCGCTCGCCGAAGGCAATGTTCTGGCGCACGTTGAGGTGCGGAAACAGCGCGTAGTCCTGGTACAGATAGGCCACGGCCCGCGCCTGCGGCGGCAGGCAAATACCCTGGGCAGAGTCGAACAGCGTCTGGCCATCGACCCGCACATGCCCGCCATCTGGCCGTACCAGTCCCGCCAGCACCTTGAGCAGCATGCTCTTGCCCGCGCCCGACGGCCCCACCACCACCACGCGCTCGCCCTGCGCGCAAAAACGCGCCCGCAGCTCAAAGGTGCGGTGGCCCGAGCGCAGCGTTTTCCGAATATCCACATCAAACCGCATGCAAACCTCTCATTGCCTTGCAACCCTGCCAGGCGCCAGCTTGCCCACGGCCAGCAGCACCGCCACGCACACCCCCGAGGTGATGAGCACCAGCAGATTGGCCACATCGTCCTGCCCGGCCTGCACGGCCTCGTACACGGCGATCGACAGCGTCTGCGTCTTGCCCGGAATGCTGCCCGCCACCATCAGCGTGGCGCCGAACTCGCCCAGCGCGCGCGCAAAGCCCAGCAGCACCCCGGCCAGGATGCCGCGCCAGGCCAGCGGCAGCGTGACGCGCCAGAACACGCCCGCCTCGGAGATGCCGAGCACGCGCGCCGCATCCTCCAGCTGCGGGTCCACCGCCTCGAAGGCCGCGCGCGCGGGCTTGAACACCAGCGGGAAGGCCACCACCGTGGCCGCGATCACCGCGCCCGTGAGCGTAAAGATGAGCTGGATGCCGAACGTGTCGTACAGCCAGCCGCCCAGCCAGCCCTTGCGCCCCAGCAGCACCAGCAGGTAGTAGCCCAGCACCGTGGGCGGCATCACCATGGGCAGCGTGAGCAGCGTGTCGATCAGGTCGCGCCCCGGAAAGCGCCAGCGCGCCAGCGCATAGCCCACGCCCGTGCCCAGCACCAGGCACAGCAGCGTGGCCCAGGTGGCCACCTGCAGCGAGAGCCAGAGAGCGGGCCATGCGCCGTCCATGGTCAATCAGGATTCGGTGTTCAGGGTTTCAGGAAGCCGTAGCGAGCGAGCACCGCCTGGCCTGCAGGCGAACGCACATAGGCGATGAAGGCATCGGCATCGGCAGCATTACTGGCGGCCGCAGTGCGTGCGATGGGGTACAGGATGGCCACATCCAGCGGCACGGCGAAGGCGGTCTTCACCTTGTCTTTCATCAGCGCGGCATCAGTGGCATACACAAAGCCCGCATCCACCTCGCCACGCGCCACGTAGTCGAGGGACTGGCGCACGTTGGTGGTGTTGATGAGCTTGGGCTGCACCGCTGTCCACAGGCCTGCAACGTCCAGCGCATGCTTGCCGTAGCGCCCCACCGGCACGCTAGCAGGCGTTGACAGAGCTACGCGCGTGACGCCCGGTGCGGCCAGATCCTTCAGCGCGGCAGGCGGCGCCTTGGCATCCATCGGCGCAATCACCACCAGCGCATTGCGCACAAAGTCCTGCCGGTCCGCCGCGCGCACCAGGCCCTGCTGCTGCGCCATGTCCATGGTTTCCTGGTCGGCCGAGGCGAACACATCCACCGGCGCACCCTTGGCCATCTGCTGAAGCAAGGCGCCCGACCCGGCGAAGTTCAGCAGCACCTTGCTGCCGGGGTGCGCGGATTCGTAACCCTGGGCAATGTCCTTGAAGGCATTGGTCAGGCTGGCCGCGGCGGATACCGTGATGTCGCCCGCCATGGCGGCACTGGCAAGGCACGCCAGCAGACAGGCGGCGAAGCTGCGTTTGAGGAACGTAAAGGCCATGGGACGGGGCTCCAAAGTGTTACAAACGAGCGAAGTATACGCTTGGTTATAACGAAAATTTTGACCCTGGAATGCGACCTTTTGATGCAGCGCAACCGTCTTGCCTGGGTGGATCTGGTTCGCAGCGGAGGGTGCGGGTTGTGCTACGCACATCCGTGAGGGATTTTTGATGAAATCAGCATATATCGCCTATGGATAGGGCGTCAGCAGCTATATATTGAATAGCAATTTTTGCCCAACCAAGCAATCACGGCGAAGACCGAAATCGGCTAGCTTTGCGCACGGGGCTGGGCCATGCCATGGATCCATACATCATCAGATGATGGCTTTGTGGCTTGCTCGGACCGGATGGACCGGGTCGAACCCGATCACCCAACTCCGCGACTCCATCACCCCAAATCACACCCCTTTGTGCACATGAAAGCGCTCTTTCATTGTTGCCGTTTAAATTAAAGAATGCTTTAATTTGCCAACACACTGTTCAAAGCCGCTTTCCATGACACGCACCACGGGCACCTACGCGATTTCCACGACGCTGGGCGAGTCTGTGCGTGCATTCGTGCCCCATTCCTTGCCCCCATCGGACCCAGATCTGTCGCCCGAGGTATTCACCGAACTCCACCGGCAGGCCGAACTGGCGCTTGCGCGTTTGGCGGGGGTGTCCGGCCTGGTGCCGTCGGTGGATTGGTTGCTGTACAGCGCCATCCGCAAAGAAGCCCTGCTCACGTCGCAGATCGAGGGCACGCAGGCCACGCTGACCGACCTGTTCGACGAAGAAGCGGGGGTCAAGGTGCGCAATACCGAGGATGTGGAAGAAGTCACCAACTACCTCCGTGCGTTCCGCTGGACCCAGGAGCAGCTGCGCGACCCCCACGGGCTGCCCATCAGCGTGCGGCTGTTGTGCGAAGCGCACCG
Organism: Burkholderiaceae bacterium; assembly: GCA_023954095.1. Taxonomy (GTDB): domain Bacteria; phylum Pseudomonadota; class Gammaproteobacteria; order Burkholderiales; family Burkholderiaceae_C; genus Simplicispira. Next base: position 59,831 of record JAMLIQ010000003.1, on the reverse strand, counting down.
GCGCCTGCTGGATGGGGCTCGGGGCGCTGGCAAGCAACCGGGGGAGCTGCGCCGGTCGCAAAACTGGATCGGCGGTACACGGCCCGGCAACGCGGTCTTCGTGCCACCGCCGCCGGAGCACGTTCCGGCGCTGCTGGCCGATATGGAGCGGTTCATTCACGGCACGGCGACGGATGTGCCGCCCATGGTCAAGGTGGCGCTCGTCCACGCGCAGTTTGAAACCATTCACCCGTTTCTGGATGGCAACGGGCGCATTGGCCGCCTGCTGATCGCGGCCCTGTTCGAGCATTGGGGGTTGCTGTCCGAGCCGTTGATGTATCTCAGCGGCTACCTGAAGCAGCACCAGGCGGAGTACTACCGCCGCCTGTCGGCCATCCGCACGGAGGGTGATTGGGAGTCTTGGGTCAGGTTCTTTCTGGAGGGTGTCGCCACTGCCGCGGGCGATGCGGAGAAAAACATCATTGCGATCGCCAGCCTGGTGGCCACAGACCGCAGGCGCCTGCTGCAATCCGCCAAAGCAGGCCCGGCAAGCTACCGGCTGTTCGAAATGCTGCCCATGATGCCGCGCTTCACCATCGAGCGCGTACGCCAGCAACTCGATACCAGCTTCCCCACCGCCACGGCTGCGGTCAAAGTGCTGGAAGAATTGGGCGTCGTGACCGAGATGACAGGGCAAAAAAAGAACAGGCGCTACAGCTACCAGGCCTACGTTGAACTGCTCTCGCGGTGACAAGCATCCGCAAGCCCGCAGCACGTTGGCCTCGGCGGCTTCTGCACAGGCCAGCCCCCTACCCCTGGCACCCCCACAACCCATCGGGCCGCACGCGCCACAGCACCGGGGCGATGCGCCAGCACAGCAGCCCGAACGCCGCCACCCAGCACAGCCCGGCCAGCCCCAGCAGGGCTGAAGCCGCATCCGGCACAAAGGCTGCGCCGGCGCGCAGCACCGCCCCGGCCACGATGAGCACCGCGCCCTGCCCCACCCAGGGCCGCTCGTCCGGCGGATGGCCGCAGTGCGCGCGCCCGGCGATGCAGATCACGGCGTAGATCGACAGCCCGATGGCCCCCACGGTGAGCAGGTGGCGCCCTGCGCCCACACCCGGCCCGCCCGCGAGCAGGGCCGTGCCGATGAGGGCGTAGCCCAGCGCCATGCAGGCGTACACGGCATAGAGCATGAGCGGCAGGCGGCGCAGCAGCGGGCGGCCCACATGCCAGTCGCCCATCAGGTTGCACAGCGCGGCGGTGGCGGCGCAGGCGAGCCAGCCGCTGGTTCGGCCGCCGGGCTGCACAAATTCGGCCAGCGTGAACAGCGCGATGCACAGGATGGCCAGGTTGCGCCGGGGCGGGCGGGCCAGGTAGGGCTCGCGGCCCTCGCCCGTTTCGTCAATCGCGTGGTTGACGATGCGCATGGAGATGCGGCTCATGGCCACGATGATGAGCACCATCAACAGGCCCAGCACGGCCAGCAGCCAGCGCATGGGGTAGGCACCGCGCAGCGCATCTACATAGAAGCCTGCCACCAGCACCAGCAGGCCCGCCAGCGCCCAGCCAAAGGCGTGGTGGCGCCGCCCGGCCACGGTGCGCAGTGCGGGCCACAGCAGCGCCAGCAGGCTGCCCGCCAGGCCCAGGTGCGCCAAGGCGGCCAGCGCCAGCGCGGGGCTGCCCGCCACGCCCGAGAGCCAGAAGCCCGCGCGGCCCAGCAGCCATAGCAGCACCAGCTGGCGCGCGGTGCGCGGGCTGGCGCTCGCGGTATTGGTGAACTCAGGCACGGCGGTGAGCACGAAGCCCGCCACCGCCGCCAGGCCAAAGCCCAGCAGCAGCTCGTGCGCGTGCCACACCAGCGCGCCGCCTGCCACGGGCGGCGGCGGCAGGCCCAGCGCCAGCACGGCGCTCCACAGCGCGATGAGCAGCACGGCAGAGCCCATGGTGAGCAGGAAGAAGGGGCGCATGGCGCACATCCACACCGGGTGCGCGGGCGACAGCAGGCCGGGCGGGGTCATCACAGGGGCGGTCATCCGCATCGCATCCTCCGCGCGGTGGGGGTGGTGGCGCCTTCCTGCGGCAGCGGCTGCAGGGGCAGCACGCGCGCCTCGGGGGACGGCAGGGTGTCGGCAAATTCACCGGCGCCGCAGGCGCCCTCTTCCACCAGAACATCGAGGCCGAAGGCCGCGCGCACGGCGGGCACGCGCAGCAGCTCGGCGGTGTCGTGGTAGACCATGGCGTCGGTGCGCGCCAAGGCCGGGGCTTGCGGGCTGTGCCGGTGCACGATGCGGCCCGGCCCGGCGGCCATGACGAGCACGGTGTCGGCCAGGCGCACGGCCTCCATGAGGTCGTGCGTGATCATCAGCACGGCCGTGCCCTTCTCGCGCTGGTGGCGCAGCAGCAGGCGGTGCAGTTGCGCCTTGAGACCGATGTCGAGCGCGGCGAAGGGCTCGTCCATCAGCAGCACATCGGGTTCGAGCACCAGGGCGCGCGCCAGCGCGGCGCGGCTTTGCATGCCGCCTGAAAGCTGGTGCGGGTAGGCGGCCAGGGCTTCAAAGTCCAGCCCCAGCACGGCGCCCATGGCGTGGGCGCGCTCACGCGCGGCAGAACGCGCCATGCCCTGCGCGCGCAGGCCCAGGGCGATATTGTCGGCGGTGGTCTGCCAGGGCAGCAGGCGCGGCTGCTGGAACATCAGCGCGGGGTTCACGAAGGCGTTGTCCAGCCGGCCCTCCTGCACATCGAGCAGGCCCGCGCACAGGTGCAGCAGCGTGGTCTTGCCGCAGCCCGAGGGGCCGACCAGCGCCAGCACGCCACCGGGCGGCAGGGCCAGGCCCACGCCGCCGAGCACTTCGGTCAGCGCGTAACTGTGGCGCACATCGTTCAAAAAAAGGCTCATCGGGGTGCTTCCCGCCAACGCTCCACTTCGCGCTTGAGCGGCTCCAAAAATCCATACTCGACCACCAGCAGGCAGCCCACCACGGCGCAGATCCAGCCCATGGTGACGGCGGTATCGAGCTGCGCGCGGCTGGCGGCCAGCGCGGCGCCCACGCCGTCGCTGCTGGCCAGCAGCTCAGCCATCACTGTCACTTTCCAGGCGCTGCCCAGCGCGGTGACCCAGGCCGGGAAAAGATACGACAGCACATGCGGGCCATACACCTCGCGCAGCGCCATCCAGCGCGGCAGGCGGTAGGCGCGTGCCATGTCGCGCAGCTGCAAATCGAGCGTGCGCGTGCCCTGCAGGGCGCTGGCAAACACCACGGGGAAACAGGCGATGAACACGGTGAACACGGGCGTGCCGTCGCTCATGCCAAACCACAGCATGGCCAGCACCAGCCAGGCAATGGGCGGCGTGCCCAGCAACACGGTCACCAAGGGACGCGAAAGGACGGATGCCGTCACCGACAGGCCTGCGGCCAGCCCCAGCAGGCTGCCCACCGCAACGGCCAGCGCCAGCCCCATGAGTGCACGCCGTGCGGTGGCGGCCAGCGCGGGCCAGGCACTGCCCTGCTCTACCAGGCCCCACAGCGCGGCAAAGGCGCCCAGCGGGTCGGGCAGGATGAGCGGGTCGTAGAAAGCAGCCACCGCCTCCCAGGCGGCCAGCAGCAAAAACAGGCTGGCGCACGCACCCCAGCCGCTCCACAAGTAGCCAGGCAGCCCCCGCAAAACACGCGCCAGCAGCCGCAGCATTACTGCACCACCCCTGCCGCTGCAGACGGCTCGGCACCTGCTTCGGGCACATACACCATGGAGCCATCTTTGAGGCGATAGGCCACACCCGCCTTGTTGCCCTGGCCCTCGCCAATCTCGCCGCTGGCCTTGTAGCGCTCGATCTTCTGGCCGTCCTTGATAACGATTTCCATGTTGGGCTTGCCAGGGTTCTTGATGACGGTGACCGACTCTGTGCTGAACGGGTTCACCGGGTTGTTGGCCACCGCCAGCAGCAGCGCAGCGATGATGACCAGGAACACGTCGATCAGGTTCACCACCGACTGGATCGGGTCGTCGGCCTCCATGTCGTCCATCAAACGCAGCTTCATGCGGGCACCTCGCTCACCAGGTGGCCCAGCATGTCTTGCGCGGGGGTCTCGGCCGGGGCGGTGCCCTGCTCGATGGCGGCCAGGTCGGTGGCGTACCAGCGCTTGCGCACGTTGACCACGCTGTAGCTGATGGCAGCGGCCAGCAGGGCCAGGATCACGGCGGAGAACGCCACCATCAGGCTGCGCGACACATCGGCCAGATTGCCATCGGCCAGCGCCATCAGCGCGGGGCCCATAGGGATCATGGTGGCCACCAGGCCCAGCATGGGCGCCACGCGGGTGGCGATGCGGGCAAATTCGAGCCGCTCGGCCGCCAGCACTTCGAGGTCGAGCACAGTGATGGCGGGGTTGGCACGGCGTGCCGCCAGCATTTCAAAACCTGCGGCCTTTCCGCTGCGGCGCTGCCAGGCCTGCCAGGCAAAGGCGCCTGCCGCGTAGAAGGCATGCACGAACAGCGCAGCAATGGCCAACAGCACGGGGAACAGGAAGAGCTGGCTGACGCCATACATCATGGATTCGATGGGATTGCTCATTGGAAAACTCCAGAAAGTGAAGGGATTGGACGCGGGCGCACCACGCTGCGGCGGCGCGCCTGCCGCAGGGCGCCGGCGCCGGTGATGCCTGCCAGCATCAACGCCAGCAGCACAGCCTGCGTGAGACCTATGCTGACCGGCTCGGCTTGCGGCACGGGCGCCATCAAGAGGCCGCTGACCACCGGGGGCTCTGCAGCGGGGGGCTCTGCGGATTGCGGCGGTGTGGCGGGCTGCGATGGCTCGGCGTGCGGCGGCGGCGGCGCTGCCGCAGCGGCCTGCGCAGCAGCAGGCGGCACAGCCTGCGCCAGCGGGGCATCAAGGCCGTAGCCCGGTGCGGCGGGCGCCGCCGGGTTGTGGGCCGCAGGCGCTTTGCCCACATATGCTTGAAAGCGTGCGTTGTCGCTGCGCACATCAAAGCGCTCCGCCAGGTCGCGCCAGCGCTCTTTCAGCTCGGCCACGGTTTTGGCATCGGCCTTCCAGTAGCCCTGGCGCACGGCTTCGAGCATGCGCTCCATGGTCTGCGCCAAGGCGTGCGGGTTGTTGGCCTCGAACCAGCGCTTGAGGCCCAGCTGGTGCTTGTCGCGCACGTACACGTCAGCCATCTCCTGCCACTGGTCGTCGCGCACGATCTCGCGCGCCACCGCCGTCCAGCCCCAGAAGTTGTTGGTGGCGTCCAGCACCTGCAGCGTGCCCGCGTAACCCTCGGCCATCAGGCCTTGGATGTAGCCGGGGTGGAACTGGCGCGTGGCCAGTTCCTTGGCGAGGAACTGTGCCGCGCCTTCGACCTTTCCGCTGCCCGCGCCACGCAGGTTGCTGATGTAGAGCTGCGGCGCCTTGCCGTCCAGGTGGCGCACCGCCAGTGCAATGCCGCCCAGGTACTGGAAGGGGTCGTCGGTGGTCAACATGCCATAGAGATTGGAGCTGCGCGAGAGCACCGCACCCTCGGTGCCGCGCAGGTGCTCGGCATACAGGTTGAGTGCCTTGCCGCCCTTTCCCTCCTGCGCCGCCCCCGGCAGGCTGCCCCAGGTGGATTCGTCCGGCCCATAGGCGTACTGCATGCGCGAGAGGTACAGCTGCGCGAGCTTGCGGTCGCCCTCTTTCTTGCCCTGCCAGCTGTCGGTGGCCAGCGTGGCGTTGTCCAGGCCGGTGCCGTAATTGCCCGACTCCGACGAAAAAATGCGTGTTTGCGCCGCCGCCAGCGCAGCCTGGTCGTCCATGCCCTGGGCGCGCAGCTTGGCGGCCATGCTGCGCGTGTGCGCCGCCACCGGGTTGCCGTCTTCACCCGGCCCTTGCGCCTGGGCCGCCAGCTGCACGGCGCGCGCCAGCTGCTTCATGGTGTTGGGGAAATGGTCGCGGTACAGGCCGGTGGCCGACAGCACCACGTCCACCCGCTCGCGCCCCAGCGCTGCGCGGGGCACCAGCTTCACGCCGGTCACGCGCCCGCCTTCGTCCCACACCGGCTCCACACCCAGCAGCCACAGCGCCTGTGCTTCGAGCAGGCCCTGGTGGCGCATGGTCTCCACCGACCACAGCGACACGGCCAGCTTCGTTGGCGCCTTGCCTGTCAGGCGCTGGTGCTCGGCAATGAGCTGCTCGGCAGCGTCCTTGCCGGCCGCCCAGGCCTGGGGCGTGGGCACGCGCGAGGGGTCAAAACCATACAGGTTGCGGCCCGTGGGGTAGGCGTCGGGGTTCTTGATCGGGTCGCCGCCATACGACGTGGGCAGGTGCCGCCCGGCCAGCACCTGCAGCAAGGCGGGCAGCTCCTGGTCGGCGCCAATCTCGGCGTACGCGGTGCGGGCCTTGGCGATGGCGGTTTGCAACGCCGCTGGCAGGGCCTCAAGGCTCTGGCCCTCGATCACATGGCGCTGCAGCAACTGGTACGGTGCCGTCTGCGCCAAGCGGCTGTAGTCGCCAATCAGCGCCTCGTCCACATCGGCAGCCGGTGTGCCCGCCTGCAAAGCGGCGGCTTCCCAGAACGGGCGCCCCAGCATCAGCAGCACGGTGGCCAGGCGGTGCTGCTCCTCGGGCGCACGGCCCAGGGTGTGCAGGCCCAGCGGCTGGGCGGTTTCGGCCAGTTCGTGCAGGTGGTTGTGCAGCAGGTCCACAAAGGCAGGGAATTCGCTGCGCGTGCGCGCTGGCGTCCAGCCCATGTCGCGGTCGATGTGCTCTTTCTGCACGGCGGCCAGCAGGTCGGCCTTGATTTTTTCCTTGACCACACCCTCGTCCTGCGCCAGCCAGGCGTGCAGCAGGTCGTGCATGCGTGTGAGTGCGGCGTGCAGGCCCGCCGGTTTGAACGGCGGCGTCTGGTGGCTGACGATGACCGCGCGGCCCCGGCGCTTGGCCTGCTGGGCCTCGCCGATGTTGTCGGCAATGTACGGGTAGGCCACCGGCACGTTGCCCACGGCCAGCATGCCGGGGTCGAACACCGACAGGCCGCGCTCCTTGCCAGGCAGCCATTCCTGGCTGCCGTGGGTGCCAAAGTGCACCAGCGCGTCGCTTTTTTGCTGCTCGCGCGCCCACAGGTAGGCGGCCAGGTAGTAATGCGACGGCAGGGCGCTGGGCGAGTGGTAGAGCGCCTTTTCCTTGTCGTCCCATTGCTCGCCGCGCGGCGGCTGCGGCAGGATGGCGATCTTGCCCAGCATCAGGCGCGGCACCACAAACACGGCTTCGCCGCCGCGCCGCAGCACCATGCTCGATTTTTCAGGTTCGCCCCAGCGCGCGCGCAAGGCTTCTTGCGTGGCTGCGGGCAGCGTGGCCAGCCACTGGCGGTACTGCGCCACGGGCAGGGTGGCGGCCAGGCCGTCGCGCAGCAGGGGCTCCAACTCGCCCTGGCGGTACGACGGCGCCAGCAGGCGCTGCAGATTGCCGATCAGCAGCGGCTCGGCAGGCGACTCGGTGTCGTAGCCCGCGGCCTGCAGCGCGGCCAGCGTGGTTTGCAGGCTGCGCGGCACGTTCAGAAACGAGGCGGACAGGTTCTTCTCGCCCGGTGGGTAGTTCCAGAAAAAGATGGACAGGCGCTTGTCGGCGTTGTGCTTGCGCTGCAGGTGCGCCAGGTTGAGCGCCTTGCCCACCACGGCGTCGGCCTGCGCGGCAATGGGCACGATCTGCTCATCGGCCTTGCGTGTGGCGGCCGCCACCTGGATGTCGGTGACGCCCGCGTATTCGGCCTGCGCCAGGTAGAACGGCACATCCATCAGCGCCACGCCCTGCGGGTTGGCGGCCCAGGCGGCCTCGTCGCCGCGCCGGTACGGCATGGCCTGCAGCACGGGGATGCCCAGCCGCTCGAACTCGGCGCGGCGTTCCTCGGCGTTCAGCATGATCTGGGTGTTGATGAGCACGTCGGCCAGCCGCGTGCCCGCGGGCTTGAGCATCTGCTCCAGCGCACCCGCCTCCAGCATGGGGCTGTAGAACGGCAGCGCCACGGCGCCGCCCGCTTCGATGCGTGCAATCAGGTCGTCGATGAAGGCCGTCTGCATGGCGGCGATGTACTGCTGGTGCAGCGCCAGCGCCACCACGGGGCGGCGGTGGGCGGCGGCTGGATCGACGCCTTGCGAGCGCAGCCACGCCACGGGGTCGGCCACCACAAGGCCCGGCGCACGCGGATGGTAGACGGCGGTTTTGGGGAACACCACGGGCTCGGGCACGCCCGGGGCCGCACGGCCCTGCAGCTGCGCGGCCAGCGTGGCAAAGAAGCCTTCGAAGTTCTGCCTGCCGCCGTTGCTGTAGTAGGTGATGAGCCGCCGCGCCACGGGTTCGGGCAAGCCGCCGCCCCAGGCGGGTCTGGCGTCGTACAGCCAGGCGTGGGGCAGCCGCAAACCGGGCCACGCACGGGCCAGCCGGTCGCGCACTGCGTCCTGCAAATAGCTGTCGACAAACACAGCGTCAAAGCCTTTGAACAAGCCCTCGTCGGTGTCGGCGGGCAGTCTTTCCAGGTAGCGCACCTGCAGCTCGATGCCGTGGGGCCGGGCGATGTCGGCCAACTGGCGGAACTTGCCTGTAGGCACATTGGACGTGGCGATGAACAACACCTGCGCCGCCTGCGCAGCGCCAAAGGGCGCCAGCGCCAGCAGGCACAGGGCCAGCCAGCGCCGCAGGCAGGTGATGGTGTTTGCAATGGTTTTATGATTCAAATTGGCCTCTAGCGCTTATCCATAAAGCGGTTACAGCTATCAAAACAGTAGTATTTCAGTATTTGTACAACCGCCCCCCGGCCCACACTTCCCCACCAGAGAGGGGGCCAGGGGAGGTTCAAAAGCCACTTGCGGTCAGAAATCAACCCGTGCGGTCACGAACACACGGCGCGCGCGCTCGGCGTAGCCAAAGCTCTCCGACTTCTCGGCCAGGTTCACGTTGCCAATGTTTTCCAGCCCCGCGCGCAGCACCAGCTTGCGGTGGGCGTCCAGCGCAAACTGCTTGCCCACACTGGCGCTCCACAGCGCATACGAGGGCAGCGCGGCGCCGTCGGTGCCGGTCTGGCTGCCGGTGAATTCGCCGGTCAGGCGCGCGCTCCAGCCCTCGGCGCCTTTCCATTCCAGGCGCGAGGTCAGGCTGCTCGATGGCCGGTCGGCCAGCTTCTTGCCGGTGCTCTTGTCGCGCGTGTGCAGCAGCGTCAGGTCGTTGCTCCAGGCCACCTGGCGGGTGATGTCCCAGGTCATGCCGGCCTCCAGCCCCTGGATGCGCGCGGCGTCCACGTTGTCGTACTGGTAGAAGCGCCGCACGCCCTCGGTGCGCAGCAGGCGGTAGGTGATGAGGTCTTTGACCTCGGTGTTGAACACCGTGGCGCGCAGCGACCAGGCGGGCGCCACCTGCCAGTCGGCACCCACTTCAAACGAGTTGGACGACTCGGGCTTGATGTTGCCGTTGCCCGCAAAGGTGTGCGGCCCTTCGGCCCCCACGTAGTTGGGCGAAATCTGCTTGAGCGTGGGCGCCTTGAAGGCGTGGCCAAAACCGCCCTTGACCACCAGCGCCGAGGTGGGCTCCCACACCAGGTAGGCGCGCGGGCTGACTTCGCTGCCAAACAGTGCGTGGTGGTCGGCACGCAGACCGGCGGTGAACATGAGCGTGTCGGTCAGGGCGATTTCATCTTGCGCAAACAGGGCCTTGTGCACGGCGTCGTCCACGCCGTTTTTCAGGCCTGCGTTCTCCAGCGTCTCGCGGCGCCATTCGCCGCCCACGGTGATCTTGTGCGCGCCCAGGGCAAAACTGGCGTGGCCGTCCAGCACGTCGTCCACCATATTTTGCGGGCGGGTGGGTGAAACGCCGTTGCTGGCGCTGTTGACGATGTCGATCTCGCTGCGGTAGGCGCGCAGCTTGCCGCGCCAGTTGTCAAACTTTCCCTCCCAGCCGACATGGGCCTGCGAGCGTTCGATGTCATAGGTGCTGCGGTACACGCCTTTGGTGCTGGAGCTTGTGTCGTACCTGCGCTGCTCCTTGCCGCCACTCCACCCCGCCTCCAGCGTCTGCTCGGGCGTCAGGGCAAAGCGGGCAGCCAGGCCGCCGTTTTTGGCGTGGCTGCCTTCGATTTCCGACAGCAGCGGGCTCTGCCGATCGGCCACGGGTGCGCTGTGCGCCAGCTCGGCGTTCACGCGCAGGGTGAGGCGCTCGCCCACCGGACCCGCTGCAAACACCGAGGTGGCGCCCGTGGGTTCGCCCTCGCTGGAGCTGGTCGGGGTGCTGGCCGAGACGCCCACCGAGCCGATCCAGCGGTCCTTGGGCTGGCGCGTGATGAGGTTGATGACACCGCCCAGCGCTTCGGAGCCGTACAGCGCCGACATGGGTCCCCGGATGATCTCGATACGCTCGACCGCCGACATGGGCAGCCAGCCGTACTGGTAGTCGGAATGGCCCACCACATCGTCCGTGGCGCTGATGCGCCGCCCGTCGATGAGAGTGAGCGTGTGCTTGCCTTCCAGCCCCCGCAACGCCAGCGTCTTGCGCCCGCCCACCTGGCGCGGCGAGAGCGTAAGGCCAGGGGCGCCGCGCACGGCGTCCAGCACATCGGACGCATTGCGCGCCGCCAGCTCATCGCGGTTGATGACGGTGACGCTGGCGGGCGCGGTGCGGGCGTCCTGCTCGGTCAGCGTGGCGGTCACGGTCACCGCGGGCAGCGCCGGTGCACTGGCTTGTGCCATTTGCAGGAGCACAGCGGGCTCGCCTGCCGCCGCAGTGTCCTGCGCCTGCACGTGAGCACCGGCAAGCAGCATGAGGGCGGCCAGGGCCACGGGGGTGCGGCGAAGCGGCCGCACGGTTTGCGCGGCGGGGATGGCTGCGCCGGAAACGGCAGTGGAACACGTCATAAATACCAACTCCTGGAATCAAAAAAAACAAAGACCCAGGTGGCGGCGGCTGCCGGGTACAAACAACAAGAAAACAAAAACCAGAACCAGAAAATGGGCCGGAGCCCTTTGCAGGCCGAGCGCCCGCTTGCGCCCCGGGGCGCGCGCTATCCCACGCCGTAGAAGGCGCCGGCCGGGAGCTTCCCCCCCACCAGTGCCGGGTTGCGCGCCATGAGCTGCCCAAAGAAGAACTCCAGCTCGGGCCGCGCTGCTGCGGCGGGCACGGTGTCGAGCTGGCTCACGGCAATGGCGTCGGCCACGGCCTCGGGGGTGAGCAGGTCGATGTGTTGGGCCATCATGGCGCCGCACTCCAGGGGGTGTGCACGGCACCAGGCGAGCGACTGGGCATAGGCGTTGGCCACGGCAGCCAAGACCTCGGGCTGCTGGCGCACCGTGCCCACGGCAGCGATACCTGCCTGCGGCAAGCGGGGCTTGCGCCCAAAAAGTCGGCCCCACTCCTGCTGCAGGTCGGCGCCCCGGTGCAGCTCGGGCGCAATCAGGCCGATGGGGAAGGACTTGGTTTTACGCAGCGCCAGCGATACGGCGGGCTCGGCCAGCAGCGCATGCGAGACACGGCGCGTAATGAGCAGCTGCATGGCCTCCATGGGCGTGGGCACGTAGCGCACGCGAAAATCCTTGTGCAGATCCAGACCCTGCTTTGCGGCCAGCAGCTGCAGCACGATGTCGGGCATGTCGCCCCGGAAAGGCACGGCGATTTCCTCGCCCCGGTAGTCGGCCAGCGCCTTGCGGTGACCATCGCGCGTGACGAGCCACAGCGCACCCCAGGTCGAGATGTTGAGCAGCGTGACGCCCGCGCCCCGGTTGAACAGGTTGGCGGCAACGTTGCTGGGCATGGCCAGCACGTCGGCCTTGCCGCCCATGGCCATCATGCGCAGTTGGTCGGGGTCGCGCCACGACACAAAAGCGGTTTCGCCCGCCACACCTGCCAACGCATGGGTCTCGGCCATGTGGATCAAGGGCGCCGACACGATCGCCGGGGGGCCCGACAGAGTGATGCGCGGCAGGCGCGGGGCAGCATGCGCCACGGCGGGCAGGCCCAAGGCGGCCAGCGCTGCCAGCACCTGGCGGCGTGAGGGGGTCGGCAAAGGCAGGGATGGCAGCATGAGAGGCCCTCAGAACTGGTAGCTCAGGCCCGCCGTGAAGCTGCGGCCCAGGCCCTGCAGGTAGCCCGGCTGCGCGGCGGTGGCCTGGTTGCGGATGGCATAGGCGCTGGCGTAGCGCCGGTCGGTGACGTTGTCGGCCTGCACATACAGCACCCAGGGTCCATCGCGCCATTCGAGCTTGAGGCCCAGCAATGCGTAAGCGTCCTGCTCGGCACCGGCGGTGTTGGCGTGGTCGGTGGGCGTGCTGACGGGCATCCAGCGCACGTTGGGACCGAAGCGCCAGGCGCCGATGCGGTAGAGCGCTTCGGCATTGATGAGCTGGCGCGGCACACCGGCAATCTGTTTGCCCGCGTATTCGCCGCCCCGGAAGCGGAAGTCGCTGTACGTCCAGCTGGCGCGGACGTCGAGCGCCCCCACACCCATGCGCTGGCTGCCCGAGAGACCCAGCTCCACGCCCTGGTGGCGCGTGCCGCCGGCATAGTTGTACGTGCCCACCTTGATGCCGTTGGCGTCGGTGGTCGAGATCAGCTCGTCGGCCAGCACACTGCGGTACACGGCGGCCGTCCAGTTCAGCGCGTTGGCGCCCTCGCCCCAGCGGCCGGCGCCGCCAAGTTCGAAGGTGGTGGCGCGCTGCATCTTCAGGCGCACCAGCTCAGCCTGGGCCGCGGCCGGGCTGTTGGGCGCCACGGTGGCGCTGACGATCTCCCAGAAGGTGGGAGCCTCATGGCTGCGGCTCAGGTTGGCCCACAGGCGCGTGGTGGGCGTGGCGGCCCAGTTCAGGCCGATCTTGGGCGTGGCAAAGCTCCAGTCCTGGTTGAGCTGCGCGGCGCTGCTGCGGCTTTGCGCGTCGCGCGTGAGGCGGCTCCATTGCACGCTGCCCAGCAGCGTCCAGTCGGGCGCAAGGCGCCAGTCGGCCGCCGCCAGGGCCTGCAGGTTTTGCGCACCCAGGTCATAGCTGCCAAAGCGCTGCATCTGCGTGCCATTGGCCGGGTTGGTGGCGTACAGGTCGCGCTGCATGGCGCTGTCGGCCCACGACAAGGCCGTGCGCCAGCCCAGGGCACCATCACGGCCCGCCGGGCGCCCGCTGGCCTGCCACTGCGCGCCGGCGGTGCGGCTGTGGGTCACGGTGTGGCTGGTCATGTTGTTGAACAGGTCGTCCGTGTCCTGCCAGTACACGCCCACTTCCTGGCGCAGGGTGTCGCTGCCCCAGCGTGAGCGGTTGGCCAGGCGCAGCTGCGTGGCGTCGCGGCGGGGGTCGCGCTTGTAGACGTTGAGCAACTGGTCCTGCGGCGTCTTGCCATCGCCCATCACGCCGCGCGGGTCCGATTCGATGCGGTCCTTGGGCACCACGTTGGGGATCTGGAAGGCCAGGTCGGTCCAGGTGAGGTAGGTGCGGTTCTCGAACCCACCGTCACCCTGGAAGCCCACATTCGCCTGCACGCTGTCGCGCCGCGAGGCCGAGTGGTGGCGGTAGCCGTCGTAACGGTCGCTGCTGACGGACACCCGGCCATCCATGCGCTCGCCCACACCGCCCACCGCGGCCTGCAAGCCCTGGCGGCCAAAGCTGCCGTATTCAGCACGCACCCGGCCGCGCTCGTCGGCACCGGTCATCGACACAAAGTCCAACTCGCCACCCAGCATGGTGGCGCCGGGCGACGTGGCGTTGGCGCCCCGCCGCGCGCTGACCAATGCCGCGTTGCGCGGCTCGATCAGGCCGATGATGAAGGAGCCATCGGCCTCGTTGAGCGGCAAGCCGTCCTGCAGCAGCAGCACCCCCCGGTTCACCGGGTTGCTCTGGATGCCCGAGCCGCGAATACCCAGGCGCGGCTGGTCGGTGCCGCCAAAAAAGTCCTGCATCACGATACCGGGCTGGTAGTCCAGCGCGTCGCGCAGCGTGGCCAGGCGCGCTTCTTTCTGCGGCTCGGCCAGGTTGGTGCCGCCGGGCACTTTGTCCAGTTTTTCGCGTTCGGCCTGCGCGGTGCTGCGCAGGGGCAGCGTGGCGCTGGCGCGGGTGGACTGCACGGTGACCGACGGCAGCGCCGCGCCCTCTTGCGCCAAGGCGGCCGTGCCGAGCACGGCGATCATCACCGCGCTGACGGTAGCCCGCAAGGGGAAACGGTGGGTGTGAGGATTCATACAAAACTTATTGGGAGTCATTCGCATTTGCAATATCATCCTTGAAACCATCGGTATCCGGCAATGACATTTATCAACGTTTCTCCCGCCACGCCGCAGTCCGTCCTGGCGGCGCACCCCTTGTTCCAGGGCCTTCCGGCAGAGGTGCTGCAGGCCATGTGCCTGCAGGCCGACCTGCATTCATTCCACGCGGGCGAGGTGGTTTTCCATGAAGGCGACGCTGCCCGCCACTGGTTTCTGGTGGTGCAAGGCCATGTGGAGGTGGTGCGCTTTGGCTGCGATGGCGATGAGCGGGTGTTTCACCGCTTTGGGCCGGGCCAGTGCGTGGCCGAGGCAGCCATGTTCATGGCCCATGGGCGCTACCCCATGCAGGCGCGCAGCGTGGGCACCGCCGCCGCCTGGCGCCTGGGGCGGTGCGCCCTGCAGCGCGCCTGCGAAACCCATCCGGCCCTGGGCTTGTGCCTGCTGCAGGACCTGAGCCGCAGGCTCTACCACTACATCAATGAGGTGGAATGGCTCACGGTGAGCAGTGCGCCGCAAAGGCTGGCCGCCTGCCTGCTGCGCCTGTCGGCCGCCCAGGGCACCCGGCTGGAGCTGCCGGGCACCCAGCGGCAGGTGGCCGCCCACCTGGGCATTCGTGCGGAAACCCTCAGCCGTCTGCTGTCGGACTGGCAGTCACGCCGCTGGGTGCAGGGTGAGCGGCGGCACTGGACGGTGCTGAACCCGGCTGCGCTGGAGCGCCTGACGGGCGCATTGGCGCGCACTTTTTAGAACGAACCTAAGAACGGCCCGGAACCGTGCAGGCCACGATGCGGCAGGCCTTGCCGCTGCGCCCGCGCGGCACGGGCTGGCCCAGTTCGGCCTTGATGCGCAAGGGCGCCAGCCCTTGGGCCACCGCAAAGGCCTTGAGGGCTGTGCGGCAGCGCGCCATGGCTGCGCGCCCCTCCTCGCCATGCAAGGGCAGGCGCAGCGCCAGGCTGTGGTCGTCGAGCTGGCGCAGATGGAAATCGAACACCCCCGCATCGTCTTCCAGCACCGTGGTCAACGCCAAGGGCAGCAGCGTGACCGTGCCGCCGTCCCGCCCCGCCATGTGCAAAGGGTCATCCTGGCGGCCACGCACGGTAATCACGGGCAAGGGCGATCCGCAGGTGCACGGCTCGGCGTGCACGGTGACATGGTCGCCCAGCGCATAGCGGATCAGGGGCTGCACCGTATTGGCCAGGTTGGTCAGCAGCACAGCGTAAGGCGGCTCGCCCGGGGGTACGGGCCGGTAGCGTTCGTCCACGGGCTCCAGGATCACCCAGTCGGCATTGAGGTGCATGTGGCCGTGCTGGCACTCCCAGCCCATGGCCAGGAACTCGGAGGCCCCATAGCTGTTGCGCAGCGGACAGCCCAGGCTGCGCTCGATATGGGCGCGCACGGCGGGCCCCAGGGTTTCGCCGCCGGTCCAGACCTCGCGCGGGGCAATGCGCAGGCGGCCGGCGCACGCTTCATCGGCCAGCAAGGCGGCCACGGTCGGGTAGGTGATGAGCACGCTGGGCGCAAAGTCGTTGAGGGACTGCACCAGTTCGGCCGTGGGCGCCTGGATGGAAAAGCTGCGCGTGCTGGCCGCCAGCCAGGGGTTGATGCCGCACAGGCGCCGCAGCGAGACCAGGCTGGCGAAATGTCCGCCCGTGGCGCCCACAAAGGCATGGCGTTCGGCCAGCTGCAGCGGATCCATCCAATGCGCCAGCGGGCGCGGTGCGCTGCGGCGCAGGGCCTCCAGTGCGTCGTACACGGCCATGGCCTGCGCGTCCTGCACAAACATGCCGGGCTGGCCGCTGGTGCCCGAGCTTTCCCACACCATGTAGCGGCCCAGCCAGGGTTCGGCAATGCGCTCGGGGTCGGCGGTCAAGACACGCAGTTCGTCAAGCTTGAGGCGCGGATCGGTCACCCAGTCGTCAAAGCGCTCCATGAGCTGACCGCGCGTGACCACGGGCAGTTGCTGCAGCGGCGTGCGCGCGCTGCAGCCCGGGAGCAGCAGTTCCTGGTACAGGCGCGAGTCGCGCAGCGCCACGTCGAGCAGCTGCGCCAGGCGCCGCTGCTGCCGCTGGGCAATGCCCTGGGCCGCGCCCCGGTGGGCCGCCGCCACGTCGAGCGACACGGTGGACAGCCGCAGCAGATCGAACACGGCGCTCATGGCGCGCTGGCCCCCACGGTCTGCGAAAGCAGGATTTGCTGGTCGGTGCCCAGAGACATGGCCTGGGCCAGCGCCTGGCGGTCTATCCAGGCCCGGATCACGGTGGACAGGCCCGCGCTTGCGCAATACAGGTAAACGTTTTGCGCCATGGCACCGGCCGCTGCCGAGGCATAGGATTCGCGCTGCGCCGCCGGTACGAGCTTCATGCGCGTGTGGTCGGCGACATAAATCAGGTCGAGCGGCGCAGTGTCGACAAAGTCCTGGTAGCCCGTCACGCGCCGCACGTCGGCGGCCACCACACGCTGCAGGGCGTGGGCCACGGGGTCGTAGCGGTACAGGCCTTCGGGCAGGGCCACGTAGACATCGACCTCCTGGGCGTTCATGGCGCTGGGGGCGGTGCGGCCCGCATGGTCGGCGCGGTTGATACCGGCAGCCGCCCACAGCACATCCGAGAGGGTCTGCTTCGGCAGCGCAGCCGGGTCAAAGGTGCGCGCGGACTGGCGCTGTGCCAGCGCCTGCATGAGCGGCACACCGCCCGCCCTGTCGGGTGGCGGCAGCACCACCACCGGCGTGCCATCGCCCGTGGGGGCCTCGGGGCGCAACTGCCCGATCAGGCCCAGGGCCATCTTGGTGAGCGGATTCATGGGCTCTCCTTGCGCAACAACGATAAGGTCATCATAGAAGCCCCGACCCCGCACCCCTTGCGGCAGGTCACGTATCGCATGAATGGAGGGGCCACACCATGGCCTCGCCGAAGACCACGGCCTATCATGGGGACAGGACTCACCCCCATCACGACACACCATGGCCAAACGCACTACTCCCACGCCCCCCCTCCCCGGCCAGGACGCTGCGCCTTCCACGGAAACCCCCACCCAAAAACTCGACCGGCTGACGCAGGCCGCCATCGCGCCGCTCACGGGCGGGCTCTCGCCCGTGTCGCTGGGTCTGGCCGCGGCCGACTGGGCCTGGCACCTGGCGCTGTCGCCGGGCCGCCAGCTGGAACTGGCCGCGCTGGCTGCGCGGCTGGCAGGCGAGACCCTGCGCTCGGCGGTGTCCGGCACGGACGAGGCGACCGCACCGCCCGATGAAGACCCGCGTTTTCGGCACCCCGCCTGGTCCCAGTGGCCCTTCAGCCAGATGCGCGCCGGTTTTCACAACACCGAGGCGTTCTGGCGCGAAGCCGCCCAGGTGTCCGGCATGACAGCGCACCATGCCGACCTGACCCAGTTCTTTGCGCGGCAGTGGCTGGACATGCTCTCACCGGCCAACCGGCCCGCCACCAACCCGGTGGTGCAGCGCGACATGCTCGAATCAGGCGGTGCGCACCTGCGCAAGGGGCTGCAGCACTGGCTGGCCGATGCCACGGGGGTGCCCACACCGGGCGAAGCCGAACAGGTGAAGCGCTTTCGCGTAGGGCAGGACGTAGCGGTCACACCGGGCAAGGTGGTCTACCGCAATGCACTGATCGAGCTGATCCGCTACGCTCCGCAGACCGCCAAGGTGCATCCCGAACCGGTGCTCATCGTGCCCTCGTGGATCATGAAGTTCTACATCCTCGACCTCTCGCCGCACAACTCGCTGGTGCGCTATCTGGTGGGCCAGGGCCATACTGTCTACATGCTGTCGTGGCGCAATCCGGACGCGCAAGACGCCCAGCTCACCATGGACGACTACCTGCGCCTGGGCGTGCTCGATGCCTTGCAGGCCGTCGGTGCCCAGCACGGCACCAAAGTGCCGGTGCACGCGATGGGCTACTGCCTGGGCGGCACGCTGCTGGCCATCGCCGCCGCCGCGCTGGCCCGCGAGACCGGCGTACAAGGGCAGAACCAGATGCCGCCCCTGCAGTCGCTCACGCTGCTGGCGGCGCAGACCGACTTCTCCGAACCCGGCGAGCTGGGCCTGTTCATCGACGAGGGTCAGATTGCGCTGCTGGACCACATCACGCGCGGGCAGGGCTACCTGTCGGGCAAGCAGATGGCGGGGTCGTTCGAGTTTCTGCACTCGCGCGACCTCGTGTGGGCGCGGCGCATGCGCGAATACCTGCTGGGCGAGCGCGACCAGCCCAACGACCTGATGGCCTGGAATGCCGACACCACGCGCATGCCGGCGCGCATGCACCACGAATACCTGGTGGCGCTGTACCTGAACAATGCGCTGGCTGCGCACAGCTACCGCGTGGAAGGCCGCGCGGTGTCGCTGGGAGACATCAGCCTGCCCGTGTTCATGGTGGGCACGCAGCGCGACCATGTCTCACCCTGGCGCTCGGTCTACAAGCTGCACCACCTGTGTGACGCTGAAATCACCTTTGTGCTGACCAGCGGCGGGCACAACGCGGGCATCATCTCCGAACCCGGCCACGCCCACCGCAGTTACCAGATGGACACCCGCCGCGCGCAGGGGGCCTGGGTAGAGCCCGATGCCTGGGCCGACCGGGCGCCGCAGCACGAAGGCTCGTGGTGGCCCGCGTGGCAGGGCTGGCTGGCGGCCCGCTCCTCTGCCCCGCAGAAAGCCCAGCCCATCAGCGCCCGGAGCGCGCTGTGCGATGCGCCCGGTGAATACGTCCTCCAGCGCTACCAGGAATAAGGCGAAAAAGGCCTTCATGGCAATACTGGAAAGCGTTAATAGCTATCATTAAAATAGCAACCAACACACGGTCAGGGTGTTGCCGCACCACCCTGCTCTGCGCTCTCCACGCCAGTGCGGGCGCCGGGAACAGCCTTGCGGGCCAGCAAGGAATACATGGTGGGCACCACGAACAGGGTGAGCACCGTCCCCAGGCTCATGCCGCCCACGATCACCCAGCCGATCTGCATCCGGCTTTCGGCCCCGGCGCCGGTGGCCAGCGCCAGCGGAATGGCGCCCAGCACCATGGCGCCGGTGGTCATCAAAATGGGGCGCAGGCGCTGGGCCGACGCCTTGACCAGCGCATCGATCATCTCCAGCCCCTGCTCGCGAAGCTGGTTGGTGAACTCGACAATCAGGATGCCGTGCTTGGTGATCAGCCCCACCAGCGTAATGAGCCCGATCTGTGAATACACGTTGATCGAGCCACCGCTCCACTGCAGCGCCAGCAGCGCACCCACCATGGACAGCGGCACCGACAGCATGATGACCAGCGGGTCGATGAAGCTCTCGAACTGCGCTGCCAGCACCAGGAAGATGAACACCAGCGCCAGCACGAACACGATGCCCAGAGCGCCCTGCGAACTGCGGAACTCGCGCGAGATGCCATTGAGTTCAGTGGTGTAACCGGGTTTGAGCACCTGGGCCGCCGTACGGTCCATGAAGGCCAGGGCCTGGCCCAGTGAATAGTCGGGCGCCAGGTTGGCCGTGATGGTGGCCGAGCGGCGTTGGCCGAAGTGATTGAGCTCGCGCGGGCTCACACTCTCGCGCACGCTGACCAGGCTGGAGAGCGGCACCATCACGTCGCCCTTGCCCCGCACATGGATGGTGTCGATATCCTCGGGCGCAGTGCGGTCCTGGCCCTCGGTCTGCACGATCACGTCGAACTGCTCGGCGTCGCGCTTGTAGCGCGTCACGGTGCGCCCGCCCAGCATGGTCTCGATGGCACGCGCCACCACATCCACGCCCACGCCCAGGTCTGCGGCCCGTTCACGGTTCACGGTGATGCGCAGTTCGGGCTTGTTCAGGCGCAGGTCCACATCGGGCGACTGGATGCCGGGATTCCGGGCGATGGCGTCGAGCATGCGGGCCGCCGTGGCGCTCAGTTCTTCGTAGCTGTCCGAGGTCTGGATCACGTAGTTGAGCGGCCGCGAACGAAAGCCCTGCCCCAGCGACGGCGGGGTGATGGGAAAGGCATTCACCCCCGGCAGATTGGAGATGCGCGACTGCATCTCGCGCGCCAGCTGCAGCGTGCTGCGCTTGCGGTCTTCCCAGTCCACGGTGCGGTAGACCACGCTGCCCTGCGACACGGTGGGATTGCCGATGCTGGCAAAGATGCGGTCGAACTCAGGGTAGTCGCGGCCGATTTTCTCCAGCTCCAGCGCATAGCGGTTGGTGTATTCGAGCGTGGATCCATCGGGCGCGTTGATGCTGGCCAGGATGGTGCCGCGGTCCTCCAGGGGCGAGAGCTCCTGGCGCATCTGCGGATACACCAGAGCCACCCCGGCGCCACTGAGCGCCATCACCCCCAGCACCAGCCAACGCGCCTGGAACACCGCTGCGCGCCAGCCACCGCCCCCCCAGCGGGCCGTGACCAGCCAGCGCAGCAGACGGCCATAGGCCTGCGACAGGCGGGTGAGCCAGCGTTCCATGAAACGGTCAAACCAGTGCGGGTTGGGGTTGTGCTTGAGCAGCAGCGAGCACATCATGGGCGAGAGCGTGAGCGCCACAAAACCCGACACCACCACCGCACCCGCCAGCGCCAGCGCAAACTCGACAAACAGCCGCCCGGTGCGCCCGGGGGTAAAAGCCAGGGGGGCATACACTGCCACCAGAGTCAGTGTCATGGCCACAATGGCAAAGCCGATTTCCCGCGCGCCCTTGATGGCGGCAGAAAACGGGTCCAGCCCTTCCTCGATGTGGCGGTAGATGTTCTCCAGCATGACGATGGCGTCGTCCACCACCAGCCCGATGGCCAGCACCAGGGCCAGCAGCGTGAGGGTGTTGATGGAAAAGCCCGCCAGCTGCATCAGCGCGAAACTGCCGATCAGGCTGACCGGAATGGTGATGATGGGAATGATGGAGGCGCGCACGGTGCGCAGGAACACAAAGATCACCAGCGCCACCAGCAGCACAGCCTCCAAGATGGTGGTGTAGACGTTCTTGACCGAACGGTCGATGAAGCGCGAGTTGTCGTTGGCAATGTCCACCATCACGTCGGCGGGCAGGTCGGCCTTCAGGACGGGCAGCATGGCGCGCACGCCATCCGACAGTTCCAGCGGGTTGGCCGTGGTCTGGCGGATCACGCCCACCGAGATGGCTTCGCGTCCGTTGAGCCGCACGCGGCTGCGGTCACTGGCAGGACCCTCTTCGACGCGCGCCACATCGGCGAGGCGCACCGGAAACCCGTTGACGGTGCGCACCACGATCTGCGCAAACTGCGCCGCCGTGACCAGATTGGTCTGCGATGTGACGCTGAACTCGCGCTGCTGCGACTCGATGCGCCCGGCGGGCAGCTCCAGGTTGTTGCGGCGGATGGCGTCCTCGATGTCCTGCGTGGTGAGCCGGTAGCCCGCCATGCGCTGCGGGTCGAGCCACACCCGCATGGCATAGCGGCGCTCGCCATAGATGGGCACATCGGCCACACCGCTCACGGTCTGCAGCCGGGGTTTGACGATGCGGTTGAGCAGGTCGTTGATCTGCAGGGGCGAGAGGGTGTCGCTGCTGAAGGCCAGCCACATCACCGGGAAGGCATCGGCCTCAACCTTGGCGATGACGGGCTCATCCACCGCGTCGGGCAGGCGGTTGCGCACACGGGCCGTGCGGTCGCGCACCTCGGCGGCAGCGTTATCGGCGTCTTTTTCGAGCCGGAAGCGCACCGAGATCTGGCTGCGCTCGGCCCTGCTGATGGAGGTGATGACATCCACTGCATCGATGCCGGCAATGGAGTCCTCCAGCGGCTTGGTGACCTGCGACTCCATCACCTCGGCGGACGCACCGGCGTAGCTCACACTGACGGTCACCACGGGCTCGTCGATCTTGGGGTATTCGCGCACCGACAGGCGGGTAAAGCTCACCGCGCCGATCAGGAGCACCAGCAGCGACAGCACAGTGGCCAGCACCGGGCGGCGGATGGAAATTTCAGCCAGTTGCATGGTGTTGCGGGAATCGGATCAACGGGCCTGGGAGGCGTCCCCGGCGGGCGCTGGCGGCAGATCGACCACGCGCACGGCCATGCCATCGCGCTGCACCCGCTGCTGTCCCGCCGTCACCACGGTGTCGCCCGCCTGCAGCCCTTCACGCACCTCCACCATGCCGCCATGGCGTACGCCCAACTGCACCGCAACCCGCTGCACCACGGTGCCGCCGGCTGCCTTGCCGGGCTGCACGGTATAGACATAGGGGCTCTCGCCCTGGGGCACGATGGCTTCCTCGGGCACCACCAGCGCACCCGGACGCTCACCCATGCGCACTGTGACGCGTGCAAACATGCCCGGACGCAGCTGCAGCCCTTCGTTGGCGATGCTGGCGCGCACCATCACCGAGCGGCCGTTGGCGTCGATCTGTGGGTCAATGGCACGCACCTCGGCCTGATAGGTCTTGCCCGGCAAGGCATCGAGCGCGACCAGAGCGACCTGGCCCACACGCACCTGGCCCTGGTAGCGCTCGGGAAGCCGAAAATCGACGAACACGCTGTCGATATCCTCGATGTTGACGATGTCGGAGCCGTCCTTGAGGTAGTCACCCACGCTCACATTGCGAATACCGGCAATCCCGTCGAACGGCGCCACGATGCGCAGGCGCGCCGCCGTAGCCTCGGCCAGGGACAGCTTGGCCTGCGCCACCTGCAGATTGGCGGCACTTTCGTCGAGCGAACGCTGGCTGACAAAACCCTGCGCCACCAGTTCCTTGTTGCGCTGGTGGTTGGCCTGCGCGATCGACAGCTCGGCCCGCGCCTGCTGCACCTGGGCGCGGGGCAACTGGTCGTCGAACTGCACCAGCAACTGCCCTTTGCGCACCCGGGCGCCGTCGCTGAACTGGAGTTGCGTCACGCGCCCGCTCACCTCAGGGCGCAGCACCACGCTGCGGCGCGAACGCAAGCTGCCCACGGCCTGCGCCTCGTCGCGCAGGGCCATGGTGCGCACCCGCGCCACCTCTACGCTGACCGGTTTTTGCGCCCCTTCCTTGCCAGACACAGGCTTGCTGGCACCCTGTGTCTGCACACCCTCCGGCGCAACGGGGAGGGCACCCCTTTGCAGGCGCCATGCGGCAGTGCCAGCCACGGCCAAGCCGATGGCTGCAATGAAAAGAGAGCGTGCCTTGAAAGCCATGTGGAGACATACCGGGTTACACCATGGCGCAATGTAGCAGCGCGTACCCCCGGGCATTGCCCGGGCCGCCCATACCCACCAGGGCAGACGGCAGTCTTTACCCAGACTTTACAAAAACAGGCCGCCTCACCGACGGCCCAACGCCTGCTCCACGCCCCGATTGGCCAGCGCATCGGCCCGCTCATTGCCCGGATCACCCGAATGGCCCTTGACCCAGCGCCAGTCGATCTGGTGGCCGCCCTGCGCCACCAGCGCATCCAGGCGCTGCCACAGTTCCACGTTTTTGACCGGCTGCTTGGCAGCGGTGCGCCAGCCCCGGGCCTTCCAGCCGTGGATCCATTCGGTGATACCTTTGCGCACGTATTCGCTGTCGAGGTACAAGGTGACAGCGCAGGGACGCTTGAGCGCCGCGAGGGCCTCGATCACCGCCAGCAATTCCATGCGGTTGTTGGTGGTGCCCAACTCGCCGCCAAAAAGTTCTTTCTCGGTCGCGCCGGAACGCATCAACACGCCCCAGCCACCCGGGCCGGGGTTGCCCCTGCAGGCTCCGTCGGTATAAATCTGTACCTGGTTCACTCAATGTTCCTGTCGGTCAATGTTTTTTCTCGGTGCGTCGTGCAATCGGCATGGTGGCCGTGGCGCGTTGCGGGCTGCCGCGCCAGGCGGGTTCGAGCAGGCGCACCCCGTGCACCCGCTTGATGCCTACCACGAAATAGGCGGCGCCCAGTATGGGCCAGCAGCGCTCGCCGACCGGGTCCATCCACGCAAATTTCTCCAGCCATTGCTCGGTGCGCACCGCCGGACGGTAGCAGCCAAACTGGGCATCGTCCATTTCGAAGTTGAGCAGGCGCAGCCAGTCGCGCAGGCGCCAGTAGCCGATGAACTCATTCACGTCAGGCAAAAACGAGCGCCCCCGCCCGCCGCTCAAGCGTCGATATAGACGACTACGGCGCTGGCGCAGCCCCCACAGGCTGGCCGGGTTCAAGCCCGTGATGACCACGCGGCCCTCGGGCACCAGCACGCGCGCCACCTCGCGCAGGGCGGTATGCGGGTCGTGGCTCAACTCCAGCGCATGCGGCAGCAGCACCAGGTCCAAGCTGTTGTCCGGAAAAGGCAGCGCCACGGCATGGCTGAGCAGATCGGGAACCGGCCCCTCGCCCGGGGCGGGTGCTTCATCCAGCGCCAGCCAGCGGTGCGGCATGCGGTTGGCGCGCAACCCCTCGAGCAGGGGCATTCCCAGTTGCAGGCTGTGGTAGCCAAAGACGTCGGCGACGGCCTCATCAAAGCGCGTCTGCTCCCAGCCCAGCACATAGCGCCCTGCCGGTGAATCGAACCAATGGTGCAAACCTATAATTTGATCACTCATGAACCTGCTTGCCTTGCCCGCCTTCTCCGACAATTATCTGTGGCTGCTGCACGACGAGCACCATGCGCTGGTGGTGGATCCTGGCCAGTCAGAACCTGTCCTGCTGGCCCTCCAGGAACAGGGGCTGCAGTTGCAGGCCATTCTAGTCACGCACCACCATGCCGACCATGTAGGCGGCGTGCAGGTGCTGCGCGAAGCCACGGGGGCCGCGGTTTATGGCCCTGCACGCGAGCACATTCCAGCCCCCTTCACACCGGTGGCGCAGGGAGACCGGGTGGACGTGCTGGGCCTGGGCTTTGACGTGATCGACGTGCCAGGCCACACCGCTGGCCACATTGCCTATTACAGTCCGCAGGTGGACGGCACACCGCTATTGTTCTGTGGCGACACCTTATTTTCTGGTGGCTGCGGCCGCCTGTTTGAAGGCAGCCCTGCGCAGATGCTGGCCTCGCTGGATGCCCTGGCGGCCCTGCCCGGCGACACCCGCGTGTGCTGCGCCCACGAGTACACACTTTCGAACCTGAAATTTGCCCGCGCGGTGGAACCCGGCAACGCAGACCTGCTCCACTACAGCAGCCGCTGCGAGGCGCTGCGCGCACAGGGCCTGCCTACACTGCCCTCGCACATCGCCACCGAACGCGCGATCAACCCCTTCCTGCGCACCCGCACGCCTGCCGTAGCAGCGGCTGCAGCAGGCTTTGACCCCACCACCCCCACGCAGGATGCCGTAGCCGTACTGGCGGCCCTGCGTGCATGGAAAAACGAGTTCCGATGAAGTTTCTGCACATTGCCTGCCTGACGGGCCTGCTCTGGCTGACTGGCTGTGCCACTCCCGTGGGCACCCGGGACACCGCCAGCAATACACCGACCACCCCCGCCGAAGCCCCGGCAGCGCCCCACACGCCCCTCATTCCTTCCGGCCCCCTGCGGCCCATCGCTTCCGCCCAGGCGACGGGCCAGCAGGTGATGCCCTTGTTCACGCCGTCGGACCTGTGGGATCGCATCCGCCGCGGTTTTGCCATGCCCGACCTGCAGCACGAACTGGTGCAGGACCGCGAACAGTGGTATGCCACCCGCCCCGAATACATGCAGCGCATGACCGAGCGTTCGCGCAAATACCTGTTCCATATCGTCGAGGAACTGGAGCGCAGGGGCATGCCGACCGAACTAGCGCTGCTGCCCTATATTGAAAGCGCCTTCAACCCGCAGGCGGTTTCCACGGCCAAGGCTGCGGGCATGTGGCAATTCATGCCCGCCACGGGCAATTATTTCGATCTCAAGCAAAACGCTTTCCGCGATGACCGGCGCGATGTCCTCGCCTCGACGCGGGCCGCACTGGACTATCTGCAAAAGCTCTACGGCATGTTTGGCGACTGGCACCTGGCCCTGGCGGCCTACAACTGGGGCGAAGGCAGCGTGGGCCGTGCCATCGCCCGCAACCAAAAGGCGGGCCTGGGCACCGGCTATACCGACCTGACCCTGCCCGGCGAGACTCGCATGTATGTCCCCAAGCTGCAGGCGGTGAAGAACATCGTGGCCCACCCCGACGCCTATGGAACCGAGCTGCCGCTGATCGAAAACCACCCCTACTTCCAGACCGTGGACATCAGCCACGACATCGACGTGGCCCTGGCAGCCCGCCTGGCCGGTGTGCGCGAGGAAGATTTCAAGGCTCTGAATCCCTCATTGCACCGCCCGGTGATTCTGGCAGCAGGTACCCCACAGATCCTGCTTCCCTGGGACAACGCCAAGGTTTTCGAGCGCAACTTCGAGGCCTACAACCAGGGGCAGTATGCGAGCTGGACCGTCTGGACCCTGCCTTCCACCATGGCCACGGCCGAGGCGGCGCGACGGGTCGGCATGGCCGAATCCGATCTGCGCACGATCAATGGCATCCCACCGCGCATGCTGATCAAGGCGGGTTCCGCGCTCATCGTGCCGCGCTCGACCACATCACGCTCTGATGTCGCCGAAAGCGTAGCCGACAACGGCCAGATCTCCCTCACGCCCGAGCAGGTCACGCGCCGCACCACGGTGCGCGCACGCAAGAACGACTCGGTCGCCAGCATTGCGCGGCGCTACCGCCTTAGCGCAGCCAGCGTGGCCGACTGGAACGATGTGAAAACCAGCGCCGTTTTCAAGGCCGGCCAACAGGTGGTGCTGTTTGTGCCTGTACGCACCGGTCCGTCGGCGCAGGCCCGCCCGGGCAAGCGCGCCGCAGGCAAAAGCAGCCCTGCGCGCCGGGGTGGCAAGCCTTCCAAGGTGAAGCGGCGCTGACCGGCGCTCAGATGCGCCACTGGTGCATGCCCAGCAAACCCAGTATTCCAATAGCGATGAGGTACAGCGCCACAATGGTGCTGAGCAGGCGCGGAAACACCAGAACCAGGATGCCGGCGACCAGAGAGATCAGGGGTGCAATGCTGAGATGAAGCGTCATAGAAAAAGGCCTGAAAAGTTCAAACAAGAGTATCGGTGCATCAGGCATTGAATTGCTGCTTGGCCTTGCGTGCAAACTCCTGTGTGTAGGACTGCGCCAGCGCCGATGGGCGGGCGTCGAGGGTGGGGTCCAGCACGGCCAGCATTTTCACGGCAGTCTGCGCCCCCGCTTGCGGTACCAGTCCATCGGGCGAGATCGACTCACGCACCCGATCAAATGCCGCCAGGAACAAACGTCGATCCCCCATCAATGCCTCTGCCGGGACTGCCTTGACAATGTCCGCCGGGGCGGCTGTCTGCAGCCACTTGAGCGCGCGCACCACGCCAGCGGCCAGCGCCTGGGTGTGCTCAGGATGGGTCTGGAGGAACGGCACGGGCGCCGCCAGGCAGCTACCGGGCACGCTCCCGCCAAACACGGCCTGGGTTCCGGCCAGACTCCGGGTGTCATACACCACCCGCAGTTCGCGGCTGCGTTCCAGCCGGGCCATGACAGGGTCCCCATGGCACAGTGCCTGCACCTTGCCGGCACGCAGGGCCTCCAGGGCCCGCGCACCATCGCCCACCAGCACGAAAGTGGCATCCTGCGGCCCCATTCCGGCCAATGCCAGCACCCGCAGCGCCATGGCATGCGCAAGCCCCCCCCACTCCTCCACGCCTATCTTGCAGCGACGAAGATCCTTGGGAGTACGGTAGTGGGGCAATGCGCGCGTGGAGACGGCCATCATCAATTGCGGCGTCCGCGCCTGCAGCACCAGCGAACGCACGGCTACCGCATGGCCCTGGGAGCGCAAGGCCTGCTCGAAACCCATGGCACCGACGTCCGCCACGCCACTTTGCACCGCCTGCAGGGCCAGTGCGTCATTGGGGTAGGAAAGCCAGATGACATCCACCCCTGCGGGCCGGAAGAAATCCAGCTGGGCCGCGACCGTCAGTGGCAAATGCCGCAGCAGATGTCTCTCCCCTCCCCCTACCGCCACCCGCACCCTTGCAGGCGGCGCGGCGGCACGCACGCGCAGCGCCGGCAGCAAGGCCGTCACGGCCAGGCCAGAGACAACACCCAAGGTGCGGCGGCGGACAGGAGACAGAGACACAGGGTGCGAATCAAAATTGGTGCAATGCAGCAATTTTGATCGATATCGATCGACGGCACATCAGGGAGAGCCCGTTCGGAGTACTACGTACCGTCCTTTCGGCTCCGGCCACGCCGTACCGGATCAACGATACCCGAGAAAGAAGATGGCAATGTTGACAAAGAAAGCCCCGCCCCACACCGCGCTGCGCGCCCGGGGCATGTCGGACACATACATCATGATGTAGAACAGGCGCAGCAACACATACAGCACGGCCAGCAGGTCCAGCACGGCCTGCCCCGCACCCAGTTGATGTGCAACCAGCACTGCCGCAATGAAGAAGGGCAGTGCCTCGAAACTGTTGGCCTGCGCTGCATTGGCACGTGCCGAAGCACCCGTCTGCCGTGCCAGCCATGCCCGCGGATCGTGGTTGTCGTACCCGCCCTGTGAGCGCTTCTTGCCAAAGCCCCCCCGCTTGGCAACCACGGAACACAGCAAGGGCAGCATGGCCGCCACGAAAACGCACCAGTAGGCGATGGTGAAGTGAGGCAGCATGATCGTACGATTTCCAGTAAAAATGGATTGAACCACCCAATTCTCAAACGCAGACAGCTATAAATAAAATAGCAAAATCAGCGCCGATCCGCCAGGGCGTGGGCAATGGTACCCAGGTCTACGTATTCCAGCTCGCTGCCCACAGGCACCCCCCGTGCCAGGCGCGTCACCACGAGTCCCCGCGCTTTGAGCGCCTCGCCAATGACATGGGCGGTGGTTTCACCTTCGGCGGTGAAATTGGTGGCCAGAATCACCTCCTGCACCACGCCATCGGTGGCCCGTTGTACAAGTTTTTGCACGCCAATGTCCTTCGGACCCACACCGTCCAGCGGCGACAGTCGCCCCATGAGCACGAAATACAGGCCATGAAAGGCTCCGGTGCGCTCCAGCGCCGACTGGTCTGCCGGGGTTTCCACCACGCACAGCCGCGCTGCATCGCGCCCGGGGTCCAGGCAGGTGTCACAGACCTCGGCCTGCGTGAACGTATGGCAACGCGTGCAATGCCGTACCTGCTCTGCCGCATGCGCCAGCGCCTGGGCCAGCACCTGGGCGCCCCCACGGTCATGTTGCAGCAAATGAAAGGCCATGCGGGCCGCCGACTTCGCCCCCACCCCCGGCAACCGCCGCAGGGCCTGGATCAGCGCCTCAAGAGCATCCGTGGTGTGCATGAAGAAGGGCCCCGCAGGCTACATGCCTTCAAGGGCGCAGCACGCAGCATCGGTATCCCGCCGGAGGACCCGCACAGAGACTCGCATCAGAAAGGAAACTTCATGCCGCCAGGCAACCCTGGCATGCCCTGGGTGAGCTTGCCCATCTTCTCGGCCGAGGTTTCCTCGGCCTTGCGCACCGCAGCATTGAAAGCGGCGGCCACCAGGTCTTCCAGCATGTCCTTGTCCTCAGCCAGCAGACTGGGATCGATGGTGACGCGCTTGACGTCGTGCTTGCAGGTCATCAGTACCTTGACCAGTCCGGCGCCCGCCTCGGCCTCGACCTCGATGTGGGCCAGTTCATCCTGCGCTTTCTTGAGGTTGTCCTGCATGGCCTGCGCCTGCTTCATGAGGCCTGCGAGTTGTCCTTTGTTGAACATAAGAAGTCCTTTTTTTGAATAGAAATAAGAGGGTCAGAGGGGCTGAATGCTGCCAGGTACGATGCGGGCATCAAACTCGCGCACCATCGTCTGCACAAAGGGATCGTTCAGGACGATGTCCTGCGCACGCTGCTGGCGTTCATTCTCGATCGCGGCATTGCGGCGGGCGGGGCTGTCGATGACAACGCCCAACTCCACACTGAGGCGCTGCGCATGACCCGCCGCCGCCAGCGCACTGCACAGGCGCTCGCGCGTGGTCGGCTGGTTCAGTGATTCGCGCTCGACACGCAACAACCAGTGGTCTCCATCACGGGCCACCAATTGCGCCTGCAGCGCCAGTTCACGCACCAGCGCGGAAATGGCCTCGCTGGCCACCAGCTGCTGCACGGCGTCATACCAGATCGCGCCTTCTTCGGTGGGTGTGAAACGGGCCGCAGTGACACGCCCTGTCCCACCGGTCTGCGGCTGCAGGCGCGCGCTGGGCTCAGGGGCCTGCCGCACCGGAACGCTGACAACGGCAGGTGGCAACTGCGGCGGCGCAGGTGGCGGCGGCTCGGTGGATGCCACAGCAATGTCTTCGGCGGCACGCACGGCAAGCACCTGGGTTGCCGGCGGGACGCGCACTGCGGCGGCATCGACAGGCGCGGTATCAGCTATCAAATTGGTAGCTATTTGCGCTGTACCAGAAAGCGCTCGGACTGATTTTTCTTCAAATTCCTGTGCAATGGGACCTGCCTGCCCACCGGCGGGCACTGGCGCCGTTGCAGCCACCGGTACCGCCGCCAATGGTGCAGACATTGTCACTGGCGGCGCCTCGGGAGCGCGGTCAGGCTGCGTCAGTGTTTTTTTTTCCGGGGTGCCGCCTTCGGGCTTGAACGCCAGCAGACGCAACAGCACCATGGTCAACGCTGCATATTCGTCGGGGGCCAGCCCCAACTCGCCGCGTCCATGCAGGCAGATGCTGTAAAGCAACTGGGTCTCGTCGGCTGGCAACAGCACCGCCAGTCGCGCGGTTTCGGCGGCATCCGGGTCTTCGGCATCACTCAGGCTTTTCTCGCCCCCCGGAACGGCCTGCAGCACGGCCATACGCTGCAGCACAGCCGCCATGTCTTCCAGTGTGGATGCCGCCGACAGGCCATTGAGGCGCAGCACATCCACGGTCTCGATCACCGCACGGCCATCGCCCTGCACCAGCGCATCAATCAGGCGAAACACATAGCTGCGATCGACGCTGCCCAGCATCTGACGCACAGCAGCCTCTTCGATCTGCCCGCAGCCAAAGGCAATGGCCTGGTCCGTCAGGGAAAGCGCATCGCGCATCGATCCGCGGGCGGCCCGCGCCAGCAGCCGCAGCGCCTGGGGCTCTGCCACCACGTTCTCGGCCTGCAGCACCTGAACAAGATGCTCCCGCACGGTCTCGGGCGCCATGGGACGCAAATTGAACTGCAGGCAGCGGCTGAGCACCGTGACCGGCACCTTCTGTGGATCGGTCGTGGCCAGAACGAATTTGAGGTAGTCCGGCGGCTCCTCCAGCGTCTTGAGCATCGCATTGAACGCCGTGTTGGTGAGCATGTGCACTTCGTCGATCATGAAGACCTTGAAGCGCCCCTGCACCGGCTTGTAGACGGCCTGCTCCAGCAGGCCCTGCACCTCGTCCACGCCCCGGTTGGAGGCGGCGTCGAGCTCGGTGTAGTCCACGAAACGGCCGCTGTCGATGTCCCGGCAGGCCTGGCATTGCCCGCACGGCGTCGCCGTGATGCCCCCCTGCCCATCCAAGCCCTGGCAATTGAGCGACTTGGCCAGGATGCGCGACACCGTCGTCTTGCCCACGCCGCGCGTTCCCGTGAACAAATAGGCATGGTGCAGCCGCTGCTGGGTCAGAGCGTTGGTCAGGGCCTGCACCACATGCTGCTGCCCCACCATCTCGGTGAAGTTGCGCGGGCGATACT
The DNA here is from genome assembly GCA_023954095.1 of Burkholderiaceae bacterium. Classification (GTDB taxonomy): domain Bacteria; phylum Pseudomonadota; class Gammaproteobacteria; order Burkholderiales; family Burkholderiaceae_C; genus Simplicispira. Next base: position 28,086 of record JAMLIQ010000003.1, on the reverse strand, counting down.
TGCGGGCGAGCACGAGGTAAGACATCCGGGCGATTCTACGGGCTGCGCAAGCACCGCGCGCCAGAACAGCGAACCAACTCGGCGTACAATCGAGGGCGACGGGCCTCCCCGCATGGTGAAGCAGCCAACCGGGTCAGGTGGGGAACCAAGCAGCCCTAACTGTGGAGCCAGTGCCGGGGGTAAGGTCTAAACGACCATCAGCCCACCCCAATAAAATCAACGCCTTACGCTCGCTCGAATATCGCTCGTGATACTTGGCAGTGTCACAACGAGCGACCATCATACCGGCGACACGCATACTTCTCGCGTCGAGCCTTCTACATTTGACGTTTTGGTCCTTGCTTTGGGGAGTGCGTCTCTCGGTGCAAGCGGCCTATGGATGCCACCACCTGCGTCCGCTATCTGTCTCTTTTGCTGTTCGGCTTTCCTTTCAGATAGCGAGCCATCTGCAACGTCTGCACTCGCACCTGAAATTACTCAGCTCATGCGCGTGTGTCTCTGACGTCTGCCAGTCACTCATCCCCCCGTTACCCCCCTCTGTCGTCTGCTCCATGCCTTGCCTACCACATTCAACAAATGGAGTATCAGGTAATGGAAGAAGGAAAGACTGATCCGTGTCCAGCGCCAGCCAATAGAAGCACACGTAATGGAAGATAGAAGCCGATAGCGAGACAGGAGGCAGATTCCGTTCATTTGGGTATGCCTCTGGCGAACCATCGGAAAGCACTGGATTGACTGGTTCGATAAATCGGTTGATAACTAAAACGGAACCACAAATAATGAAACCATTCAAACGAAACTGATGCCACTATGTCATTCATCCGTGCCTACTTGCGAGCCAGTACCGCAGACCAAGACGCCGAGCGGGCCAGAGAGCAGTTGGAAAGCTTCGCAGCGGCCCGTAGTCTGAAGATAGCCGCGTGGTACGTGGAAAACGAGTCCGGGGCCACCCTTGACCGTCCTGAGCTGTTCCGGCTCATCAACGATGCCAGCACCGGGGATGTGCTGCTGGTGGAGCAAGTGGACCGACTATCGCGCCTCAACGAGGCCGATTGGGACACCCTCAAGCAGCGACTGTCGGGGAAGCGTATCCGCGTCGTTGCGCTGGACTTGCCCACGAGCTGGGGGGCTGCAGGGGCGACCCTGGACGAAACCACCCAGGCGTTGCTAGACGCGGTGAACCGCATGCTGCTGGACGTGCTAGCCGTAGTGGCCCGGAAGGACTACACAGACCGCAGACGCCGACAGCAGCAGGGCATCAACAAGGCGAAGCAGGAGGGACGCTACAAGGGCCGCCCCGCTGATCTGGAGCGCCACGCAACCATTGCCACGCTGCTGGACAAGGGAGTGTCTTGGACCGAAATATGCAAAGCGACCGGGGCCAGTCGCTCAACCATTCTGCGAGTGGTCAACGCCAGAAAAGAAGACGCACAGCCCGCTTGATGGCCCACTCGGGTGATGGCGTCCAACGACACACCGGGATGCTTCCTCTCGAAGCGCCGCAGGGCACGCTCCGCCGCCTGAATGGAGTCCAGAGACCGGGGCCTGTCTCTGCCCCCCGTGGATTGCTTCCAGGCGTTGAAAACATCCCGCAGGGTCTTGGGCTTGAGGGTCGGAACCAAAGGGCTTGCAGGGGCCTCTACAGCCCCGCCAAGGCCCTTTGGCGCAACGCCCTCACCCTGCCCTACCTGCGTGACTGCATGCGCCCCAGCACCCCGCCCTGACCGCAGCGCCGCGAAGGCACCCAGCCATTCGGCCCGCTTCAACGTAGCCGCTAGAACAGCCTCCCGCCGGTCAGTCGTGCCCAGCGAGGGGTTCACACGATCTTTGTTGTAGATGCTCCGCAGGTCTTTGGGGATGATGATGCGAACACACCAGCGACTCCCCCGAAGGTTCAACCCTTCGACACGCGCCATACCCTTTTCCTTCCTCATAGGGTTGAGAAAGTGATACAGCCAAGTGACACAAAAGGACATTCACCGCATCGCTTACAATACGAATTGACGGGCCTCCCCGCATGGTGAAGCAGCCAACCGGGTCAGGTGGGGAACCAAGCAGCCCTAACTGTGGAGCCAGTGCCGGGGGTAAGGCTCGTCAACTTCTTCCACCGGCAGCCCGCTGCGGCTGCAGCGCCTGCAGCACGGGACGCGTCGGCACCAAACGCTTCCTTTCCCACCCATATCAAATGGTCAAATGGCGGCTTCATTCAGAAGCATCGCCCTGCGCCAGGGATGTCCAGCATTTTTCCAAGACCAACAAAAAAGCCCGAATTCCTTTCGAAATTCGGGCTTTTATCTTTAACTGGGGTGGCTGATGGGGCTCGAACCCACGACAACAGGAATCAAAATCCTGACTTTTTAGTATTTGCCCCCGTTGATTGACGCTGATAGAATCAATATAAATCAACAACTTAGACTGCAACCACTGGACAAGTGAACAGCAAAAGCGTTGATTGAAATTCGGCATTTTTCGGCAAATAGTCTTACATCCGCCCTTACATCCTGGCCGATGTAAGACCGCAGGGGGCACCACATGGCAAAAATTGCATTCACCGCTGGCCGGGTTTCAGGGTTCAAGTGCCCGCCCGACAAGAAACAGGCTTTCATGTGGGATGTGACCGCGCCGGGGCTGGGACTGAGGGCAACGCCAGCCGGAAAGCCCGCCTATGTGTTCCAGAGCGTGTATCAAGGCAAAGACCTGCGCATAACCATCGGGAGCCCTGCCGCCTGGAGCATCCCCGACGCGCAAGCCAAGGCCCGCGAACTGCAACGCTTGATTGATGAAGGCAAAGACCCCCGCGACCTGAAACGCGATGCCCTGGCCGCCCAGGCCGAAAAGCAGGCCGCCGCAGCTGCCAAGGAGAAAGCCGACAAGGCCGCAGCCCTGACCGTGGGTGAAGTTTGGGGCGACTACATCGAAAAGCGCCGCCCGTTTTGGGGCGAACTGCACTACCGTGACCATATCGACAAGGCAAAGGCCGGGGGCTTACCGTCTGGCCGCCGTGGTGGTGGCAAGCAACTGACCAAGCCGGGGCCGCTGGCCGCACTGATGCCGCTGGCGCTGAAAGACCTTGACCAGACCACCATAGAACGATGGGCAGCCGATGAAGGCAAAACCCGCCCATCATCCGCCCGGCTGGCATGGCGACTGCTGACTGTGTTTTTGACATGGTGCGCAGAACAGCCGGAATATGCCGCCCTGCTGCCCGACAAGAATCCAGCCAAAACAAAGAAGGCACGCGAGGCGCTGGGCAAGCCGGGCACGAAATCGGACGTTTTGCAGCGTGAGCAACTGGCCGCATGGTTTGCCGCCGTGCAACAGATACAGAACCCCGTTATTGCCGCCTGCCTGCAAATGATGCTGCTGACTGGTGCACGCCCTGGCGAAGTGCTGGCGCTGCGCTGGGAGGACGTTAACACCCAATGGAAGGGAATCAGCATCCGCGACAAGGTGGAAGGGACGCGGGAGATTCCAGCAACGCCCTACATGCTGCACTTACTGGCCGCCCTGCCCCGCCGCAATGAATGGGTGTTTTCCAGTCCGACAAGCGCCAGCGGGTGCCTGACCGAGCCCAACAACCCGCACACAAGGGCCTGCAATGCCGCTGGCTTGGAGGGCCTGACCCTGCACGGCCTGCGCCGTTCCTTTGCCAGTCTTACCGAATGGCTAGAGGTGCCCGCCGGTGTGGTGGCGCAGATTCAAGGGCACAAGCCCAGCGCAACCGCTGAAAAGCATTACAAGGTACGCCCCCTGGAACTGCTGCGCGTGCACCATGAGCGCATCGAGGCGTGGATATTGGAACAGGCCGGGATTGTGTTTGATGCCAAGGCCGCGCCCGGTGCGCTGCGCGTGGTGCAAGCCGCGTAAAACAGTTTTGCCCCAGCTAGGCCCGCGAACCGAAAAGCGGGTTTCCCTGCCCGCCTGCTGGGGCTCTTATTCAGGGTTGCACTGAGGGGGTGCGCGTGGGCACAGACAAAACCAAATGGGGGGTTATCGAGTGGCAAGCCTATGCGCTCGCTCTGGAGAAGGCGCATCAAAGCGCCCTTGATGGCTGGGGCGTCACAGTTGGGGAGTTGGAAGCCCACGCAAAGCTAGTTGCAGAATTGCGCGACAGTAACGAACAGTTGCGCAATCAACTTTCCCTTTTACAAAACACCATAACGCTGCTGCCTATGCCCCCCTCCGCGAAGCGTGGAAGAGGCCGACCTAAAAAGCATGGTGACATGAACTGGGCTGACTGGTACGAGCGTGAATGCCTCCCGAAATTTCAAGAGCAAAACCACGGCAGTTCATCCGGGATGCAAAAGGTTCTGACTTGGCACTTTCAACAGGTATTTAGGGGGCTGGGGCTCAACCCGCTGAAGGTGAACCACAAAGACTATCAGGGCAAGCTGAAGACAATAGTCAATCTGATTAGCGACCAGAGACACCCATGCCGGAGCGGAGCAACTTCCTGAAAAATAGCCCATTTTTCGGGATGAACGCGAATCTAAATTTATTGCAACAGGTCAACGCAGCGATGCGCCGCCTGTGCCCCCGCTAAGTCAGTCGGGGCAACCTTAACGCCGAGAGGCGCAGGAGTTTGCAATGCAATCTACGACTACGCGACAGCCGCAAGCGCTGAGCACATCCGAGCCCCAATCGTTCCCCCCTCTGGAACTGGTCAACCGCCCCACGGTGCCGACCGAGCAAGCCGCCCACTACCTGCTGCGCCGCCCGCAGACTTTGAGGGGCTGGGCATGCGCTGAAACCTTCCCTGATGGCCTGCGCCCGGTGCGCGTCAATGGCCGCCTGTGCTGGCCTGTAGCTGGCATCCGTGCCGCGCTGGGAGTTGCGTAAATGAAAACGCCCGACCCCACCAAAGCAGAATCGAGCGCCCCGAACAGCGCGAAGTTTACAGGCACTGACAACCCGCGTCACCTGCGCGCAATCGCCGCTTTGCTGCGCCGCCCCCTGCCGCGCGAGAACCTGGACACCGTTGCAGGTTGCAGCAATGGCCCTGAGCTTGTCGCAGAGCTGCGCCGCCGTGGCCTGGAGGTGCCATGCAAGCGCATCAACTTTGTTGACCGTGACGGTTTCATGTGTCGCCCCGGCGTGTATTTCCTGACCATTGCCGACCGCCGCAAGCTGCACCAGTGGCAAGCACGCCGCAATCAACAGCAAGGGGGTGCGCATGGCTGAAAGCATCGCCCACTTTGCCGTTAAGAGCATTGGCCTATCGCGCGTGAATGGCCGCAAGCCCTGCACCTTGCTGGAGGCCGCCCGGCACAACCTGCGCGAGATACAGGCAGAGCAAGGCGCTACGGGTCACATAGACCCGACCCGCACACAGGGCAACACCGTTTTGCATGGGCCTGCTACGGCTGCCGAGGTGTGCGCCCATGCCGAGGCTTTACAGGCCGCTGCGGGCATCGTTCGCGGGAGTCTGCGCCGTGACCACTGCCAAGCCATCGAGGCGGTTTTTAGCCTGCCTCAACAGGCCGCAGTTCCTGACCCTGCCGACTACTTCGCAACGTGCCTTGCGTGGGTGGCTGGTGCGCTGGCCCTGCCGGTGCTGAGTGCGGTAGTCCACCGCGACGAGGCCGCGACGCACCTGCATGTGTTGCTGCTGCCTGTGAAGGATGGCGCACACGTCGGCAGCGCACCTATCGACCGCGCAGCCCTAAAGCGTCTTCGGGAAAGGTTCTTTGCCAAGGTGGCCGGGCCTGCTGGCCTGAAACACGCGGGCGCGAAGGTGCGCGGCATGGCGAAGCAATGGGCCATTGCAGCGGTTTTTCGACGCTGTGAGGTGCTGGGGCTTCCCGCCGCGAATGGGCCGCTGTGGCCCTATCTGGTGGCCTGCATCGAGCGTGACCCGACCGCTGCAATGTTGGCATTGGGAATCGACGCGAACAGCATCCGGCCATCGGACAAGCCGCCGCACAGCGAGCCCCCACCAAGCCCCATAGGGATTGAATCAAACCCCATAGGGTTTCAAAAGGAGGGGAAGGAACATCGAACCCTATCCTGTGTAGGGTTCGCCCATTCCCCACCCTCAAAACAGCATCCGCCCGCCATCCATTCACTGGCCGAACTATGGGCTGTAGTGGGATGCAGTTCGCACGGGAAAGCGTCCCGCGTTGACCGATTGGGCATAGCACGCGCCGCGCAGCAAAGAGCGCTTGCCCGACACGCCAGCAAGCCGCCCAAGCCAGCTCACGCACCCGCCCGGCGCATTGGTGACGACGGCCTGACCCGAGAGCGCGACGAGTATTGCCACGACCTGAGCGCGTGGGACTGACGCCCATGCAATCGCCCCCAACCAAACAAGCCACGACCATGCAAACCAAACTGACCCACCACCACCTGAGCGCCGAAGCTGTGAACGACAAGCACGGGCAAGCCATCCTGCTGACGCAACAGGACGGCATAGACGAGCCGCAATGCGTGCTGGTGCATCCGTTCCAGCTTCGCGCAGTCTGCGAACAGTTCGGAATCATCGCCAGCGACCCGCAGGCAGAAAAGGCCATCGCCACATTGCAGCGCCGCATGGTGGGGCTGCATGAGCGGATAGACGCCCTGGCCGATTGGATGGCGAAACACAGCGACCACGGCCATGCCGACCTGAGTTATGAAACGACCCAACTTCACGCGTTGCAAGACCTTGCCCGCGAGTGGTGCGCAGACTTCGACGACGAACAGGCCGCGCCGGGCATCGGGCCTGAAACGACCGCCGTGCAAGGTTCATTGCTCTGAAAAACAATGAAAACAATCAAGGCGAATCAAACGACCGCACGGGCTGGCCGGGTGCGGGTGGACTACATGCCGGGGCCTGCTGCCGTGGAGGCTCTACAGGCCGCGCAGGGGCTCTTTCCGAACAGCAACACCCAGGCACTGATAGACCGGCTGGTTATCACGGGCCTGTCTGCCCTGGTGCATGGGCATTGGAAGCCCCCGCCGCTGTATGGACGCAACCGCGATGTGTGGAAGCTGCCAGCCGACCTGCGCCCCAGGCCGGGGGAATCTGCTTAAAGAAACCCCAGCAAAGGCTGCTGATTCCGGGAGAACGTCCCTAAAGTACCGCGAAGTACAGAGCCAAAGCCGGAGCATTCCGCGCGTGCGCGCGAGAGCCCCCTGTTATGTCAGCCCCTAAAGAGCCCCTCTGTGGGGCTTCTGTTTTGCTGATGCTGGGTGTTGCTGCCCATTAGAAGAAGCGGCAACGTCCTGCGGAACTTTCCGAGCGTGCGCGCTTGGCAAAGCAAAGCAAAGCAAAGCAAAGCAAAGCAAAGCAAAGCAAAGCAAAGCAAAGCAAAGCAAAGCAGTGCGGGGCGAGGTAAGGGCAAGGGGTAAGGTCACGATAAAGCACTCGATAGCATCAAGGTTGCCCCAAGGCTGGTGCCGCAGTTGAGAAATCGTCTTACACCCGCCCTTACATCGGACAGAAAACAAAAAACCCCGCTATCTTTTGAATAGCAGGGTTTCTTTACTGTACTTGGGGTGGCTGATGGGGCTCGAACCCACGACAACAGGAATCACAATCCTGGACTCTACCAACTGAGCTACAGCCACCGTAGCTTTAAATTATAACCTGGAAAAAGCGCATTCAGCGCTGCCTCGTCATTTTTCGGTGGTTGCAGGCAATGGTCGAGGTACCTTGATCTCTGCCTTGTAGCGTTGCTTGAGCGTCTCGTAGTAGGCCAGACCTTCCGCTTCGGACCACCATTGCACATATTGCTGGTGCCGCTGGGCATTGATTTGCGGCTCGGGCGTTGCCTGGGGCAGAACGCGGTTGACCTTGGCAACCACATAGCCCAGGTCACCCATGTCCACACCCGTCCATGCGGGGAGTTCGTCGGCACGGACACTCAGAACGGCGTCCACCACGGGACGGGGCTGGTTCTGGGGCTGGTCGCGCGCCACAACCAGAGGAGCAGACAGGCCCGTCGCGCCCGACGCCTTGTCTGCCCAGGCGGTGCGCTTGGCTTCGCCTTCCTTGCGCGCAAGCTCTGCGGACTGTTCAGCCACGTAGCGCTGACGCACCTGCGCCTGAACTTCGTCGAACGCCAAGGTGCGTGCAGGGGTGTACTGCGTCACACGGCCTGCCACCATCTGGCTGGGACCGAATTCCACCGCCTCGGTATTGCGCTTGTTTTCCAGCGAATCCGAGGAGAACAGGGCTTCCAGGAATTTCGGGTTGGCCAAGGCCCCCACAGCCCCCGGCGCAGGCGTGCGCACCACGCCCTTGGCGGTCTGTATCTTCAGTTTCAACTTGTCCGCCACGGGCTGCAGGCTGTCGGACTGTTCATAGACCGTATTGGAAAACGACTCCGCCACTTCAGCAAACTTGCGCCGCGCCTGCTGCTGCTTGAGCTCGGCTTCCATGGCAGGACGCAATTCTTCAAAGCTGGGGGTGCGTGGCGCCTTGATGTCTGTCAGTTGAATGATGTGGTAGCCAAAATCACTTTCCACCACGTCGCTGATATCACCCTTCTTCAAGGCGTATGCCGCATCTTCGAAGGGCTTGACCATGGCACCCCGGGCAAAGAAACCCAGGTCGCCCCCTTGCGTGGCCGAACCCGGGTCCTGGGAATTCTTCCTGGCCAGTTCGGCAAAGGTCCCAGGGGCTTGGCGCGCCTGCTCCAGCAATTGCGTGGCGCGCGCGCGCGCCTTTTCGCGCTCTGCCGCCGGGGCATCTTTGGCCGCAGTGATCAGGATGTGGCTGGCACGGCGCTCTTCCTTGCCAGCCATGCGGGCGGCGTTTTCCTTGTAGTAGGTGCGCAGGTCGTCCTCGTTGAGCACCATACCGGCCAGCAGGCTGTCGATGTCCAGTACGACGTATTCCACAGCGGCTTGCTCTGCCTGCAGGAATTGGTCGGGATGCGCCTTGTAGTAGGCCTGAAGCTGCTCGTCGGAAGGCTGCACCTTGCTGGCGAAATCGGCGGGCTTGAACCATGCCACCTGGATCTCGCGGCGCTGGAACAAAGGGTCCAGCGCTGCATTGGCCTGCGCATCGGTTGCGAAACTGGTGCCGATCACTCCGCCCAGCACCTGGCTGACGGCCAGGTCATGGCGCATAGTGGCCTCGAACCCTTCGGGCGTCATGCCCTGGGTGGCCACAAGGGCTCGATAACCCTCGCTGTCGAGCGAACCATCAGGCCTGCGCAGTGCTGCGATTTGCGGAATTTCCTGCAGGCTGCGGGCCAGACGGGCGTCACTGGTCGTCAGGTGCATTTTCTGGGCGGCGATTTGCAGGACACGGTCCCGCACCATGCGCTCCAGCGTCGCATAGCGCGCCTCGGGCGAATCAAGCAGCTTGGCGTCCATGGTGGGCTGCTGCGACCGCATGCGATCCGATTCCATCTTGTGGGCGGAATCCCATTCCGCTTGCGTGATGTCATGGCCATCAACACGGGCAACCACCGGACTGCTGCCGGAGAAGTAGCTCCTGTCGATACCGACAAGCACGAACGAGGGAATGATCAGCAAGAACAGCAAGAACATCGCGATCTTGGTGTGCTTGCGGATGGATTCAAACATGGTCAATCTTTCTGTGACATAAAACAAAAGGCGAACTTTCGTTCGCCTTTGCATCGGTGGTGGGTGCTGACGGGTTCGAACCGCCGACCTACGCCTTGTAAGGGCGCCGCTCTACCAACTGAGCTAAGCACCCCACCGTTAACTTGCCATCAGTTCAGGGCATCCTTCAATGCCTTGCCTGGACGGAACTTCGGAACTTTAGCAGCCTTGATTTTAATCGCAGCGCCCGTACGGGGATTGCGGCCGGTGCGCGCAGCACGCTTGCCCACAGCAAACGTTCCGAAACCGACGAGCGAGACCGTGCCGCCCTTTTTCAGCGTCTTCTTGACGGCTTCGATCGTGGACTCCAGCGCCCGCGCAGCCGCAGCCTTGGAGATATCGGCATTGTTCGCAATATGCTCAATCAGTTCGGTTTTGTTCACAAGAAGCCTCTCGGGAAAAATGGGTGGATTGTCTCTGGATAGTCTGGTCACCATACGCCAATGGGCTCGTGAGCGGCATTTTCAGTGGCGGATATTTGACTGGAATGCACAGCAGGCGCTGCCGTGTCAGATTAAAGCCATCGACTCTCCGGGTGTCAATACAAGGGGCCGGATTGCAACGGCGATGCGCGCAATTCTAGACGCATTTGTGTCACTGATCGGCCTGGCGTGGGTTTTTTGGCACCATGGGTGCGCTTGGCATCTTTCCGGATTGACAGCGCTGATCCTTGGTGCTCTGGACATACTCCCTATTTTTTTACGCGTGCACGGATTTCCGGCAGCGCCTTCTGCAGGTAGTACACCATGGACCACACCGTGAGCACGGCTGCAACCCATATCAGCCAGGCACCCCACACGCCGGTGTCGATGGTCTCGAACACCCGCCCGTCATAGAGCAGGAAAGGGATGGCCACCATCTGCACCATGGTCTTGAGCTTGCCCAGCATGTGCACTGCCACACTCTTGCTGGCACCGATCTGCGCCATCCATTCACGCAGGGCCGAAATGGCAATCTCACGCCCGATGATGATGAGCGCCACAAACACGTCCGCCCGCTGCAGATGCACCAGCACCAGCAGTGACGCACAGACGAGAAACTTGTCTGCCACAGGGTCGAGAAAGGCGCCAAACGAGGAGGTCTGGTTGAGCTTGCGCGCCAGGAAACCATCAAGCCAGTCGGTGGCAGCAAAGACCACGAACATCACTGTGGCAATGAGATTGCGCATGGACGGGTCCAGCGGCAGGTAGAACACCCCCACGATCAAAGGTATCGCGACGATGCGCGTCCAGGTCATGATGGTGGGGATGGTCCAGAACATGGCTGCGATTGTGTCACGCCCGGGCCCGACTGGCGCCGTGCACTGCGGTCCTGTCAACGCAAGGCACGGTAAATTTCTTCGGCCAGCTCGTGCGAGATTCCCTCCACCGTGGCCAGGTCGGCCGCGCTGGCCTCGGCCACACCGCGCACGCCCCCGAAACGCTGCAGCAGGCGTGCCCGCTTTTTCGGGCCGATACCGGGAATATCTTCCAGGCGACTGCCGCCCACACGCACCTTGGCCCGCGCCGCGCGCATGCCGGTGATGGCAAAACGATGCGCCTCGTCGCGAATCTGCGCCACCAGCATCAGCGCAGCCGAATCCTTGCCCAGATAGACTTTCTCACGTCCATCGGCAAACACCAGCTCCTCCAGGCCGACCTTGCGGCCTTCGCCTTTCTCCACGCCCACGATGCGCGCCACATCCAGCCCCAGGGCCGAGAACACCTCACGCGCCATGGACACTTGGCCCTTGCCGCCATCGACCAGCACCAGGTCGGGCAGGCGTGCCTGCGCACCCGTAGGCTCGGCGCCGCCGGCTTCCCGCTGCGCCTGGGCCACTTTGCTGTAGCGGCGCTCGAGCACCTGGCGCATGGCGGCATAGTCGTCGCCGCCGGTAATGCCTTCGATCTTGTACCGACGGTATTCGCTGCCCTGCATCTTGTGGTGGTGGAACACGACACACGAGGCCTGTGTCGACTCGCCCGCCGTGTGCGAAATGTCAAAACACTCGATCGTGAGCTGGTCCAGGTCTTCGCCCGGCAGGTCCAGTGCCTCGGCCAAGGCCCGCGTGCGCGCCTGCTGCGAGCCCTCCTCCGCCAACAGCCGCGTCAGTTGCAGCTCGGCATTGTTTTGCGCCATCTCCAGCCACGCACGGCGCTGCGCCCTGGGCTGGTGCACTGCGCCCACCTGCACGCCGCATTGCTCCGACAGGGCCTGCAGCAATCCCCGGTCCACCGGCTCGCTGGTCACCAGCACCGGCGGCACCGGCACGCCAAGGTAGTGCTGCGCAATGAAGGCCTGCAGCACCAGCGCTTCGACAGGACGGGCGGGTGCGGCCGCGTCCTCCGCCTCGAACATGGCGGCAGCATCCTCGACGTGGACAGGAAAGTAAGCCCGGTCGCCCAGGTGCCGCCCGCCACGCACCATGGCCAGGTTCACGCAGGCGCGGCCCCCTCGTACCTTGACGGCCAGGATGTCCACGTCCTTGTCGGAAGCGGTTTCGATGGACTGCTGGTGCAGCACGCGCGCCAGTGCCGTGATCTGGTTGCGCAGTTCTGCCGCCTGCTCGAATTCAAGGCGCCCCGCGTGCTCCATCATGCGCTCTTCCAGCATCTGCAGCAGCGTCTGCGTTTCGCCGCGCAACAGCGCTTCGGCGTGCGCCACATCCTGCGCATAGGCCTCGGGCGAGACCAGGCCTACACAAGGCGCGGTGCAGCGCTTGATCTGGTAGAGCAGGCAAGGCCGGGTGCGGTTGGCAAAAACGGTGTCTTCGCAAGTGCGCAGACGAAACACCTTTTGCAGCAGCTGAATGGTCTCCTTGACGGCCCAGGCACTGGGATAGGGCCCGAAATAGCGGTGGCGCCGGTCGATGGCACCCCGGTAATAGGCCATGCGCGGAAACTGCTGGCCCGGCACGTCGCCTGTGCCATCGCGGGCGGCCACGCCCGTGATCTTCAGGTAGGGATAGCTCTTGTCGTCGCGGAACAGGATGTTGTACCGGGGGTTGAGCGACTTGATGAGGTTGTTCTCCAGCAGCAGCGCCTCGGCCTCGGAGCGCACCACGGTGGTCTCCATGCGCGCTATCTTGCCCACCATGTGGCCGATGCGGGTGCCGCCATGGGTTTTCTGAAAATAGCTGGACACCCGCTTTTTCAGGTTACGCGCCTTGCCCACATACAGCAGCGCGTTCTCGGCGTCGAAATAGCGGTAGACACCGGGCAGCGGGGGCAGCGCGGCCACCTGGGCCAGCAGTTCGTCGGAATGCAGATCGGACATCGCGCCTATTGTGGCGCCACCCTGGCCACGAGGGTACTTCGCCCCCTTCACACCGCGCCCGCGGTGCCGGAATGCCCTGACAATGCGACCCCTATGCCATCTTTGTACTGGGACATTTTCTGCCGGGTCATCGACAACCACGGCGATATCGGCGTGTGCTGGCGGCTGGCCAGCCAGCTGGCCCATCGCGGCCACGCCGTGCGCCTGTGGGTGGACGATGCATCTGCCTTGGAGTGGATGGCACCCACCGGCGTGCCGGGCGTGGAGGTGCGCGCCTGGATGGACGGGCTCCAGCCCCACGACGCCCCCCCCGACGTGCTGGTGGAGGCCTTTGGCTGCGACATCCGGACGGATTTCATCGCAGCCTGTGCCGAACGGGTCCGCAGAGGCGATCGCAGGCCCGTGTGGATCAACCTGGAGTACCTGTCCGCCGAAAACTGGGTGCCACGCCACCACACCCTGCCCAGCCCGGTCATGCAGGGCCCGGCGGCGGGCTGGACCAAGTGGTTTTTCTATCCTGGGTTTACCCCGGATACCGGTGGACTGCTGCGCGAACCCGGTCTGCTCGAGCGCCGGTCCCGCTTTGACGTGGCGGCATGGCGCAGCCAGCACGCAGGCGCCCCCAACGAACGCTGGATTGCCTTGTTCTGCTACGAGCCTGCCGCCCTGCCCGCACTGCTGGCACAGGGCGCACAACAACCCACGCGGCTGCTCGTCACCCCCGGCCGCGCCGCAGCGGCCACGCGATCGGCTTTGTTGAATAATTTAGATGAAATCAGTCTCCAGCGCTTAACCCACAAGCGCGAGCAGCTATCAATTTCATACTTACCGTACTGCACGCAAGCCGCCTTTGACGACATGCTCTGGGCCTGCGACCTCAACCTCGTGCGCGGCGAGGACTCGTTGGTGCGGGCTTTGTGGGCAGGACGCCCTCTGGTCTGGCAAATCTACCCCCAGCACGACAACGCGCACCACGGCAAGCTGCACGCCTTTCTGGACTGGCTGCAGGCGCCGCCGTCGCTGCGGCAGTTTCACGCCGCCTGGAATGCGCTCGACGATGCACCGCTGGTGCTTCCTACGGAATCCATGCTGCAGGAGTGGGCTTTGTGCGTGCAGTCCGCACGCGCGCGCTTGCTGACGCAAGACGACCTGGTGACGCAAATTCTGGGGTTCGTGTACGAAAAACGGTAAAATTCAGGGCTTTGCGCAAACTGCTGTGAACCACTGGCACAGCGACCACCGCGCATTCCCGCCGCGGAACATGCGTCGGCACGGCAGTCCTTCGGGCTGCGGGCCTGCGCATTGAGCGGCCCCAACCCAGGCAATATGCAATGAAAATCGCTCAAGAAATCCGCGCCGGCAACGTCATCATGCACGGCAAGGACCCCATGGTCGTACTCAAGACCGAATACGCCCGCGGTGGCCGCGGCGCCGCCACCGTACGCATGAAGCTCAAGAGCCTGATCGGCAACTTCGGTACCGAAAACGTGTTCAAGGCCGACGACAAGATCGACAACGTGATCCTGGACAAGAAGGAGTGCACCTACTCCTACTTCGCCGACCCCATGTACGTGTGCATGGACACCGAGTACAACCAGTACGAAGTGGAAGCCGAAAACATGGGCGACTCGCTGAACTACCTGGAAGACGGCATGGCCGTGGAAGTGGTGTTCTACGACGGCAAGGCCATCTCGGTCGAACTGCCCACCAGCGTGGAGCGCGAAATCACCTGGACCGAACCCGCCGTCAAGGGCGACACGTCCGGCAAGGTGCTCAAGCCCGCCAAGATTGCCACCGGCTTCGAAGTGGCCGTGCCCCTGTTCGTCAGCCAGGGCGACAAGATCGAAATCGACACCCGCACCGGCGAATACCGCAAGCGCGTGTGACCGCTTCTGCCGGAACAAAAAGGCTTCCCTCGGGAAGCCTTTTTTATGCATTCCGTCAACGGATTGCTACTTAAAACATAGCTTATAGCGCTTGTATCCATTCATTTTCAAGAACTTTAAATATTGAAAACAAGACAGTACAAGCGCTACACGCTCACTTTTTTGAAGCATCACATGGGTTGCGCCACCAGGTCGTGGCCCTGCACGCCCACGATACGGGCCTTGGTGAACTCGCCCACCTTCATCGTCTTGCTGATCTTCTCGGGCGGCAGCAGGCGCACCGTGCCGTCGATCTCCGGCGCATCGGCGTAGCTGCGGCCCACGCCGCCCTTGCGGCCCAGGGCGGGGGCATGGTCCACCAGCACCTGCATGGTTGCGCCCACGCGGCGCTGCAGCTTGGCGACCGACACCTCCTCGGCCACGGCCATGAAACGCGCGCGGCGCGCCTCGCGCTGCGCCAAAGGCAGCATGCCGGGCAATTCGTTCGCCGCGGCGCCGTTCACATCGCTGTAGGCAAAGCAGCCCGCGCGGTCGATCTGCGCTTCGCGCAGAAAGTCGAGCAGGTGCTCGAACTCTTCTTCGGTTTCGCCGGGGAAGCCTGCGATGAAGGTGCTGCGGATCACGATATCGGGGCAGGCTTCGCGCCAGCGCTGGATGCGCTCCAGGTTCCTCTCGCCGCTGGCCGGACGCTTCATGCGGCGCAGCACATCAGGGTGGCTGTGCTGGAACGGCACGTCCAGATACGGCAGCACCAGGCCCTGGGCCATGAGCGGGATGATGTCGTCCACGCTGGGATAAGGGTAGACATAGTGCAGGCGCACCCAGGCGCCATACGGCTGGGCCATTTCGCCCAGGGACTGCACGAGTTCCAGCAGGCGCGTCTTGACGGGCTTGCCGTCCCAGAAACCGGTGCGGTATTTCACGTCCACACCATAGGCCGAGGTGTCCTGGCTGATGACCAGCAGCTCTTTCACACCGCCCTCGAACAAGGCCTTGGCTTCCTTCAGCACATCGCCGATGGGGCGCGAAACCAGGTCGCCGCGCATCGAGGGAATGATGCAGAAGGTGCAGCGGTGGTTGCAGCCTTCGCTGATCTTGAGATAGGCATAGTGGCGCGGCGTGAGCTTGATGCCCGCCACACCCATGGCTCCCGGCACCAGATCGATAAACGGGTCGTGCGGCTTGGGCAGGTTCTGGTGCACGGCGTCCATCACCTCCTGCGTGGCCTGCGGCCCGGTCACAGCGAGCACGCTCGGGTGCATCTGCCGCACCATGTTGCCGCCGCCCTCGCCCGCGCGCGCGCCCAGGCAGCCGGTGACGATGACCTTGCCGTTCTCGGCCAGGGCCTCGCCAATCGTGTCCAGGCTCTCCTTGACGGCATCGTCAATGAAACCGCAGGTGTTGACGATGACCAGATCGGCGCCTTCAAAGGTCTTGGCGGTCTGGTAACCCTCGGCGCTGAGCTGCGTGAGGATGAGTTCGGAGTCGGTCAGGTTTTTCGGACAGCCCAGGCTGACAAAACCGATCTTGGGAATTTTCGGGGGGGAGGAGACTTCGGTCATCCCCGTATTGTCCCAGTATTGCGCAATCGGCAATCAGCGCTTGAGTCCCAGCACACCCATCATCTGCTCGGTCTGCTTCTGCATCTGCTCCTGCATCTGCATGAACATGGTGCGCGACTGCTCTGCATAGTTGCCCATCAGCCCCTGCACCATGGGCGACTGCGTTCCCATGAACTGGGACCACATTTCGGGCGTCATGCCTTGCGACTGCTCGGACAGGCGGGTCTGCATATCGGTGAACATCTGCACGTTCTTTTCCAGGTAGCTGCCCATGAACCCCTGCATGGCATGGCCGTAGAAACGGATGATGTTCGACAGCACCGCCTCGGTGAACATGGGCGCACCGCCGGCTTCCTCTTCCAGAATGATCTGCAGCAGGATGCTGCGCGTGATGTCCTCACCCGTCTTGGCATCCCGCACCACCAGGGGCTCGCTGGCCATCACCAGTTGCTTGACTTCTGCCAGGGTGATGTACGAGGACGTGTTGGTGTCGTAGAGGCGCCGGTTGGGGTATTTCTTGATGATCCGCTGGGCCTGCTTGGCGGTGGGCGCGGCATTCTGTTCTTGCACTGTGAAGTCTCCTCGGGCCATCGCGCCCATGTATTGCACTGCAACAGATTCTAGGCGTACCCCCCTAGAACACCTGGGCAGGAATACCCTGACGGCGTCCGGCGATGGAGCGCCCTGCAGTTAGGGGGTGCGCACTACCCGACCCCGCCAACCCACGGGCCGTCTCGTGATACCGTGGCACATCCTTTACTGATCCGCCCCGCATAGCAATGAACCAGATCCCCCCCAGCGAATGGCTGGAAAACGTCACTTACGATGAAATGGTCGTCGGCCAAAGCGCCCGCCTGCTGCGCACCCTGAGCACCGCCGACATCCAGGCTTTTGCCGCCGTTTCGGGTGACACCAATCCGACCCACCTGAACTCGGACTACGCCAACGACACCCTGTTCCACGGTGTGATTGCCCACGGCATGTGGGGCGGGGCCCTGATCTCGGCCCTGCTGGGCACCAGCTTTCCCGGTCCCGGCACGATTTATGTCTCGCAGGACCTGCACTTCACCCGGCCCGTGCGCATCGGCGACACCCTGACGGTGACCGCCACCGTGGTCAGCAAGGACGACAGCCGCAAGCGCGTCGAACTGGCCTGCCAGGCGATCAACCAGAAGGGCGAAAGCGTGCTGCATGGTGTGGCCCAGGTGGTTGCGCCCACGCAAAAGGTACGCCTGCCCAAGCCCCATGCCCCCCAGATCCAGCTGTTTGACCCCCAGGCCCGCTTTCGGGAACTGCTGGCCCTGGGCCAGGGCATGCCAGCCGAGCGCTGCGCGGTGGTGCACCCCTGCGACACCGATTCGCTGCGCGGCGCCATGGATGCAGCCCTGCACGGCCTGATCATCCCCGTGCTCATCGGCCCCGAGGCACGCCTGCGCAGCGTGGCAGAAGCTGCGGGCATCGACCTGAACGGCATCGAAATCCTCCCCGTCGAACACAGCCACGCCGCAGCCCGGAAGGCCGTGGAGCTGGCCGCGCTGGGCGATGTGGGCATGCTGATGAAGGGCAGCCTGCACACCGACGAACTGATGCATGCCGTGCTCTCCAGCCCCGCCCTGCGCACGGGGCGGCGCATGTCCCATGTGTTCCGGTTCGACATCCCGCTGTATCCCAAGCCGCTGCTCATCACCGATGCCGCCCTGAACATTCGTCCCACCCTGGCCGAAAAGGCCGACATCATCCAGAACGCCATCGACTTTGCGCGCATTCTGGGGGTCGAGCAGCCCAAGGTGGCCATCCTCTCTGCCGTGGAAACGGTCAGCCCCAACATCCCCTCCACGCTCGATGCCGCAGCGCTGTGCAAGATGGCAGACCGCCGCCAGATCACGGGCGGCCTGCTGGACGGACCGCTGGCCTTCGACAATGCCATCTCGGCCCAGGCCGCATTGATCAAGCAGATTGCCTCTCCGGTGGCAGGCCAGGCCGACATCCTGGCCGTACCCGACCTGGAAAGCGGCAACATGCTGGCCAAACAGCTGGAATACCTGGCGGGGGCCACCGGCTCGGGCGTGGTACTGGGCGCGCGCGTGCCCATCGCACTGACCAGCCGGGCCGACGGCCCGCTGGCACGCGTGTCCTCGGCCCTGCTGGCCAAGCTCATCGCACACCATGGCCGCGCGGCTGCAGCGCAAGCCAGCCTCAACAGCACCATCTGAAGCGGTCGCCAATCATGGCCATTCTTGCTGTCAATGCGGGCTCGTCCACGCTGAAGTTTTCCATCCACCCCCTGCTGCACAAGCAGGCGCAGCCCCCCATCCTCACAGGCAACATCCAGGGGCTTGAGCCCGGCGGCAGCCCCGAGATGGGCTGGACGCTGAACGGCCAGCGCGCGCACCGTGCACTGCCCCCCTCCCGAGACAATCCGTTCGGCCAGGCGCTGATCGCACTGCGCGAGCTGCTGACCGGTGAGTTGCCGCTGCCCGCACTCCAGGCGGTAGCACACCGGGTAGTGCATGGCGGCCAGCATTTCCGCTCCAGCACCCTCGTCACGCCCGCCGTCCTGGCCGTGCTGGAAGGCCTGAATTCCCTGGCGCCGCTGCACCAGCCGCACAACCTGGCGGGCATTCGCTCCTTCAGCCAGACGTTTGCCCACCTGCCCCAGGTAGCCTGCTTCGATACGGCCTACCATGCCACCTTGCCCGAACTGGAATACTGTTTCGCATTGCCACAGGCCCTGAGCGCGCAAGGCGTGCGGCGGTACGGCTTCCATGGCCTGTCCTACCAATCCATCATGGGCACGCTGGAACAGCACAGCCCACGCGCCCACGGACGCACGCTGATGGCCCACCTGGGCAACGGCGCCAGCCTGTGCGCTGCAGTCCAAGGGCGTAGCGTGGCTACCACCATGGGGTTTTCTGCGCTCGATGGCCTGATGATGGGCACACGCTGCGGCTCTATCGACCCGGGCGTGCTGCTGTATCTCCTGGAACAGGGATGGAGCCACGAGCGCATCCAGAGCCTGCTCTACAAGCAAAGCGGCCTGCTGGGCGTCTCCGGCATCGCTGCCGACATGCGCACACTGCGCGCCAACCATGGCCCTGCGGCCCGGTTCGCCATTGACCTGTTCACCCACCGCATCGTACGCAGCACTGGCGAGCTCACCGCCAGCATGTCCGGCCTGGATGTGCTGGCCTTCAGTGGTGGCATCGGTGAAAACGACGCGCTGCTGCGCGCGCAGGTCTGCCAGAAGCTGGCCTATCTGGGGGTACGCGTGGACGAAGCTCGCAACCAATCCTCGGGGCACCAGAGCACCCGCCCCATCCACGCAGCCGACAGCGCAGTGGAAGTATGGGTGGTGCCCACGGACGAAGGCCATGTGGCCGCGTCGGAGGCTGCGGCGCTGACCCTGCCGGACTGACCTTTCGCACGCCTTCTGCAAAGGCGTGCGAAGGACTGAAGCCGAAGCAAAAGCACAAAAGCCCTGCATCGTTGGGATGCAGGGCTTTTGTGCAATCTGCCTGGTCGACAGAAAATGGTAGGCGCGATTGGACTCGAACCAACGACCCCCACCATGTCAACGCAAAAATCAAGGACATCCACGGACATCTAAGGACTTGATTTCATTAACAAATTTTGATTTTTGATCCAACAATCTCCAACCATTTCCGACCATCATTTCCGTACAATTTCCGCACGGTCTCCATACTTCATGGAGGTCTACCTGGATCGGGAGATGGGTCATGCAGCACATCCACCAAGTCACTCAGCGCGCTCGTCTCGCACCTCGACGAGAACCTTACTGGGCCCCTCTCAGCAAGGGGCGCCACGTGGGCTACCGCAAGATGTCGGACGGAGCTGGTACCTGGGTCGCACGCTACTACGACGAGGGAACGCGCAAGAAGACCTACAAGGCCCTCGGCGACTTCTCACTACAGCCAGATCACCAGCGCTACGACTTAGCAACCCGCGCTGCGGCGCAGTGGTTTGAGCACATATCCAGAGGCGGCCTGACCACCGTCACTACGGTCAAGGACGCTTGCGACCATTACGTGACTCACCAGCGCCGCATGCGCTCTGAGAAAGCCGCACATGACGCAGAACAGCGCTTCAAAAACTACGTCCTGAATGATCCCAAGCTGGCAGCGATGGATTTGGCCAAGCTAACGCCCAGCCACATCGCAGCGTGGCGCAAAGCGCTGCAGGACAAGCCCAAGAAGAACGGCAAACCCCGCTCGAACAGTTCCTTCAATCGGGACATGACATGTTTCCGGGCTGCACTCAACCTGGCCCTGGAAGATGGCTTCGTCACCACCAACTTCGCATGGCGTAGCAAGCTCAAACCCCTGAAGGGTGTGGACCGCCGGCGCGAGCTGTATCTCAACATCGAGCAGCGCCGCACCTTCATCGCGCACGCGGCTGATGATCTTGCTCAGTTTCTCCGGGGCATGTCCCTGGTGCCCTTGCGACCGGGTGCCCTGGCGAAATTACAGGTCGCCCAATACGACCCGCGCCTTCAAACCCTCTCCGTCGACAGCGACAAAGCCGGCCAGGGTCGGCGCATCGCCTTGCCGCAAACAACAGCAAAGCTCTTCGAAGAGCTCTGCAGGGACCAGCTAGGAACAGCGCCGATTTTCCGTCGAGCCAATGACAAGGCTTGGAATAAGGACGCCTGGAAACACCCGGTCAGCGATGCAGTGGCCGCCGCAGACCTGCCCCGGGGTACCACCATGTACACCTTGCGCCACAGCACCATCACCGACCTCGTGCAAACCGGGCTGGACACCTTGACCGTAGCCCAGATCTCGGGCACCTCCGTGCGAATGATCGAGTTGTACTACGGCCACCTGACCCGCGAGCACGCGAAAAACGCCCTGGCCACACTCGCGCTCTGACGAAAGCCCCTCATGCACTCCTCCCTCATTGCAGGAAAGCACCACGGAATATTGCCTTATGGCACACTTCAAGTGCCAAATGGCAGGAAAGGTGTTTCCATGAAGACCGAACAGCCCCACACGCGCAGCCCAGAAACCACGGGATCCTGGGTGCTGACCCATGACCATCAACCTCACATATCGGCAGAGCTGAGAAAGCGTTACAGCGCGCTGATCGACGCCAATGGCACGCACGTGGTCATCGCACTCGAAATGCTGGGTGGCGACGAGGTGTTCACCCGTCCCCCAGAGAACCTCCTGGATGTCCACCTCTGGGTCTCGCACGGCATTCCGAGCGCTTCGATCACCCACTTGGCTCAGGCGATTGAACCCCTCCCCTCCAATACGCTGAGTGAAGCGCTCGGCATCAGCCTCCGCACGCTTCATCGCAAGAAAGGGGCTCAAAGCGACACCCTCAGCGTGGCGCAAGGTGGGCGTGCCTTCAAATTTGCGGAAGTGGTCGCCAAGGCCACAGTGGTTCTCGGCAGTCGGGAAGTCGCTGTGCAATGGCTTACATCACCCGCGATAGGTCTGGATCAGCAAAAGCCAATTGATCTGCTGGCGACGCCTGTGGGCACACAGCTCGTCGAAGAACTTCTGGATCGCATCGAGTACGGGGTCTACGCTTGAAGCGCGAGCACCCTATGATGTCTGTCCCCAAGCTTGGGACGGGCGATCCTATGCTCGCGTGGCGCCTGGACCGGCAGCACTACGCCTCCACCTGGGACAGCGGCATCGGCGCCGAGAAGCTGGGCGGCCGCTGGAACGCCAAGGGGCAGCGCGCCGTGTACTGCTCCGTGGACCCCAGCACTGCAATCCTGGAAGTTGCAGTCCATGCAGGTTTTCCGGTTCTCGACACCCAGCCCCACGCCCTAACCTGCATCGAGATCACCAAAGAGCCGATCCACGTAGTGCAGCGGGAGGACGTCCCCAACCCCGCCTGGCTGATCCCCGGCACGCCCAGCGCAGGCCAGCAAGCGTTCGGCAGCAAGCTGCTGGCAGAGCATGGCATCGTGCTCTTCCCCAGCGCAGTGTCCCGGTTCAGTTGGAACCTCGTGATCGAGCCCAGCGTCGCAAAGAACCGATACCGCCAACATTCGCAGGCTCAGTTCGTTCTCGACACTCGTCTGCACCCGTCGCGAAAATAGTCGACTACCGTCCAGTCGCCCAAGAACTTTTCTTAAAAGCAAGTTGAATCGCCCCGGTTTCTGCGGAGGCTGTTTGGTTTAAGTCAGCCCACTTCCACAGTGGCCTGACTGGCGAGTTGCCAGTAGTAGTTTGCCTCAGCCTCAGCTGGCGGGATGTACCCGATGGGTTCGAGCAGGCGATGGTGGTTGAACCACGATACCCATTCGAGCGTGGCGAACTCAACTGCTTCCTTGGTTTTCCAGGGTGCCCGGCGGTGGATGAGTTCTGCCTTGTACAGGCCATTGATGGTTTCCGCCAAGGCGTTGTCGTAGCTGTCGCCCTTGCTCCCTACCGATGGTTCGATGCCCGCTTCTGCCAATCGCTCGGTGTATCGAATACTGACGTATTGGGACCCTCTGTCCGAATGACAGACCAAGCTGCCATCGCGCTCTGGTTGCCGGGCATATAGGGCTTGCTCCAGGGCATCGAGAACAAAGTCCGTGCGCATCGAACTGCTCACCCGCCAGCCCACGATTCTGCGGGCGAAGACGTCGATGACGAAGGCCACGTACAGCCAGCCCTGCCAGGTCGAGACATACGTGAAGTCGCTGACCCACAACTGGTTGGGCCTCTCTGCCCGGAACTGCCGGTTTACCCGGTCCAGCGGGCACGCAGCCTTGGCGTCAACGATGGTGGTGCGTACGACTTTGCCACGCATCACTCCGCGCAGTCCCATGCTGCGCATCAGCCGCTCGACAGTACAGCGAGCTACGGTCACGCCTTCGCGCGCCAGTTGCCGCCACACCTTGTCGGCGCCGTAGACCTGCATGTTGGCCTGCCAGACGCGTTGAATCTGCGGCATCAGCAACTCGTCGCGTTTGGCACGGGCGCAGCGCTTGTGGGGCTGGCGCAGCAGCGCGGCATGACGTCGATACGCCGACGGGGCAACCTGCAGAACCTTGCAGAGCGGCTCGACCCCGAAAGCATTGCGATGCTGGTCGATGAAGGTCCTCAAGACTTCAGGCGGCGGTCGAGCTCCGCCTGGGCGAAAAACGCGCTGGCCAGCTTCAATATCTCGTTGGCCCGGCGCAGTTCCTTGACCTCGCGCTCCAACTCCTTGACCCGCTGTGCTTCGGCTGTGGTGACACCTTCGCGCTTGCCTGCATCAACTTCGGTGCGCTTGACCCATTCGTTCAACGTCTGTGGCACGCAACCAATCTTGGGGGCAATGGATTCGATGGCTGCCCACAGTGACGGGTACTCCCCGCGCTGCTCCTGCACCATCCTCACTGCGCGCTCACGCACCTCGGGTGAGAACTTGTTCGTCTTCTTCATGGCTCAATCCTCTCAGAGTGTTGAGCCTCCTCAAAACCCGGGGCGATTCAAGTCTTAAGGCGAGCGGGAACAATAGAATTTTACAAAATTAATGAGGGCTGTCCGCGCCGAAGTAGAACTGAGCCACCGTGCCGCCTGAATCGTGAGCCAGGGGCGTAAGCCAACGCTGTGATGGTCGGCTGTGGATAAGTGTATGACGTTCCTTGTTTTTTGCTTTCCTTTTAGTTCTGGTGATCGGACTCACAGGGCGCGCAGGGCGAAGCCCGAAGCGCCCTTCCATGAAGCACGTGCGTCAGTCGGTCGAGTCGTTTGAATCGTTCTTGCCGTTGCCCTTGCGGGCCTGTTCGCGAGCCTTGATCCGCTTCTTTGCCGTAGCGCTGCTGTGCAGGAAGCGATGACTCTGGTTGCCCGTCTCCACGATGTGGCAGTGGTGCGTGAGCCTATCCAGCAACGCGGTGGTCATCTTCGCGTCGCCGAACACCGTGGACCACTCGGCGAAGTCCAGGTTCGTGGTGATCACCACGCTGGTGTGCTCATACAGCTTGGACAGCAGATGGAACAGTAACGCGCCGCCGGCTTGGCTGAACGGCAGATAGCCAAGCTCATCCAGAATCACCAGGTCCATGCGCAGCAAGGCACTGGCAATGCGTCCCGCCTTGCCCTGGGCCTTCTCCTGCTCCAGCGCATTGACCAGATCCACTGTCGAGTAAAAGCGCACGCGCTTGGCCATTCGCGTGATGCCCGAGACGCCCAGCGCCGTGGCCAGATGGGTCTTGCCCGTGCCAGGCCCGCCCACCAGCACGGCGTTGTGCGCGGCCTCGGTGAACTGCAGCGTCGCAAGCTGCTCGATCAGCTTGCGGTCCACCACCGAGGCATCGAAGTCAAACCCGGCAAGATCTCGGTGCACGGGGAAGCGCGCCGACGTCATCTGGTACTGCACCGAGCGCATGGCCCGGTCTGTCGCCTCGGCCTGTAGCAAGTGCTCGACCAGCCAGCGCGAAGCCTCCAAGCCCGAGGCCGTGCCTTGCTCCTGCAGATCGCACCAGGCGCCAGCCATGCCATGCAGACGCAATGCCTTGAGCTCCACGGTCACATCACGCATGGTCCACCTCCTGGCTGCGCAGGCTGTCGTAGCGTGCCGTGTTGGCCAGCGGCGGCACTGCAACCTGCAATGCCGTCTCGGCGCTCAGGGGCGCCGCCGGTGCGGTGAGCCGTCCAAGGACATTGACGATGTGCTCTACGCTGACGCGCCCCGAAGGAGGACTGTGCTCCATGGCCAGCTCCACCGCCACGAGCACGGCATCCAGGCCGGCAGCAGGGACGATGGCCAGCACCTGCGCCATCACGCGATCGCCGCCGGCCTGGCGCAGCAAGCCGCGACGCAGTTGCTGCAGCGCCTGGGGCATGTCTGCAAAGGGCGCACCATTTCTTAGCGCGCCGGGCTTGCGCTGCACCAGAGGGATGTAGTGCTGCCAGTCGTAGCAAGTGTCCCCCGCGTTGCTCAGCCGCTCATGGCGAGCCACCACCGCGTCATCGGCCACCACCACCACGCTGCCCGGGTACAGCCGCGTGCTGACCATCTGCCCGGCCAACTCGCACGGCACCGAGTAGCGGTTGCGCGCCACCGACACCAGGCAGGTGCTGGACACCCGGGCTGGCTTCTCCACATAGCCATCGAAGGGCTGGGGCATAGGCATCAGGTGGGGCCTCTCGTGCTCCAGCATCTCTGCCACGCTGAATTGGCTGTGTTCGGGGTGGCGCACTTCGCTCCACAGCGCCCGGCAACGCTCGCCCAGCCAGGCGTTGAGCTCGGCGAAGGAGCCGAAGCGCCGGCGCGCTGCTTCGATCCAGATGCGCCGGCGGCTGTCCTGTACGTTCTTCTCCACGCGCCCCTTCTCCCAGCCCGAGGCCACGTTGCAGAAATCCGCGTCGTACAGGTAGTGCGCGCACATCACGGCAAAGCGCGCGTTGACGGTGCGGCCCTTGCCCTTGTGGACCTTGTCTACGGCCGTGCGCATGTTGTCGTAGATGCCGCGCCGGGCCACTCCGCCCAACGCCGCGAACGATCTGGTGTGGGCATCGAACAGCATCTCGTGCCCCTGGCTCGGATAGGCCACCAGCCAGAACGCGCGACTGGCGCATAGCTTCAGGTGTGCAACCTGCACCCGGTAGTAGATGCCGCCAACGACCAGGCCTTCTTCGCTCCAATCAAACTGGAAGGCTTCGCCAAGCTCAAAGTTCAGCGGAACGTAGGCCGTGACGTTGGCCGCCTGGCCTTCGCCTTGGCGCCAGGCTCGAACGAAGTCGGTGATGGCCGAGTACCCACCGCTGTAGCCCGCAGCCTTGATCTCGGCATGCAGCGCACGTGCCGTGCGTCTTTGGTTCTTGGGCCGGCGCGCGTCGGCCGTCAGGGCCTGCTTCAGCTCTGCCTCATACGGACTCAGCTTGTTGGGGCGTGGATCGCGCCGGTACTTGGGCGCCTCGTTCACCGGCGCGCGCAGCCACTTGGATACCGTGTTGCGCGACAACCCCGTCTTACGCGCTATCTCCCGCTCCGACAGCTTGTCCCTCGCGTGCAGCCGTCGGATCTTGCCAATCATGTCCATGGTGATCACTCCTTGCACCCCGCCGCTTAAAAAAACAGCAGGGTAGGTTGAACACCTGGCTCACTTTTACTTCGGCACCACTTGGAAAAGTGGCTCAAATTCCGGTCGGCGCCAACACGCCAGAGCGATCCCCGGTATGAGCAGCAGAACAAACACCAACTTCACCAGCCGTGCGCGCATATGTTTCTTTCGTCTCGTTGGGCGACAAGTTACTCAGAACATAGAAGAGTTGTTGAAACGGGCGCTTGCGAGGTAGACGTATTTGTGGATACGGGGTATCAGGCTGCAAGCGTCTCGCTGTGACAGATCAATAGAAAAGATAACGGCCGGCGCTAAGGACTGGCGTATCGTTGATTCCCGTTCCCACATTGCCGGCTGTCACCGCAATCACAGACACGGTGGGTTGGTTGAACGAATATTCGGCGATTGGCGCCGCGTCGAGAGTTCCAGCATTTGGGCCCGAGATGCGGTAGCCGGTCGAGTCCATCACCGCAAGAGCAGGAGCACCAGGATTGCTGCCCGAAAGCAATGTTGCACCGGTTGTGCGATCGACCACCTGGATGCCAATGTCATAGCGGCCAGACGGAGTTTTCGATGACCACACTTTCACGGTGACCAAGTTAGCCAGATAGGACAGAGGGCCAAGACCGTAATCCAAAAGAATCTTATCGCGGTTGCCAGACGGCTCTTTTTGGCAGTTCGGCCAGTTGCCCTTGCGGAAGGCTTCCAGCCACACACACTGGTACACAGTGCCGTTGTATCCGAGATTGCCAATGGCACTCCCAACACCCGTGCTGATGGCATCAAAGCCGAACTCGGGATTGCCCGCACGCCCCGTGAACGGGGCAACCACCTTGTTGTCGTAAAGATTGATGGCGAAATGTTTGCCCTCTACAGCATTGGTGGTGATGTAGGCGGCGAAGTTATCGATATCAAATTCAACGTATAAGCCGGAGGAGCCATAAGGGCGAGCGGGAAGGTTAAACGCCTTAGCAAAGAACTGCCAGTGTTGCGGGATATTGAACGCGTATGGAGCGGCCAGATTGGAAAAACTAGTAGGCCAAATAGGCGTCCCAGGAATAGCCGACAAAGCCTGTGCACGGGCTTGGCCGGGAATGCCAGCCACCAAGGGCAAAAGTGCTGCGGACTGGACGAACTTGCGACGCTTCATGGACATGGCAACCTTTCAAAAATGATTGAGACCAAAACGGTACAGTCATCGTAGTAAATGCTTGGCAGCTTCTCCTTGTTATTACATTTGCTTTCGGGGTTGTATTGATCTAGCTCACTTTGTCATGGGTATGAATTAATCGCCTCGTATAGAGCGGTGCCAGGGATCCTCTGCAAAACCTGGTTTTCCGAAATTACCTACCAACGGAATCAACAAGTTACGGAGCACTCCCGTGTGATTACAGGGGTTTTGCAGACCTCCATAGACGATGCCATCTGGGTCTCGCTATAGATCCAACGCTGGTCTACAAACTTCATTCAACAGACCTTCCAAATGCGTGCGATTGCACTGGCAGTGCGGGGTTGATCATCGCTGGCCGCTGTTGAGGCGGGCTTCGAGCAGTAAGGCACGACCTCGCTAGCGGGCCTTGCTGATGCGCTGGCTTTGTCGCAGCATGCGTGCCTTGTCCACCGCGCGGATGGGCCGGCGCGATGAATGGTCACATAGCTTGCTGCCGAATGAGCTTGGCGAATTCGTAAAGCAGCCAGCCTTTGAGGTGCTCCAGTCCCCCGGGCGAATCGAATACGAAGGTAGAAGTAAGAAAGCTGCCGTAGGTAGGGCGGGCGAGCATAAGACAACGTGTCGCATCCCGGACGATCA
>JAMLIQ010000029.1 GCA_023954095.1 Burkholderiaceae bacterium | reverse complement strand
GGTGTTCCCCACCCGCTCGCACACCGTGGCGGCGCAAGGTGGTGTGAGCGCCTCGCTGGGCAACATGTCCGAGGACAACTGGCACTACCACTTCTATGACACCATCAAGGGATCCGACTGGCTCGGCGACCAGGACGCCATCGAGTTCATGTGCCGCGAGGCGCCGAACGTGGTGTACGAACTGGAACACTTCGGCATGCCGTTCGACCGCAACCCCGACGGCACCATCTATCAGCGCCCCTTCGGCGGCCACACCGCCAACTATGGCGAGAAACCCGTGCAACGCGCCTGCGCCGCTGCCGACCGCACGGGCCACGCCATGCTGCACACGCTGTACCAGCAAAATGTCAAGGCACGCACCAACTTCTTCGTCGAATGGATGGCTCTGGACCTGATCCGCGACGCGGACGGCGATGTGGTCGGCGTCACCGCGCTGGAGATGGAAACCGGTGACCTGTACGTGCTCGAAGCCAAAACCGTGCTGCTGGCCACGGGCGGCGCAGGCCGCATCTTCGCGGCCTCCACCAACGCCTTCATCAACACCGGCGATGGCCTGGGTATGGCGGCACGCGCCGGCATCCCGCTGCAGGATATGGAGTTCTGGCAGTTCCACCCCACGGGCGTGGCCGGTGCGGGCGTGCTGCTGACCGAAGGCTGCCGCGGCGAAGGCGCCATCCTGCTCAACAGCAACGGTGAGCGCTTCATGGAGCGCTACGCACCCACATTGAAGGACCTGGCGCCGCGTGACTTCGTCTCGCGCTCCATGGACCAGGAAATCAAGGAAGGCCGTGGCTGCGGGCCCAACAAGGACTACGTGCTGCTCAAGCTCGATCACCTGGGCTCCGAGACCATTCACAAGCGTCTGCCCTCGGTCTACGAGATCGGCGTGAACTTTGCCAACGTGGACATCACCAAGGAACCCATCCCCGTGGTGCCTACCATCCACTACCAGATGGGCGGCGTCCCGACCAATATCCACGGCCAGGTGGTCACCCATGACGGCACCAGCAACACCGTGGTCAACGGCCTCTATGCTGTGGGCGAGTGTGCCTGTGTGAGCGTGCACGGAGCCAACCGCCTGGGGACCAACTCGCTGCTGGACCTGCTTGTGTTTGGCAAGGCTGCAGGCCGTCACATCGTCGAGTTCAACCAACGCAATGCGGCACACAAGCCCCTGCCCAAGGACGCAGCCGACCGCACACTGGAACGCCTCAACCAGCTCGAGAAATCCACCGGCGGCACTTACTCGCAGGCTTTGGCGGGCGATATCCGTTCGACCATGCAGCAGCATGCAGGTGTGTTCCGCACCCAGGCCAGCATGGACGAAGGCGTGGTCAAGGTGGCCGCATTGCGCGAACGCGTGGCGGGCGTGGAACTCAAGGACAAGTCGAAGGTGTTCAACACCGCCCGCATCGAGGCGCTGGAAGTGGACAACCTGATCGAAGTGGCGCAGGCCACCATGGTTTCCGCAGCCGCCCGCAAGGAATGCCGTGGTGCGCATACGGTGTACGACTATGAGCACCCCGCCGACCACCCCACGGCACCGTTGGGACGCGACGATGCCAACTGGCTCAAGCACACCCTGTGGCACAGCGCCAGCAACAGTCTGACCTACAAGCCCGTGAACCTCAAGCCCCTCACGGTGGACAGCGTGCCGCCCAAGGTCCGGACGTTCTAACCAGACCGCCCCACGAGAGAAGCACCATGCAAAAACGCACATTCCAAATCTATCGTTACGATCCGGACAAGGACGCCAAGCCCTACATGCAGACCATCGAAATCGAACTCGATGGCCATGAGCGCATGTTGCTGGACGCGCTGATCAAGCTCAAGGAGCAAGACCCGGCCCTGTCGTTCCGCCGTTCCTGCCGCGAAGGCGTCTGCGGCTCGGACGCCATGAACATCAATGGCAAGAACGGTCTGGCCTGCCTGACCAACATGAACACCCTGCCAGGCACCATTGTTCTCAAGCCTCTGCCGGGCCTGCCCGTGATCCGCGACCTGATCGTGGACATGACGTTGTTCTTCAAGCAGTACAACTCGATCAAGCCCTACCTGATCAACGACAACATTCCACCCGAAAAGGAACGCCTGCAGTCGCCCGAGCAGCGCGAGGAGCTCGATGGTCTGTACGAGTGCATTCTGTGCGCTAGCTGTTCCACCAGCTGCCCCAGCTTCTGGTGGAACCCGGACAAGTTTGTCGGCCCCGCTGGCTTGTTGCAGGCCTACCGTTTTCTGGCCGACAGCCGCGATGAGGCCACGGGTGAGCGTCTGGACAACCTGGAAGACCCCTACCGCCTCTTCCGCTGCCACTCGATCATGAACTGCGTGGATGTCTGCCCCAAGGGACTGAACCCCACCCGCGCCATTGGCAAGATCAAGGAATTGATGGTGCGCCGCGCCATCTGACCTGAACACGCAACGCCATGGGTGAAACTTCGACCATCGACCTGTCAGCGCCGTCGTCGCTGCTGGATGCACGCGAACTCAGCAAGCTGCACTGGCGCTGTCGGCGCGGCCTCCTGGAAAATGACCTGTTCATCGAGCAGTTCTTCTCCCGTTTCGAGTCCGTGCTCACCCAGCGGCATGCCCAGGGACTGACGGCCCTGATGGATCTCTCGGACAACGACCTGCTCGACCTGTTGCTGCGTCGGAAGGAACCCGAGGGTGACTTGAACACCCCGCCGATATGCGAAGTACTCGGCATGCTCAGACTGAGCGGAGCCCGGGCGGCAAACGCCTGACCCGTGGCCGCAGATCAACCAGACCGGATCATCGGCAATCTCAAGAAGGATGAAACAATGAAGCTAGCTGACAACAAAGCCACCCTGTCGTTCAGTAACGGCAGCCCCAGCGTGGAGCTACCGGTCTACCAGGGCAGCATTGGCCCCGAAGTCATCGATATCCGCAAGCTGTATGCACAAACGGGCATGTTCACCTATGACCCGGGCTTTCTTTCCACCGCATCGTGCCAGTCTGCCATCACCTACATCGATGGCGACAAGGGTGAATTGCTGTACCGCGGCTACCCCATCGAACAGCTCGCCACCAAATGCGACTACCTGGACACCTGCTACCTGTTGCTCAAGGGTGAGTTGCCCAACGAAGACCAGCGCAGCGATTTTCACAAGCGTGTGATCAATCACACCATGGTGAACGAGCAAATGCAGTTCTTCCTGCGGGGCTTCCGCCGCGATGCCCACCCCATGGCCGTGTTGACCGGTCTGGTGGGCGCACTGTCGGCCTTCTACCATGACAGCACCGACATCAACAATCCTCAGCACCGGGACATCGCCGCGATCCGTTTGATCGCAAAAATGCCCACGCTGGTGGCCATGGCCTACAAGTACGGCAAGGGCGAGCCCTACATGTACCCCCGCAACGACCTCTCCTACGCAGGCAACTTCCTGCGCATGATGTTCGGTACGCCGTGCGAGGACTACCAGGTCAATCCGGTGATCGAACGTGCGATGGACCGCATCTTCATCCTGCACGCCGACCACGAACAAAACGCATCCACCTCCACGGTGCGCCTGTGCGGCTCGTCGGGCACCAACCCCTTTGCCGCCATTGCAGCAGGGGTGGCCTGCCTGTGGGGCCCTGCCCACGGTGGTGCCAATGAGGCCTGCCTGAACATGCTGGAAGAAATCCAAGCCATGGGCGGCGTATCCAAGGTAGGCGAGTTCATGGAAAAGGTCAAGGACAAGAACTCTGGCGTGAAGCTGATGGGTTTTGGCCACCGCGTCTACAAGAACTACGATCCGCGCGCCAAGCTGATGCAGGAAACCTGCAACGAAGTGCTGGCAGAACTGGGGCTGGAGAACGATCCCCTGTTCAAGCTCGCCAAGGAACTGGAAAAGATCGCCCTGGAAGACGACTACTTCGTGCAGCGCAAGCTTTACCCGAACGTAGACTTCTACTCTGGCATCGTGCAGCGGGCCATCGGCATCCCGGTAAACCTGTTCACCGGGATCTTCGCACTGGCCCGCACGGTCGGCTGGATTGCCCAGCTCAACGAAATGATCAGCGACCCGGAATACAAGATTGGCCGCCCCCGTCAGTTGTTCACCGGCTCCGCACGCCGCGACGTCTGACCGGACCGCGCGCTACAGGACTCCACGGCACAGTGGAATCCTTGTCACCCGCCCCTTGGGCGGGTTTTTTCTTTGGAAATGGAAAGGCGAAACCCACGCATTAACCGCGCAGGGCGCCGCACCATTCCCGATCGGCTACAGTCCCGCACTTTGTGTATTGTTGAGGAACCCACCGTGTCCAAACCGCCGATCACCCTGTCCTCGCTGGACCTTGACCGCATCGAAGCCCTGTTGGCAGCCATTCCGGCCAGTGTGTTCCCGAACAAGGCACAGTTGCAGTCGGAACTGGACCGTGCGGATGTTCTCGCCCCAGAACAGATGCCAGCCACCGTGGTCACCATGAATTCCACGGTCAAGTTCTCCATCGAAGAGACAGGCAAAGAATTCTGTCTGACACTGGTCTATCCACGCGACATGGACGGAAGTACCGACCGCATTTCAATTTTTGCGCCGGTGGGCAGCGCCCTTCTGGGCCTGTCCGTGGGCGATTCGCTGGCCTGGCCCGGACCCGGCGGCAAGACGATGACGGTTCATGTGACGGAAATCATCTATCAGCCCGAGCGTGCCGGAGAACTTCATCGCTGAACAGGGGCCGCCGCTCTAAAATGGCTCCGTGAACCCTCCGCCTCCTCGTCCGTTGACGGCTCTACCCACCATGAAGGCTCCCTGCTCCCGCGAGTCCTCGGGCGGCACCGTCGAATTCGACCCCGATTCCACCTCCGCCTTCCAGCGGCGCATGGAACGCGCGCCGGACTGGTTCTGTTCCTTTCTCGCGGGAAACACCCGGGAAAAAAACCGGTTGCGCAGCGAACTGGCTGTAATGAAAGGATCCGTGGTGTGGCTGGTGCGCCAGCGTCGCCTGGGGCACTGGAGCGCGCAGGAGCGCACCCACTTACGCCAGGTGATGCGCTCGGCCTCGTCGGTCAGCCCCTACCTGATCATCTGGGTGGTTCCCGGCTCCATGCTGATCCTGCCATTTCTGGCCTGGTTCATCGACCACAAACGGAAAACCCGCCGGGAACCAGAGCAGGGCTGACTCGGTATCTGCGCAGGACACGCACGGTCCACAGCCGCATCACATCCAGGCATCGGCGCGCACAACCAGCAAACCCGTGCCTACCAGACCAGCCTGCCAGCGCAGGCCCTGATGCCATGTCGGCGTCGGCTTCTCCACCCAACGGTAAAGCAGGCGCCCGGCCGCCAGCGATAGCACGAAGGCCGTCGGCATCCCCAGCACATTCGGCAGCACCGCCTGCGGCCACAGGCTATGCACCAGGGCATTGACCAGCAGGCACACAGGGAAGTGCACGAGAAACACGGAATACGACATCTGCCCCCATGGCTGCAGCCATGCCACCGCCGCATGGCTGCGCCAGGCCAGGGGATACCGCAAGGCCCATGCCAACCCCAGCGCAGTCAGCAGGGCAACAGCGATTCGTGGCCGGAAATCTTGCACCAGCGCCAGCCCGACCAAGGCCGCCAGACCCGCCAGCCACCACCCCGTACGCCGTGAGCGAACGGCCCAATAGACCACCATGCCCATGCCGTAGGAACCCCAAAAGTAGACCCCCCACATGTCCAGCGCAGGTTGACGGTTGAACGCCAGCAAGGATGCCACCATGCCCAGGACCACCAGGGACTGGGCCACCAGCGCCTCTCTATGCTCGCCCAGAACGCGCACGGCCCGAACACCGGCAAACAGCAGGGTTGCCATCAGGAACAACTGGAAATCGATGGCCACATACCAGACCCCGGCCGACAGGGACTCCTCGCCCACGATGTTCTGCAGGAGCAAGGCATGGGCCAGCAACTGCGACAAGCGAGGCTCCGTCGGCACACTGGAATGGTCCAGCCACGGCCTGACCACGGCAGCCGCCAGCAGCGCCACGACCAGTGCCACCGCATAGGGCACCACCAGACGCGTAAAACGCCGTGCCAATTGCTGTTGTACGCTTTCGAAGCGGGCCCGACCCTGGGGAGCCAAGTGGGCGGCCGACAGATACCCACCCAGCACGAGGAAAACCTGTACCGCCATGCGCGCATCGCTGTACAGCCAGGCAAACAGCCCGGGGAACAGCGGCCATGCCACGTCGGACATGGGCCCGTAGAAGGCGAGGTGGTGCCAGACGATCAGCGCGCAGGCCAGCGCCTTGAGGATGTCGATCAGGGGATCGCGGGAAATAGAGGCGGACATGAAGAAAGAACCAATGGGACGACGCCACGAAGCAGGAATCTGGGCACCCGCCAATCGGCAGCAATACCACCAGCCACTTGTTAATCACCGACGGCACCGCCTGGTTGACAACGAGCAACCCAGAATGCGTGAATTTCTCTGCAAAGTTTTTGCTTACCACATTTAGAAAACCCTGTGTTTTGACTAAATGTTTCAAATACATATAATTTAACTATCTTTAGCACCTGCAACACAGGTAATTGAACACTGCAGCAGCTTTTCAAGGCTGCTGCGCGGGCCCTGTGGTCCGACGATCAGGTTGGCGCCCTTCGCCCCTGGTACCCCTGAGGCAATGTGCAGCGCCTGCACACTGCCCGCGTCTTTCAAAAGTCCTCTGCCCGACCTCTTTTGAAGCGTACGACCGTTTTCCCTGGCTCCCGCCATGGACAGCAGAGGGCGAATCTCTAGCGCCCGTCATTTTTCGCCCAGTGTGCACTTGCACCACTGGGCGTGGCGTCCGTATCGGAGCGACATGCCCCGACCCGGCAACCACTGATCAAGGAGACCATCCCATGGCCAAAGAAATCACCATCGAACATGTGTTCAAGGTCTTCGGTGACGCACCGCAAGCTGCACTGGAACTGGTGCGGCAAGGCTGCAGCAAGCAGGATATCCTGGCGCGTACGGGCCAGTCCATTGGCGTGTTCGACGCCCACTTCACCATCGGTGCCGGCGAAATATTTGTGGTCATGGGCCTGTCCGGCTCCGGTAAATCCACCCTGGTTCGTATCCTCAACCGTCTGATCGAACCCACCGCGGGCCGTGTCCTGATCGATGGCGTCGATCTGGCGCCTTTGCCCGACGCCGAGCTGCGCACCCTGCGCCGCAAGGACATCAGCATGGTGTTCCAGTCGTTCGCACTCATGCCGCACATGACGGTACTGGACAACACCGCTTTTGGCCTGGAGCTGGCAGGCGTAGACCGCGCGGAGCGCCAGGCCCAGGCGGCCATCGCCCTGGAACAAGTGGGTCTGGCGGGCTGGGGCGCCAGCTACCCCGACGAACTGTCTGGCGGCATGCAGCAGCGCGTGGGGCTGGCCCGGGCCCTTGCCTCCGACCCCTCCATCCTGCTCATGGACGAAGCCTTCTCGGCGCTGGACCCCATCATCCGCACAGAGATGCAGACCGAACTGCTGCGCCTGCAGCAGGTCAAGCGCCGCACCGTGGTCTTCATCTCGCACGACCTGGACGAAGCCATGCGTATCGGTGACCGCATTGCCATCATGAAGGACGGCCAGGTCGTCCAGGTAGGCACGCCGGACGAGATCCTGCGCAGTCCCGCCGACGACTATGTGCGCAATTTTGTGCGCGGAGTGGACGCGGCGGCCGTCTTCAAGGCGGGCGACATTGCTCGCCGCCCGCTCACCATCGTTTCGGAACACCAGGACCGGGGCTCGCGCGCCGCACTCAAACTGATTGAGAACGATGACCGCGATTACGCCTACATCGTCAGTCCCCAGGGCGTCTACCTGGGCACGGTATCGGCCGATTCGCTGCGCAGCGCGCTCGATGGCCACCAGGGTCCACTGGGTCTGCAGCACGCCTTCCTGTCCGGCCTGGAGCCGATTGCCGTCGATGCCCCCGTGGCGGACCTGTTTGGCCAGGTGGCGCATGCACCCTGCGCCGTCCCCGTCCTCAAGGGCGACGGACGCCTGGCCGGCGTGATCAGCAAAACCACGCTGCTGCGCTTTCTCGACCGCGACACCCCCCCCATCGAAACCACCGCCGCCCCCCAGGCCGCCGTGGCCCTCGCAAGCTGAAAGGCACGCCATGAACGAGTCCACTGCCTCCCCCCAGACCGCGCCCGACATGCCTCAGGCGCAATCCGCAAATGCCAACCCCTGGGCGACCAGCAGCGATGCGGCGCCCCTCGCTCCATCTCCCTGGGATACTGCAACAGCCCCGGCGGCCACCGCCTCGGCGCCGCCCGGCACCGATGCCTGGGGAACCGCCACGGCATCGCCCGACCCGGCCGCCGCCAACGGCTGGCTCGATGCCCCCACGGGCGCCACTGACGCCCTTTCCGCGCAAGCCGATGCTGCAGGCCAGCACACCGGCTTTGCACTGCACCAGTTGTGGGATGGATCGCTGCCCATCGAGGCCTGGATCAACCACGGCCTGGCCTGGGTGGTGCAGAACTTCCGACCCTTCTTCCAGACCGTGCGCGTGCCGATTGACGGTACCCTGTCCTGGGTGGAGAGCTTGCTCACCAGCATCCCTGCGCCGGCCATGATCGCCTTGCTCGGCCTGCTGGCCTGGCAGTTCGCCGGGCGCCTGATTGCCGTAGGCGCCGTCGTCTCGCTGCTGGTCGTGGCCATGCTGGGCATCTGGCCCGAGGCCATGGTCACGCTCTCGTTGGTGCTCACTTCGCTGGTTTTCTGCGTCGTCATCGGATTGCCGCTGGGGATTTTCCTGGCCTCCAGCGACCGGGCGCAGAACACCATGCGCCCCTTTCTGGACGCTATGCAGACCACGCCGGCCTTTGTGTACCTGGTGCCCGTGGTGATGCTGTTCGGCATTGGCAATGTGCCCGGCGTCATCGTCACCATCGTGTTCGCGCTGCCCCCCCTGGTGCGCCTGACCAACCTGGGCATCCGCCAGGTGCGGCCCGATCTGATCGAGGCTGCGCGTGCTTACGGCGCCTCACCGATGCAGATGCTGCTCAAGGTGCAGTTGCCGCTGGCCATGCCCTCGGTGATGGCCGGCATCAACCAGTCGCTGATGCTCTCGCTCTCCATGGTCGTCATTGCCTCCATGATTGCCGTGGGCGGCCTGGGCCAGATGGTGCTGCGCGGCATTGGACGCCTCGACATGGGTCTGGCCACCGTGGGCGGCCTGGGCATTGTGCTGCTGGCCATCACGCTCGACCGCATCACCCAGGCCATGGGCCAGCCGCGCCGCGGCGTGCGCCACTGGTGGCAGACCGGCCCGGCCGGGCTGGTGCTGCGCCTGCTCCGTCCCGCACCGCCTGCACAAGCCGCCGCTGCCGAGCCGACCGACCTTTTATCCGCTCGGGGATGAAGGCCCCCTTTTCTGATTTTTCACCCGCAAGGAGACATCTATGCACACACACCCCCTCAAGGCCCGCCGCCTGCTCGCGGCCACCGCCCTCGCCTTCGGCCTCGCCGGTACCGCCATGGCCGAATCCATGCCCGGCAAGGGCATCGAAGTCCAGCCGCTCAAAAGCTCGATTGCCGAAGAAACCTTCCAGACCGAACTGGTCATGAAAGCGCTGGAGGCTCTGGGCTACACGGTCAAACCAATCAAGGAAGTGGAATATCCCACCGCCCACATCGCCATTGCCAACGGCGACGCCACCTTCATGGCCGACCACTGGAACCCCATGCACGCCGACTTCTACAAGAATGCCGGTGGCGATGCCAAGCTCTCGCGCAAGGGCGTTTACTCCGACAATGCCGCGCAGGGCTACCTGATCGACAAGAAGACGGCCGACCAGTACAAGATCACCAACATTGGCCAGTTCAAGGATCCGAAAATCGCCAAACTGTTTGACGCCGACGGTGACGGCAAAGCCGACCTGACGGGCTGCAACCCGGGATGGGGCTGCGAAGCCGTGATCGAGCACCAGCTCACCGCATTCAAGCTGCGCAATACCGTCACGCACCAGCAGGGCAGCTATTCCGCACTGATTGCCGACACCATCACACGCTACAAGGCAGGCAAGCCCGTGTTCTATTACACCTGGACGCCTTACTGGGTCAGTGCCCAGCTCAAGCCCGGCACCGACGTCGTCTGGCTCGAAGTGCCTTTTTCCTCGCTGCCCGGTGAGCAGGCAAAACTCGACACCAAGCTCTCCAATGGAAAGAACTACGGTTTCGTAGTGAACAAGCAGCAGATCGTGGCCAACAAGGCCTTTGTGGAGAAAAATCCCGCCGCCGGCAAGCTGTTCGAAGTGATGAAGCTGCCGATCAGCGACATCAACGCCCAGAACAACCGCATGGCCCAGGGAGAAAACACGGCCGCCGACATCACCCGCCACACCGAAGGCTGGATCAAGGCGCACCAGAAGGCCTTTGACCAATGGCTGGCACAGGCCCGTGCCGCCGCAAAATAATGGTCTTTTAGGCCACTAGCGCTTATGTACAAAGCGCAATAGGCTATCATTAAAATAGCAAAACAAAGCCCCTGCCGCCCATGACCGCAGGGGCTTTTTTGTGGTTCCTCACGCCTTGGCAGCGGCATGCACCAGCCGCAGGCGTTCCCGGCCACCAAGGCACCATTCCGGTGCAACGAATCCGCACCATATCCAGCCCCGTGTTGGCGCATTTTTTGCTTGATACCGGTGCATGCCGGGCGTTTCACGCCCCAGCGCACCAGAACAGTTCACACCAACGCACAAGGGTCACCATGGAATCACTCCAACAGGGCACGAATACATTGTTCATACTGCTCGGCGCCATCATGGTGCTTGCCATGCACGCGGGCTTCGCCTTTCTGGAACTGGGCACAGTGCGCAAGAAAAACCAGGTCAACGCGCTGGTCAAAATCCTGGTGGACTTTTCAGTCTCCACCGTGGTGTATTTCACCGTGGGCTATGGCGTTGCCTATGGCGCCCACTTCTTTGTCGGCGCAGAAACCCTGGCAATGCACAGTGGATACGGGTTGGTCAAGTTTTTCTTCCTGCTGACGTTTGCCGCAGCCATCCCTGCCATCGTGTCGGGCGGCATTGCCGAACGCGCCAAGTTCTGGCCCCAGCTGCTGGCAACCGCCGCCATTGTGGGCTTTGTCTACCCCTTTTTCGAAGGTATCGCCTGGAACGAGCATTTTGGCGTGCAGGCCTGGATCAAGACACTGACGGGCGCAGTGTTTCATGACTTCGCCGGTTCGGTCGTGGTGCATGCCGTGGGCGGCTGGATTGCCCTGCCCGCCGTGCTGCTGCTGGGCTCGCGCGCCAACCGCTACCGCAAGGACGGCGCCATCTCGGCCCACCCGCCATCGAGCATTCCTTTTCTGGCGCTGGGCTCGTGGGTGCTGGTGGTGGGCTGGTTCGGCTTCAACGTGATGAGCGCACAGACGCTGGACAAAATCTCGGGGCTGGTCGCCGTCAACTCGCTCATGGCCATGGTGGGCGGCACGCTGGCAGCGCTGGTGGCGGGCCGCAATGACCCCGGCTTTGTGCACAACGGCCCGCTGGCCGGTCTGGTGGCCGTATGCGCAGGCTCCGATCTGATGCACCCGCTGGGCGCGTTGGTGGTGGGCGCCGTGGCCGGCTTCATCTTTGTGTACATGTTCACGCTCACGCAAAACCGCTGGAAGATCGACGACGTGCTGGGCGTCTGGCCGCTGCACGGCCTGTGCGGCACCTGGGGTGGCCTGGCGGCAGGCCTTTTCGGCAGCAAGGCTCTCGGGGGACTGGGTGGCGTGACCTTCACCGGCCAGCTTCTGGGCACCCTCATGGGGGTGGGCTGGGCGCTGTTGGGGGGCACCGTGGTCTATGGTGCGCTCAAGGCAACACTGGGACTGCGCCTGTCGCAAGAAGAAGAGTACGACGGTGCCGACCTGTCCATCCACAAGATCAGCGCCACACCCGACCGCGAGGTGAGCTGGTAGGGGAACCGCGCCGTCACGGCACCATGGCCCAAGGGCAAGCGCGGCCTTGTCCGACAGGCGCGCCCGTACAGCCGCGATATACCTTCAAGGCGCCGGTCTCGATGGGGGCATTCCATTTCTCGATCCATCGCCCACGCGATGCCGACAAAGCAATCGTTGGACCTGGAAATGGAATAAGCTGCCTCGAAGGACCCCACGCCATGCACCTCCTCGCACCCCCCCGCCCTCCGCCGAAACACCCGGCACGCACCTGCTGGGGCCGCTGGTTGGCGGGTGTTGCGGCCCTGCTGGCTGTCGGGGGCTGCACCGGACTGCCGAAAGAGGTGGACCGCCCGGTCAGCCACGCACTGGAGGCGCCCCTGAGCACCCCGCTGGGCCGCTTGGTCAACGAACGCCGCACCGCAGCAGGCGCCCGTTCCCCTTCAGGATTCCTGCTGCTCAGCGGCCCGCAGGCCGCCTACAGCAGCCGCCTGGCCCTGGTCGAAGCGGCCCAAAAGACACTCGACCTGCAGTACTACGCCATCCACGCAGACACCAGCACCGAGCGCCTGCTGCTCAGCGTGGTGGCTGCTGCACGGCGGGGAGTGCGGGTGCGCGTGCTGCTGGACGATTTCCACAGCACGGAGCGCGATGCGCAGGTCATGCGCCTGGCGTTCGTGCCCAACATCGAGATGCGCATGTTCAACCCCGTGCCGGGCGCCCGCAGCTCAGGCCTGGGCCGTATGTTCCGCATGCTGGGCGACTTCCAGCGCCTGCAGCAACGCATGCACAACAAGCTCTTCATTGCCGACAATGCCATGGGTGTCACGGGTGGGCGCAACCTGGGCGATGCGTATTTCGGCAACGCCGACACCGGCAATTTTGTGGATCTGGACGTACTGGCGGCGGGCCCGGTGGTGCAGGAGCTCTCACGCAGCTTTGACAGCTACTGGAACAACCAGCGCGCCTACCCGGTACAGTCTCTCGTCACCCGCAAGGAACTCGACACGATGCGCAGCCGCTTTCAGGCAGCGGATGCCGCTGCGCCAACCGCCCCCGAAACATCCGCCGCCGCAGAACGCCCAGGCCCGCACGAAAGCACCGCCGACCAACGCGCCTACATCTGGAACCAGCAACCCATGGACCTGGCCCAGGCCGCCTTCATCTGGGCACCCGCTGCAGTACTGGTGGATCAGCCAGCCAAAATACCCACCGAAGAACACGAAGGCACAACCCCTTTGCCCGAACGGTCTCCGGCCAAGGCCTCCCCCATGACCTTGACGGCGCGCAAAGGCCGAACCACTGCACCTGCCGAACCACAGCCCACGGACGCAGCCACCGACACCGTGGTCGATGGCCTGCTCCAGCTCATGGGCCATGCACGCAAAGACCTGCTCATCATCTCGCCCTACTTTGTGCCGGGCCCGGACATGCTCCAGGCCTTTGCCGCCGCCCGCGCCCGGGGCGTGCGGGTGCGGGTGCTGACCAACTCCCTGGCGTCCAACGACGCGCCCATCGCGCATGCGGGCTACGCGCGCCACCGGCCCGCGCTGCTGGCCATGGGGGTCGAGCTGTTCGAGATGCGCAGCGAGCTGACCGGCCTGCGCGGCGCCTTCAGCACCACCGGCAGCACCGGCGGTTCGCGGGCCATGCTGCACTCCAAACTGCTGGTGATGGATGGGCGGCTGCTGGCCGTGGGGTCGATGAACCTCGATCAGCGCTCTCAGCGGCAGAACACCGAAATTGCCTTGCTCATCCGCAGCAGGGATTTATCGGGCCGGGTCATCGGGCGTATCGAGCAAGCCCTGGGCGCGCTGGCCTGGCAGGTCACGCAAAGCCCGGACCAGCCACTGCGCTGGCACGCCCCCGAAGGCAGCGACCTGCCTGACAGCGACACCGAGCCCGACGCCAGCCTGCCGCTGCGGCTCATGCTCAGGCTGCTGGGGCCACTGGCGCCGGACAGTCTGCTGTAGGCAGCGCCTGCAGCCACAGCGTAATGGCCGCCTGGTCCGTCATGGTGCGCACCTGCTGGTAGGCCCGCTCGGCCTCGGGAAAGCGCCTGCGCATCAGATTGAGCCACTGCTTGAGCCGCCCGGCACGCTGGCGCGGCTCCAGGTCG
Organism: Burkholderiaceae bacterium; assembly: GCA_023954095.1. Lineage (GTDB taxonomy): Bacteria > Pseudomonadota > Gammaproteobacteria > Burkholderiales > Burkholderiaceae_C > Simplicispira. The sequence continues at coordinate 16,225 of JAMLIQ010000029.1, read as the reverse complement.
GCACACACCAGCCGCCAGAAATCCATCAGGTGCGGCAGCAGTTCGGCCCATGCCACGGTATCAGTCCCGGGCAGCCCGGCATCGGCCGCCCGCAAGGCACGCGCCAGGCCCGGGTCGGCCACCATGCCCCGGCCCAGCATCAGGGCGTCGCAGCCAGAGACGGCACGGCAGCGCTGCGCATCCTCCACCGTCCAGATCTCGCCATTGGCCACCACCGGCACCGCCACTGCAGCGCGAATGGCCGGAATCTGCTCCCAGTAAGCGGGCGGGCGGTAGCCATCGAGCTTGGTGCGCGCATGCACCACGATCTCGCACGCCCCGCCGTCCTGCATGGCCCGGGCGCATTCCAGCGCCAGGCTGGCATCGTGGAAGCCCAGGCGCATCTTGGCAGACACGGGCAGGTGCGCGGGCACCGCCCGGCGCACGGCCGCCACCAGGGCGGCAATGCGTTCGGGCTCCTGCAACAGCGCCGCACCGCCGCCATGGCGGTTGACCACCTTGGCCGGGCAACCAAAATTCAGGTCAATGCCCTCCGGCCCCAGTGCGGCCAGGCTGGCAGCGTTCTCGGCCATGCACACCGGGTCAGAGCCCAGCAGCTGCGCACGCACCGGCACACCGGCGAGGGTGCGGCCACCATTGAGCAGTTCAGGGACATAGCGCAGAAACACCTTGTCGGGCAGCAGCGTGCCCGTGACGCGAATGAACTCGGACACGCACCGGTCCACGCCGCCCACGCGGGTCAGCACATCGCGCAGCACAAAGTCGAGAAGGCCCTCCATGGGGGCAAGCAGCAGGGTCATGGGGGGTGGTTCAGGCGGCAGGGGAATGACTGAGAATTCATGAAAAATGGCATCCAGGCCAATATGGACAAGCGCTATAAGCTATTATTTTAATAGCATTCAGTCCACTGACGTCAGGAATTTCCGGCAACGGGAGGGGGGCGCTCAACCTCACCGGCGTCCGCGCGCAACATGGCCCTCGGTGTACAAAGCCAAATCCGACTGACGCTCCTGTTCTTCGAGCGCCAGCATACGCGGCTACAGAGCCTAGCGCACGAAGCTGGGCCAGGCTACAGATTCCTGCATGGACGAGCATGGCCTGCGACTTCGGCCCAAGGTTCGGAAGTTCAGCCAGTGAATTCATCTCACTCACCAAATCATCGTCCTCATTCGTTTCGACTTCACAAGATTCCATCTCGTCAGCCTCGCCAATGTATCGTGCAATTTGTACGCCTGACGGGCCACGTCCGGTCCATGGGCCTGCTGGGCAGCACACACCTTCTGGCCCATTGATGCCGCAAGCCAGGGCCTGTTCACACCCTCACGCACCTGCAAGAGCTGCCGCTCTGCCACCAAGGTCATCAAGCCGTCATCCGTCGCTGCTGCAATAGCGGGCAGCACCCTTTCATACCGAGCCCCATGATGCTGCTCAAGACCGACAAAGCCCGCCTCGAACTGCAGCCCGGCATACGCACGCTGAGCCTGCGCGAGCGCTCGCTGCTGCTGTTGGCAGATGGCAAGCCCTTGCACGAGCTGCAGGCGATGTACAACGGCGAAGGTCGGCAGATTGTCGATGCCTTGGTGCACGCGGGCTACCTCGGTCTGCCGGTGCCGGACGAGGAGGATCTGCCCGCCACCGCGCCGCCCATGGTGCTGGCGCAGCACGCGTCTTTGCGCTCGCTGGCGGGCACGCGCATGTACCTGTTCGATATTTGCGAACGCATGTTTGCGCGGCGCAATCCCCCACTGGCCGAGCACTACCGCGTGGCGCTGCGCGGCGCACGCGACCGCTGGAGCATGCTGGATGTGGGCGAGGCGTTGCTGGAAGAGGTGGGCTACCTGGCCGGTGCACAACGGGCGGCAGCCATCCGTGAGCGCATGGTCCAGTTGTTGCCCCAAGAGGCCGCGCCCCCCTCGCCCGGCCTGCGCCCTGCGCTCCTCAGGCCGCAGCCAGCCGCCACAGCGACGTGACTTCGGCCGCACGCGCAGCCTGCAAGGCGTCGCCCGATGCGGCGGCCTTGGCGTGCACGGGGCGCACATCGTGGCGCTCGAGCACGCGCAGGCCGCCTGCATCAATCCACCCGAGCAACTGCGCGCGGGTGCGCAGGCCCAGGTGCTCTGCCAGGTCGGACAGCACCAGCCAGCCTTCGCCGCCGGGCGCCAGGTGCGTCGACAGCCCCGCCAGAAAGGCTTGCAGCATGCGGCTGCCTTCGTCGTATACCGCGCGCTCGATGGGCGCGCTCGGCCGCGCCGGCACCCAGGGCGGGTTGCAGACGATGAGCGGCGCCTGCCCTTCGGGGAACAAGTCCACGTCCTGCAGCGCGACCTGCTGGGCCAGGCCCAGCCGCTGCAGATTGTCCCGGGCGCAGGCCAGGGCGCGCGGGGCGTTTTCGGTGGCGACCACGCGGCGCACACCGCGGCGCGCCAGCACGGCGGCAAGCACACCGGTGCCGGTGCCGATGTCAAACGCCAGCTCTTGGGAAGGCAGCGGCGTTTCCGCAACCAGGTCGATGTATTCACCGCGCACCGGCGAGAAAACTCCGTAGTGCGGGTGAATACGGTTGCGGGGCGCATCGCCCAGCGCGGCAATTTCCACGCCTTTTTTGCGCCATTCGTGCGCGCCCACCACGCCCAGCAGCTCGCGCAATGACACCACCTGCGCCGCGCCCGTGGCGGGGCCCCAGGCTTCGGTCAGCGCTTCTTTCCAGTCGGGGGCGCGGCGCAGCGGGATGCTGTAGTCGCCTTCGACCTGGATCACCAGGGCAGAGAGCGTGCGCGAGCGCTGCGCCTGCGCCTGGCGGTGCAGGTGAAACACCTCTTCGGGCGTGGATGCGGCGATCTTGGCGGCTGCGCGGGCGGCTGCCTTGGGCGGTTTGGCCTCGATGCGGCGCTGCAGAGCCTGCAACATCAGGCGGGCGTTTTGAAAATCACTGCGCCACAGCATGGCCGTGCCGGCGCAGGCCAGGCGGTAAGCCGAGTCGGCGGACAAGGTGTCCTTGGCCAGTTCCACGCGGCGCGGCGCCGGAGCGCCGCTTTCGGAACGCCAGTGCGCTTGGCGTACCTCGCCCTGTTCGTTCCATTCCATCATGGGAGCATCCTCAGTTGTCATGCCGCTGCGCACCACCCGCACCATGCGAAACGCGCGCGGCCCAGGCGAGCAGCGCCGCGCTGGGGGCGTCCCCCTTCCGCACCGCCCAGCGATGCCAGAGAAGGGGGGAAGGAGCGCAGTGACACAGGGAGCTGTTCCTAATTCAAGGGGCGTTTGAGGCGTACTTCCTCGATCTTCACGCCGCCCACCACCGCCGTCTTGGCCGTGGTCATTTCGCGCTTGAAACCGGCAAGTTCGTGAAAACGCAGCGCACGCTCATTGCGCAGCGGCACCCAGGCGGTGACGTTGGTGCAACCCTCTTCCTGCAGGCCATCGCGCGCGGCGTCCCACAGGGCCAGGCCCACACCCTTGTTCCAGTGCGTGGGGGCCGCGTAGATGGCCCAGATCTCACCGGTGGTGGGGCGGGATTTCTCGTCGCGCGAGCGATCGAAACCGACAAAGCCGACAATTTTTTCACCCTCCACGGCGACCTGCACCTGGGGTTCGCAGAATTCGATGGCCTCACGCCAGTAAGCCTGGCGTTTCTCGATGGAGAGGGATTTCAACTGGTCCTCGGGCACCAGGCCCTGGTAGGCGGCCTGTGCGGCAAGGGTGTGGATCTGGGCAATGGCTTTGGCATCGCGAAGCGTGGCGGGACGAACCTGGATACTGGACATGAAAAAACCGACCGGAAACGGACAACGAAAAAGAAAACGGAGGCGCATTGTCGCCGCAAACGCATCCGCCCCCTTTTCAGCAGCCTTGCGCACCACTCCGAAGCCCCCCTGCAGAGGGGACGCCAAGCGCCTTCAAAGCCAGCGGCGCAGCAAACCCATGACCTGGTCGAAACGCTGGCCGTACGGCGGGTAGAACAGCGAGCCCATGGCCCAGCGCGACTGCACCAGCACCGATTTCTGGTGGCAAAAGCGCAGGTAGCCCGACTCGCCGTGGTAGGCCCCCCAGCCGCTGTCGCCCACCCCGCCAAAGGGCAGGTTGTCGTGCGCAATGTGCATGAGGGTATCGTTCACGCTGACACCGCCGCTCACGGTGCGTGCGAGCACATCGTCGCGCACGCTGCCATTGGCGCCAAACCAGTACAGCGCCAGCGGGCGCGGCCCCGCGTTGATGTGGGCAATGGCGTCGTCGAGCCGCTCGTACGACACCACCGGCAGAATGGGGCCGAAGATTTCCTCCTGCATGAGCTGCATGCCCGAGGTGGCGCCAAACACCAGCACGGGCGCCATCTGGCGGCTGGTGCCGCCGTCCTGCACGGCGGCGGCCGGGTCGGGCATGGCGCCTGGCGCGGGGTCCATGTTCTGCACGTCGGCGCCCTGCGTCTGGGCCTGCTGCAGCATGGTGCGCAGGCGGGCCAGGTGGCGTGGACTGATGATGGATGCGTAATCCTGGTTGCCCGCAATGCTCGGAAACAACCGCGCCACGGCGGCGCGATAGGCATCGGCAAACGCAGCCTCGCTGCCCCGGGGCAGCAGCACGTAATCAGGAGCAATGCAGGTCTGCCCGGCGTTGAGCAGCTTGCCGTGCGCAATCTTGAGCGCAGCGTCCTGCAGGTCGCAACTGGTGTCGATGATGCAGGGCGACTTGCCGCCCAGCTCCAGCGTGGTGGGCGTGAGGTTGGCCGCGGCCACCTGCGCCACCTTGCGGCCCACGGCGGTGGAACCGGTGAACACCAGGTGGTCGAAAGGCAGTGCGCTGAAGGCCTGCGCCACTGCCGCATCCCCCTGCACCACACACACCTCGTCGGGGGCGAAAAACTGGGCCAACAGCAGCCCCAGCTGCGCCGAGGTGTGCGGCGTGAGTTCACTCGGCTTGATCATCACCCGGTTGCCCGCAGCCAGCGCAGTAATGGCCGGCGCCAGAGCGAGCTGCACCGGGTAGTTCCAAGGCGCAATCACGCCCACCACACCCAGCGGCTGGCGCTGAATCATGGCGCTGGCGGGCTGCAGGTAGAGGGGGGTACGCACCTTTTGCGGCCGACTCCAGCGGTTCAGGTGCTTGAGCGTGTGCGAAAGGAGGGTGCGCAGCACGAACATGTCGGCCACCTCGGTCAGGCGCTGCGAACGCACGCCAAAGTCGGCCTCGACCGCCGCCGCCAGCGTGCCGCTGTGCTCGTCGAGGAGTTTGCGCATGCGCAGCAGGCGTTCACGGCGCACCAGCAGGGGCACGTTCACCTGGGCACGGCTGGCCTGGTACTGGGCGTCAAAAAGGGCTTGGAGGTCGACTGAGTTCATGGCACATCATAGAGGGACGACCGGAATCCGTGTCTAGAGGAAAAGGTCTATCTTCCCGCTGCGGGCCGAACGCAGGATCACTTCTCACCCGGCTCCCGCGGCTGCACATCGGTCACTTCGTCGGCACCAGGCAGAGGCCGCAGGTGCACGGGCACGGACGACGGTGCCTCGTCGGCGCCGCCGGGCGCAGCGCCCGTGGCGCGCCAGCGGGTACTGGAGCGGTACACCGTGCTCCAGCCGGCACGCGGGTCGATGCGCGTGGTCCAGGGCGTGATGGGCCGCCCCGTGAGCCGCGCCCACACAGCGCGCAGCCCCCACACCAGCGCCAGCACCAGGGCGGCCGCCAGCAGGCTCAAAAAGAAAACAAAGCCCACGGCCACCAGTACCAGCCGCAACAGCAGGCGCAGTACATCGGCAAAAAAATCGTTCAAACCATCTCCTGACCGGTTTGTAAAAATAGGGATAAAACAGCTCGCAACGCCCGTCCATCAAACGCCACAAGCTATTTTTATCATAGCATCATCACGTCTGCTGTGCGGCGTTGAAGCGGAACACGCCCGGCTCCAGCACCGGATCGACGCCGACCGCAATCTCGCTCTTGGGCGGAAAGCGCCCCTCCAGCAGCAGCTTGGACAGCGGGTTCTCGATGCGCTGCTGAATCGCACGCTTGAGGGGCCGTGCGCCAAACACCGGGTCGAACCCGACCTTGGCCAGTTCGGCCAGCGCCGCAGGGGAAACCTGCAGCGCCAGATCCATCTTGGCCAGGCGCGCCTGCAAAATCTCCAGCTGGATACGCGCAATCGATTCGATGTGCCCGGCATCGAGCGCGTGGAACACCACGGTCTCGTCGATGCGGTTCAAGAATTCGGGGCGGAAATGGTTCTTGAGTTCCCCCCAGACCGCGTCCTTGATGTCCTGCGAGTCCTGCCCCACCATCGCCTGGATCAGATGCGAGCCGATGTTGCTGGTCATCACGATCACGGTGTTCTTGAAGTCCACGGTGCGGCCCTGGCCGTCGGTCAGGCGCCCATCGTCAAGCACCTGCAGCAGCACGTTGAACACGTCCGGGTGGGCTTTTTCCACCTCGTCGAGCAGCAGCACGGCATAGGGCTTGCGGCGCACGGCCTCGGTCAGATAGCCGCCTTCCTCGTAGCCCACGTAGCCGGGCGGAGCGCCAATCAGGCGGGCAACCGAATGCTTCTCCATGAATTCACTCATGTCGATGCGGATCAGGTGGTCTTCGCTGTCGAACAGGAAACCCGCCAGCGCCTTGCACAGCTCGGTCTTGCCCACGCCCGTTGGGCCCAGGAACAGGAAACTGCCCGTGGGGCGGTTCGGGTCCGACAGGCCCGAGCGCGAGCGGCGGATGGCATTGGCCACGGCGGCAATCGCCTCGTCCTGGCCCACCACGCGCTCGTGCAGCTTGGTTTCCATCTGCAGCAGCTTGTCTTTTTCACCCTGCATCATCTTGGAAACCGGTATACCCGTGGCGCGGCTCACCACTTCGGCAATTTCCTCGGCGCCCACCTGGGTGCGCAGCAGGCGATTGGGCTGGTGGGCTCCTGCGCCTGATTCCTTGTCCTGGGCTTCCTTGAGCTGCTTTTCCAGCTCGGGCAGCTTGCCGTACTGCAGCTCGGCCACCTTGTTGAAGTCGCCCTTGCGCTTGAGCTCCTCGATCTGCAGCTTGACGTGCTCGAGTTCCTCGCGCACATGCTGGCTGCCCTGGGCCTGGGCCTTCTCCTGCTGCCAGATTTCGTCAAGGTCGGCGATTTCCTTCTGCAGGGAAGTGATCTCTTCCTCGATCAGGCCAAAACGCTTCTGCGACGCCTCGTCCTTCTCCTTCTTCACCGCCTCACGCTCGATCTGCAGCTGGATCAGGCGCCGGTCGAGCTTGTCCATCACCTCGGGCTTGGAGTCGATCTCGATCTTGATCTTGGAGGCCGCCTCGTCGATCAGGTCGATGGCCTTGTCGGGCAGGAAGCGGTCGGTGATGTAGCGGTTGGACAGCTCGGCCGCTGCCACGATGGCCGGGTCGGTAATCTCCACGCCATGGTGCAGCTCGTAGCGCTCCTGCAGGCCCCGCAGGATGGCGATGGTGGCCTCCACCGTAGGCTCGCCGACGATGATTTTCTGAAAACGGCGCTCCAGCGCAGCGTCCTTCTCGATGTATTTGCGGTACTCGTCCAGCGTGGTGGCGCCCACGCAGTGCAGCTCGCCGCGGGCCAGGGCGGGCTTGAGCATGTTGCCCGCATCCATGGCGCCCTCGGCCTTGCCGGCGCCCACCATGGTGTGCAGCTCGTCGATGAAGACAATGGTCTGCCCCTCGTCCTTGGCCAGCTCGTTCAGCACGGTCTTGAGACGCTCCTCAAACTCCCCCCGGAACTTGGCTCCCGCCAACAGGGACGCCATGTCCAGCGAGAGTACGCGCTTGCCTTTGAGCGAATCGGGCACCTCTCCGGCAATGATGCGCTGCGCCAGGCCCTCGACGATGGCGGTCTTGCCAACGCCGGGTTCGCCGATCAGGACGGGGTTGTTCTTGGTGCGGCGCTGCAGCACCTGGATGGCGCGGCGGATTTCGTCGTCACGGCCAATGACCGGGTCCAGCTTGCCCGCACGGGCGCGCTCGGTCAGGTCGATGCAGTATTTCTTCAGAGCCTCGCGCTGGCCCTCGCCCTCGGCGCTGTCCATTTTCGTGCCGCCGCGCACGGCCTCGATGGCCGACTCCAGGCTTTTGCGGGTCAGCCCGTTTTCCTTGGCGATGCGCGCAGCCTCGCCCTTGCTGTCGATCAAGGCCAGCAGAAACAGCTCGCTGGCGATGAACTGGTCGCCGCGCTTGATGGCTTCCTTCTCCGTCGCCTGCAGCACGCGGCCCAGCTCGGGCCCGCCCTGCACCTGGTCCTGCCCGGTGACTTGCGGCAGGCGCTTGATGGCCGCCTCGGCCGCTGCCAGCAGGCCGGGCACATTGGCCCCGGCACGCTCGAGCAAGGCGCGCGGGCCGTCGTCCTGGCGCAGCATGGCGGCAAGCAGGTGGACGGGTTCGATGTAGGCGTTGTCATGCCCCAGCGCGAGCGACTGGGCATCGGACAGGGCTTCCTGAAATTTGGTGGTGAGTTTATCGAGACGCATGAAGACTCCTCTGGTTGCCCTTCAGCTTAGGCCCGGCACGGATTTTTCAACCACGCACGGCACCGATTTGCGTGGATCTCCAAATTCCGATTGACCTTGAAGTTTCTTCAAGGTCTTCAATGGAGTCTCCATCATCCCGGACCGACACCATGCCTGCACACACCGCCCCGAACCTGCTGAGAGACACCCCACTGCTCGACTACCACCATGCCCGCATTCAGACACTGGTACGCGAGCGCGGCTGGCTGCGCCTGCCTGAGCGCGAACGCATCGGCGCCGTCTACGACTTCGTGCGCAACGAGGTGGCCTTTGGCTACAACGCGTCAGACGACCTGCCCGCATCCGACGTACTGGCCGAGGGGCTGGGCCAGTGCAACACCAAGGGCACGCTGCTGATGGCTCTGCTGCGGGCCTGCGGCATTGCCTGCCGTTTTCACGGCTTCACCATCGACAAAGCGCTGCAAAAGGGCGCCGTCACGGGCATTGCATACTGGCTGGCACCGCGCAGCATTGTCCACAGCTGGGTGGAGGTGTGGTTCGAGGGCGCGTGGATTCCCCTGGAAGGTTTCATTCTGGACCATGCGTATCTCCGGGCGTTGCAGCAGCGCTTTGCCACGCACCGCGGCGCCTTCTGCGGCTACGGCGCAGCCACGCCCAACCTGCACGATCCAGGTGTTGAGTGGCGCGGTCGGCCTACCTACATCCAGAAAGACGGCATCAACCACGATTACGGTGTGTATGACGACCCGGACACCTTCTATTCCAGGCACGGCGTCAACCTGAGCGGAATGAAAGCCTGGCTGTTCAAGACGGTGGTGCGCCAGCAGATGAATCGCAACGTGGCACGGATCCGCGGCGCGCTCACTGTGCGGTCTGCCGCAGCAGCACCGTCCCTTTGCTGTGCAGACACCTCCGGTCGCCAAGGCCCGTCGTGCGCGGAGAACGCTCGTCGGCAATAACGTTCCTGCCGCACTTGACGGCTTGCATTTTCAACCGCGCCAGCAGGCGTGTTCACGCGGTTATTGCGGCTGTGGTGCGACCCGAACGGGCCGGGGCGCTCAGTTCTGCTCTGGCACCGTTACCGGCATGCGCAGGCGCACGCCTTCGTAACCGGCCGATGCAATGCCCGTGCACAGGTCAGCCCAGTCGCAGCCCGCGCACGCCCCCCGCATCTGACCGCTGGTGTACGCCGTGCGCAGGCGCGCGAGCAAGGCCCCATCCAGTTGCAGGCGGCTGCCAAGACCCACCGACCGACCCAGCAACAGGCCCAGCGCTTGCGCCGCGCGCTGGTCACGCGCCCGCACTGCAGCGCCATGGCAATGTGCGCAGGCCCCTTCGCTCTCGCACAGCGGGGCACAAACGGCATCCGGCCCCTCCACCAGACACGCCTCCTCGCCCGCAGCCAGGCGGTGGACGATGCCATCGAAGTTGCGCACAAACGCGGGGCTGTAGCCTTTGCCGACGTAGGTCAGCATGCACAGCACATGGTGTGCGCGCAGCGCCACCGTCACGTGCGTGGCAGCCGGGTGCGGGCCGTGTGCCACAGTGCCAGCGTGGCGGCGCCCAGGGCCGACTTCACGACATCGCCCACCAGGAAGGGCAGCACGCCCAGCTGCCAGCCCTTGGCCGCGCCGATCATCGCGCCCAGCCACGCGCCACCCAGCAACAGAATCAAGGTGGTGCACAGCAGCATGGCCCCAAAGGCACGCAGCGGATGGGCGCCATCCCAACCCCGCGCGGCCAGCCAGCCCATCAGCACGGCCCCCAGCGGGAACGCCAGCAAATAGCCTGCCGTCGGGCCAAAGAACGGGGCCAGCCCCCCCTTGCCGCCCGCCAGCACGGGCATGCCGAGCGCCGCCTCCAGCAGCCAGGCCAGCACGGTCAGACCGCCCAGGCGCCAGCCGTACAGCGCGCCCACCATCAGCACCGCAAAGGTCTGCAGCGACACCGGTACCGGCTGCATCGGAATGCTGACATAGGACGACGCGGTCAGCACCGCCGTGCCGCCCAGAACCAGGGCCAGCTGGCGCACCCCATTGGGATAACGGGATGCGGGGAGGGAGACGTTACTGGAAAGATCTTGAGACATGGATTCCTCTGAGATGGTGATAAAGACCCGCGCCGGGCGCAGCACACCTACACCCGTCGAAACCGGCGCAAGTATGGGGAGCATCATCCGAATTGTCAACTTTTAATAAGTTATTTTGTTTACGTAATTATTTATTCTTAATCAGTCCAAAAACCCCAACATCCCACTGCAGCCATGGCGCAGCGTTCACTTTGCGCCGCTTCGCACACCCGGTGGCTCCCGCATCCGCACCCACCCGACCTGAGGCACACTCTGCGCATGCATCCCGAACCGCCCGCCAGAGAACTGCTGCACCAATTGGCCGCTGGCAACGCTGTTTCCGGCGAAGCGCTCGCCACCCGCCTGGGGGTGACACGGGCGGCCGTCTGGAAGCAGATTGCTGCCTTGCGGGCCATGGGCTTGCCCATCGAGGCGCGCAGCCGCGCCGGTTACCGGATGCCCTGGCCCCTGCAGCTGCTGCACATTCCATCAATCATTTCCAAGCCGGGCACAGCAGTTGGGGCACCCATCCATCTGCACTGGGAGCTGGATTCGACCCAGGATGCACTGGCGCGCCTTCTGCCCGACGCACCGGACCTGACGGTCGTCCTGGCCGAGCACCAGACCCTCGGGCGCGGGCGGCGCAGCCATGGCTGGCTCTCACCGCCGGGACTGGGCCTCACCCTGTCATGCCTGAAGCACTTTTCCGGCGGCCCGGCACGGCTGTCGGGGCTGTCGATCGCCATGGGGGTGTGCGTGGTGCAGGCGCTGGCCAGCGCCGGGGTGCCGGGGCTGCAGCTCAAATGGCCCAACGATGTGGTGACCGACCAAGGCAAGCTGGCCGGCATCCTGATCGAGGTCAGCGGTGAATACGACGGCCCCAGCGTAGTGCGCGTGGGGGTGGGCCTGAACGTGCGCCTGTCGCCCACCCTGCACGGCACGCTCGATCAGCCGGTGACCGACCTGGCCACGCTGTGCGGCGGCACGCCGCCCGACCGCAATGCGCTGGCAGCATCCGTCATTGACCATCTGCGCACCGGCCTGCTGCGCTTCGAGCAGGAAGGACTGGCGCCCTTTGCACAGGATTTCGCGCACATGGACTGGCTGGCCGGCAAGCCACTCACCGTGAGCGGCCCGCACGGCATGCAGACGGGCATGGGGCGGGGCATCGACGCACACGGGGCATTGCGCGTGGAGATCGACGGCCGCATCACGTCTGTCTACAGCGACAACGTGTCGGTACGCAGCCAACCAGGGTGAGGCCTTGCGCTGCGGGCGCCGCAAGCCGCTTCAGGGAGCTTCTGCGTTGCCGGCTTCAATGCCCCAGCGCGCCAGCGCAGCGTCGTCGCTGACACGCGCATCCACCCAGCGCGCGCCTTGCGGCGTGGTTTCCTTCTTCCAGAACGGCGCCTGGGTCTTGAGGTAGTCCATCAAGAATTCGCAGGCCTGGAAGCTCTCGCCCCGGTGCGCCGAGGTTACGGCCACCAGCACGATCTGGTCGAGCGGCTGCAGCAGGCCCACGCGGTGGATGACACGGGCGCCGAAGATGCTGAACCGCTGGTGCGCCGCGTCGATCATGGCCTCGATGGACTTCTCGGTCATGCCGGGGTAATGCTCCAGCTCCATGGAGGCCACAGCGTCGCCCTCATTGCGGTCGCGCACCGTGCCCACAAAGCAGCACACCGCGCCCACACCCCGGTGGGTGCTGCGCAGCGCGGCCAGTTCGGCCGAGACATCGAAATCAGGGGTCTGGATGGAAACGCGGGGTACGGTCATGGCAGGGATTTTCGCAGCGTCACGGCGAGCGGTGCAGGCGCGGCGCGGCCAGCAGGGCGCGTTCTTCCTCGACAAAGGCGCCCAGTTGCCGCAGCGCCGGCGTGGGCGGCAGCGCGGCCAGCAAGGTTTGGAGCCGCGTGATGTCGCCCACCGTGGGGGCCACCTTGATCTGCGCCGTGGCCGCATCCACATTGCCCGCACGCACCAGTGCAAACACCTTGGCGGCCCATTCGTTCTTGTTGCGTGCCATGAAACCCTTTTCGATGGTCCCCCCGGATTGTCGGTAGGATGTGCCCACACTTTAACGCCCCCTACGATGGCCACCCAGACAATCACCATCGACGGATACAAACTATTTCCGTCCCCCCGCAACCTGCACCGCACGATCTTCGAGCACCAGCTGTTCCTGCCCTTCCCCTATGCACTGATCGATCTGCCCGGCTTCGGCCTGACCGGCAAGGCCAGCCTGTTTGCCGCCTGCAGACTGTCCGACATGAAGATGGGGCAGATGGTGACGTTCGAACTGCCCGCCGACCAGGCGCGCTTTGAACGCCTGTTCACGCCCGACTGAAGCCACCCCATGCAGGAACACGACAACCAGATCCTGGTGCCGCCAAGCTTCATGGCCGTGTACACCGACACACGCGGCCGCCTGCGCGAGAGCGCCGATGTGGTGCGCGCCCGCTACGAACTGTGCGAAGACCTGGCGGGCCACCTGGTGGAACAGGCGCAAATCCTGTACCACGTGCAGGCGCCGTCCGAAAAAGAAATCCTGCAGCGCATGCACGCCGGGTTGTGCACGCCCGAGTCGGCCATGGCACCAGGCGAAGCGACATGGATCGTCAGCCGTCTGGCAGAGTTGTTGCAGTGGCAGTGTCCGGAATTGCTGTCCGCACCATAACAATGGCGTCGGGGCGCGCTCCTATCCCCCGAAATCATCAAAAAAAGGAGCAGCCAGCGCTTGTATTCATTGAATTTCAGGCTATTTTTGATCTGAAACTCAATCAATACACACGCTGATAACTCTCATTTTTGTAGCTAACCGCCCGTCACCGGCGGAAAGAAAGCCACCTCGGCGCCGTCGTGCAGTACGGCGGATTCGTCGCTCAGCACCTGGTTGAGCGCCACGCGCACGGCCTTGCCGCGCGCCAGGCTGCTGGCGTGCGCGCCGCCGCGCGCAATCAGTTCGTCGCGCAGCGCGCCCAGCGTGGCCGCCGATGTTTGCACCGGCTCGCTGCCCTGGCCGATGGCCTCGCGGATGGAGGCGAAATAGCGCACGGTGATCCTTTTCATCGCCGGGCCGCCCCCCGATGAAAAGCGGCCCCTTTGGGAGGCACCACCCCCCCGAAGTGGCGAGTGTGGGGGTCATTTCTCATGACAGCATCTCCGCAAACGAATGGAAGCGCACCGTGTCGCCGCGTGCGATGGTCTGGCCGGGCGGGTTGTCGACCACGCCATCGCCCCAGACGGTCGAGGTCAGTACGCCCGAGCCCTGGTTGGTGAACAGGTCCAGCGCGCCCGCAGCGTTGTAGCGCACGCGCAGGAACTCGCGGCGCTTGTCGGCCTTGGGCCAGTCGAAATCGGCGCGGGCCGCAATGCCACGGGGCGCTGCATCGCGCACGCCCTGCAAGCGCAGCAGAAAAGGCCGCACCAGGATGGCAAAGGTGATGAAGCTGGCCACCGGGTTGCCCGGCAGGCCCAGGAAATGCGCGGGTCCGACCCGGCCATACGCAAAGGGCTTGCCAGGCTTGATGGCGATCTGCCACAGGTCGAGCTGCCCCAGGGCCTGCACGGCGGGCTTGATGTGGTCTTCCTCGCCCACCGACACGCCGCCGCTGGTCAGGATCACATCATGGTCCAGGCTGGCGGTGCGCAGTGCGTCCTGCGTGGCGCCGAGCCGGTCGGGCACGATGCCCATGTCCGTGACTTCGCAGCCCATGCGCTGCAGCAGGGCGCGCAGAAAGAAACGGTTGCTGTTGTAGATGGCGCCGGGCGGCAGCTGTTCGGGCGCCACTTCGCCGGGCATGGCCAGTTCGTCGCCGGTGGAGAACAGCGCCACACGCGGGCGGCGCGCCACGGGCAGCTCGGCCACGCCAATGCTGGCCGCCAGGCCCAGTGCGGCAGGGGTCAGGCGCGCACCGGCCTGCAGCACCACGGAGCCGCGGGTGATGTTTTCCCCCGCGCGGCGGATGTTCTGGCCCGCGCGGGGCGTGGCCTGCACGCGCACATGGCCATCGCCCTCGGCACTGCATTCTTCCTGCATGACCACGGCATCGGCCCCCTCGGGCACCGGGGCTCCGGTAAAGATGCGCGCTGCCGTGCCGGGCTGCAGCGGCGTCCCGACTCGGCCCGCCGGGATGCGCTGCGAAACCGGCAGCACCGTGCCGGGTCGGGGCACGTCCGCGCAGCGCAGTGCATAGCCGTCCATGGCGCTGTTGTCGAGCGGCGGCACCTGCAGGGCCGACACCAGGTCGTGCGCCAGCACCCGGCCATCGGCATCGAAGGTACGCATGGTGTCCACGCCCGGCAAAGGCAGCGCCTGCGCGAGCAGGCGGGCCAGGGCGTCGTCCAGCGGCATCAGGGGGGCGCGGGGCGTCACAGCAGGCCTCCGTGCAGTTCCCAGTCGTATTCGAAGCGATCAGCCTGCCCCAGCAGCCACTGGGCGACCTGCTCGGGATGGTTCAGGTCCAGCACCGGCAGTTGCGTGGGGGTGGGCAGCTGCTCAGGGGTGTCGGTGGCGATGGCCACCACAAAGTCATCCTCGGGGTAGCGCACGGGACGGGCTTCCTGGTCTGCCGTCGGTGCACGCCAGACCTCGAGCTTGAGGATGTCGCTTTCCTTGAAGCCCTCCACCAGCACCCAGTCCACGCCCTCGTACAGTTCGGCCAGCAGGTGGTGCACGCTGAGCTGGGCCGGCTGCTCGAACTCGCGCACCAGCGCCAGGCGCCGGTCCGAGGCGATGACCACCTCGAAGGCCCCGGCTTCGCGGTGGCGGTAGGAGTCCTTGCCGGGATGGTCGATGTCGAAGCGGTGGTGGGCATGCTTGACCACCGAGACCCGCTGCCCTTGCTGGCGCAGCAGGGGGATGAGCTGCTCGATCAGGGTTGTCTTGCCACAGCCAGAAAAACCGGCAAAGCCTGCCACTTTCATCCACACATCCTTTTGCTATTGTTTAGATAGCTATCAGCGCTTTGCCAGAAAGCGCCATGGTGCATTTTTACTTGCAATGCTGCTCGATATAGGCCTTGACCTGCGCGACATCGGCTGCCATGACCTGCACGCGGCGGGGCAGGTTTTCGATGCCGACAAACTTGGCCGGGCACGCGGGCGGGTGGCCCAGCGCTTCGACAATGGTGTCGGCAAACTTGATGGGCAGGGCCGTTTCCAGCACGATCATGGGCACCGCACTGTTGCCGCGGTGCTCGCGCGCC
Source organism: Burkholderiaceae bacterium (assembly GCA_023954095.1). Taxonomy (GTDB): domain Bacteria; phylum Pseudomonadota; class Gammaproteobacteria; order Burkholderiales; family Burkholderiaceae_C; genus Simplicispira. The sequence continues at coordinate 488 of JAMLIQ010000029.1, read as the reverse complement.
ACCTTCACGCCGTCGGCGGTGTGGGTGTCGATGGCGACGCCAAAGCGTGCATGGGTATCACGGATGGTGGCCAGGCGGTCGGCATGGGTGCTCTTGCCGCTGACAAAGCCGTATTTTTGCGCGGCATTGGCAAAGACCGGGTCCCCGCTCAGATCGAACCGGCCGTCTTGCGCCAACGCATCGCCAAACAAGGCCTTGGTGCGCGCACCGTCGCGGCCCAGCAGGTCGAACACAAAGCGTTCGAAATTGCTGGCCTTGCTGATGTCCATCGAGGGGCTCGATGTCTCGTGCGTGTCGCAGCTAGCGCGCACGCGGTACACGCCCGTGCGGAAGAACTCGTCGAGCACGTCGTTCTCGTTGGTCGCAACCACCAATTGATCAATGGGCAGACCCATGCTGCGCGCCACATGGCCAGCGCAGACGTTGCCGAAGTTGCCCGACGGCACAGTGAAGCTCACCTTCTGGTCATTCGTCTCGGTGGCCTGCAC
>JAMLIQ010000028.1 GCA_023954095.1 Burkholderiaceae bacterium | reverse complement strand
CCCTGGCTTGCCTGGCGTGCGCCCGTCCCGCTGGGCGCGGCGTGGGCACGGAATGGTGTCATTGTTTGCATGTCGCCATGCTAGGGGGAGCGCCATTGGCTCCGCCATGCTCTTGGGATGAATGGCAGCAATGCCGGGATGAGCGGCGCTATTTTCGCGTGTACCCCCGGCAGGCCCCCGCGTTGTGCATGCCTTTGCATTCACGGTACATGCGGCGATCGCGTTCTGCGGTGGTTTCTTCGGAACTGCTGCGCTGGTATGTGATCTTGGTGACACCTTTTTTCTTCGCCCCGTCCTGCGTGCTCGATGCCGAGCGCTTCGCGATGACGCTGTCCGGGGTTGCCAGCAGAGCGAGGGCGATGCAGGCGGTCAGGAGTGCCGTGAAGGGCGCTCGACCACGGCGGAGGAGGGCAGGCGATGGCAGCATGGTTCGGTCTTTCTGCGTTCTGATGGAGATGGGAATCGTGCCATGCGCCAGGATGGCTTTGTATGCGCAGAATCCCGCAGGACCGGGTGCCATGTACAATCGAGAGGTTTTGCATGGTGCAAGACGCACGCCGGTGGCCCTTCCAGCTTCCGGCGCAAGTAAAACCAGTGCCTGTATTACTCCAAAAGAGGCTGCAGGCCATATTCAGGAAAAATCCAATGATCGCATCCTCTATCAAGGCCGAAGTTGTCAAGGCCAACGCCCGTGCCGCCAACGATACCGGCAGCCCGGAAGTGCAGGTGGCATTGCTCACGGCACGCATCAACGAACTGATGCCCCACTTCAAGCAGCACGCCAAGGACCACCATGGTCGCCGTGGCTTGTTGCGCATGGTGAGCCGCCGCCGCAAGCTGCTGGACTACCTCAAGGCCAAGGACGGCGAGCGTTACACCGCGCTGATTGCCAAGCTGGGTCTGCGCAAATAAACGCTGTTTGCATGCAAAAACGCCTGGGTTAGCACGCTAGCTCAGGCGTTTTTTACTTTGCTGGTGCGCCAAACAGATCGAAGCTGTGTCATTCCACTGAACTCCGCGTGCGGTTTCACTGGAATGGCATCGTGTTCTGAATTGGCCTCTAGCGCTTACTGGTAGCTCGCTATCAGCTATTAAAACAGGAGCAATTATGAGCATTTTCAACAAAGTGACCAAGTCCTTCCAATGGGGTGACAAGACTGTCGTCATGGAAACGGGCGAGTTTGCACGCCAGGCCTCGGGCGCGGTGCTGGTGAACATTGACGACACCGTGGTGCTGGCCACCGTGGTGGCCTCCAAGAGCGCCAAGCCGGGGCAGGATTTCTTTCCGCTGACGGTGGACTACATCGAGAAGACCTACGCTGCGGGCAAGATTCCCGGCAGCTTCTTCAAGCGTGAAGCCAAGCCCAGCGAACACGAGACGTTGACCAGCCGCCTGATCGACCGCCCGATCCGTCCGCTGTTCCCCGAAGGCTTCTTCAACGAAGTGCATGTGGTCATTCATACCGTCTCGCTGAACCCCGAAGTGGATGCCGACATTGCCGCGCTGATCGCGTCGAGTGCCGCGCTGGCTATCTCGGGTATTCCTTTCAGCGGCCCCATTGGCGCGGCACGCGTGGGATACATCAACGGTGAATATGTGCTCAATCCCGGCCAGACGGCGCGCAAGAACAGCCAGATGGATCTGGTCGTGGCCGGCACCGAAGCCGCCGTGCTGATGGTCGAATCCGAAGCGCAGCAGCTGCCCGAAGACGTGATGCTGGGCGCCGTGGTGTTTGGCCACGAGCAGGGCAAGATTGCCATCAACGCCATCCATGAACTGGTGCGCGATGCGGGCAAGCCCGTGTGGGACTGGCAGGCGCCTGCCAAGGACGAGGCTCTCATCGCCAAGGTTGGCGCATTGGCCGAAGACAAGCTGCGCGCTGCCTACCAGATCCGCAACAAGCAGGCGCGTACGCATGCTTGCCGCGAGACTTACGCCGTGGTCATGGCCGACCTGAAGGAGGCCGGCGTGGTTTTCGACGCGGTCAAGGTCGAAGGCATGCTGTTCGACATTGAGGCGCGCATCGTGCGCAGCCAGATTCTGGCGGGCGAGCCCCGCATCGATGGCCGCGACACCCGTACGGTGCGTCCCATCGAAATCCGCAGCTCCGTGCTGCCCCGCACCCATGGCTCCGCCTTGTTCACCCGGGGCGAAACGCAGGCGCTGGTGGTGACCACGCTGGGTACCGAGCGCGATGCGCAGCGCATCGATGCACTGGCGGGTGAATACGAAGACCGCTTCATGATGCACTACAACATGCCTCCCTTCGCCACCGGCGAAGTGGGCCGCATGGGCAGCACCAAGCGTCGTGAAATCGGCCACGGTCGCCTGGCCAAGCGTGCCCTGGTTGCAGTTTTGCCCACCAAGGAAGAATTCCCCTACACCATGCGCGTGGTGTCCGAGATCACCGAGTCGAACGGTTCCTCGTCCATGGCTTCGGTCTGCGGCGGCTGCCTCTCGATGATGGACGCCGGTGTGCCCATGAAGGCGCATGTGGCGGGCATCGCCATGGGCCTGATCAAGGAAGACAACCGCTTTGCCGTGCTGACCGATATCCTGGGCGATGAAGACCACCTGGGTGACATGGACTTCAAGGTAGCGGGCACGACCAACGGCATCACTGCGCTGCAGATGGACATCAAGATCCAGGGCATCACCAAGGAAATCATGCAGGTGGCGCTGGCCCAGGCCAAGGAAGCGCGCATGCACATCCTGGGCAAGATGCAGGAAGCCATGGGCGAAGCCAAGACCGAAGTGTCGAACTTCGCGCCCAAGCTCTACACCATGAAGATCAACCCCGAGAAGATCCGCGACGTGATCGGCAAGGGGGGCTCCGTGATTCGCGCGCTGACCGAGGAAACCGGCTGCCAGATCAATATCGAGGAAGACGGCACGATCACCATCGCCGCAACCGAAGCCGCCAAGGCCGACGAAGCCAAGCGCCGCATCGAGCAGATCACGGCCGAAGTGGAGATCGGCAAGGTCTACGAAGGCCCGGTCACCAAGATCCTGGACTTTGGCGCCCTCATCAACCTGATGCCCGGCAAGGATGGCCTGCTGCACATCAGCCAGATTGCGCACGAGCGAGTGGAAAAAGTCACCGACTACCTGCAGGAAGGCCAGATTGTCAAGGTCAAGGTGCTGGAGACCGACGAAAAGGGCCGCATCAAGCTGTCCATGAAGGCCTTGCTGGACCGCGCACCCCATGGCGGCAGCGACCGTCCCGCACCCGCCGAGCGCCGTGAGCCCCGGGAGCACCGCGATGCTGCGGCTGGTGAGCAGCAACAACAGCAGGCGTTGCCGCTGGATGCGCAAGGGCAGGCCAACGGTTGATTGCTATTTGTTTTGTAGCTGATAGCGCCCTATCGACGGGCGCCAGTGGCAAAAACAATACAAAACCCGGCTGCTCCGCCTCAAGCTGTCATGCACGTCATAGAAATCACTGAATTTGGTGCGCCCGAAGTGCTGCGCATGGGCGAACGTGCGCAGCCGGTGGCTGGTTCCGGCGAGGTGCTGATTCGTGTGCGTGCCAGCGGTATCAACCGCCCGGATGTCTTGCAGCGAAAGGGGTACTATGCTCCGCCCCCGGGCGCCAGCGATGTACCCGGGCTGGAAGTGGCCGGGGTGGTCGCGGGTGGCGACGTCGGCGCCATGGCGCAAGCCGGTCTGCACGTGGGGGACCGTGTGTGTGCCCTGCTGGCGGGCGGTGGATACGCCGAATGGTGCGTGGCACCGGTGGAGCAATGCCTTCCTATCCCTGCGGGGTTGAGTGACATTGAGGCCGCGTCGCTGCCCGAAACCTTTTTTACCGTGTGGAGCAATGTGTTTGACCGGGGGCGTCTGCAGCCTGGTGAGACCCTGCTGGTGCAAGGCGGAGGGAGCGGTATCGGCGTCACGGCTATTCAGCTGGGGCGGGCCTTCGGTGCCACTGTGATCGTGACGGCAGGCAGTGACGAGAAGTGCGCGGCCTGCCTGGCGCTGGGTGCCCACCATGCCATCAACTACAGACGCCAGGATTTTTCTGCAGAGGTGCAACGCATCACGGCGGGCAAGGGCGTGGATGTGGTGCTGGACATGGTGGCCGGTAGCTATGTGGCGCGCGAGGTGGAATGCCTTGCCGACGACGGGCGTCTGGTCATCATTGCGGTACAGGGCGGTGTCCAGGCGGAAATCAACGCCGGGCTGGTATTGCGCAAGCGCCTGACCATTACGGGCTCGACTCTCCGGGCCCGGTCGGTGGCATTCAAGGGCGCTATTGCCAGGGCATTGCGCGAGCAGGCATGGCCGCTGCTGGCATCGGGCGCGGTGCGTCCCGTGGTGCACAGCAGCTTTGCCGCCGCCGATGCGGCGCAGGCGCACGCCCTGATGGAGTCGAATCAGCATACGGGCAAGATCGTTTTGACGTGGTGAACATGAACAAAAAACTCATTGCAGGCAACTGGAAAATGAATGGCAGCCTGGCTGCCAATGAGGCCTTGGTGAAGGCTCTGATCGCTGGCCTGGGGGCACAGCCGGGTTGCGACGTTGCCGTGGCTGTGCCTGCTCCCTATTTGGCGCAGGTGCATGCCTTGGCGGCTGGCTCGCCTCTGGCTTTGGGTGCGCAGGATGTTTCGCAGCATGAAGCCGGGGCCTACACCGGAGAAACCTCGGCCGCCATGTTGCGCGAGTTCGGTGTGCGCTATGTGCTGGTAGGGCATTCGGAGCGCCGCCAGTACCACGGCGAGACCGATGCGCAGGTGGCGGTCAAGACCCAGCGCGCGCTGGCAGCGGGCATCACTCCCATCGTTTGTGTGGGCGAGACGCTGGCTGAGCGCGAGGCGGGTGATACCGAAGCGGTGGTGCGGCGCCAGCTGGCGGCGGTGATTCACCTCAACGGCCATTGCATCAGCGAAGTGGTCGTGGCCTATGAACCTGTCTGGGCCATCGGTACCGGCAAGACCGCCACGCCCGAGCAGGCGCAACAGGTGCATGCCGTGCTGCGTGCGCAGCTGGCAGCGGCCAGCCCGCGTTCCAGCAGCATCCGCTTGCTGTACGGTGGCAGCATGAATGCTGCGAATGCGGCGCAATTGCTGGGCCAGCCTGACATCGATGGGGGGCTGGTGGGTGGCGCGTCGCTCAAAGCAGAAGATTTTCAGAGAATTATCGCGGCAGCCCAATGAGAACGGGCGCTTTCAGCTATTAAATCAGGAGTATTAAAAGAATGGGAATGCTTGTAAACGTGATTCTGACGGTACAGATACTGACGGCCCTGGGCATGATCGGCCTGATTCTGATCCAGCACGGCAAGGGTGCCGACATGGGTGCGGCGTTTGGCAGTGGCAGTTCCGGTAGCCTGTTTGGCGCCAGCGGCAGCGCCAACTTTCTGTCGCGCACGACCGCCGTGCTGGCCGTGATCTTCTTCGTCAGCACCTTGGCCCTGGCCTACTTTGGCAATGCCCGTCCCGCCAGCACCGGCAGTGTGCTCGAAAGCCCGGCGGCCACCACGGCGCCCGTGGCGCCTGCGCCTGAAGCGGGTTCTGCTGCAGCCATTCCAGGCAATGCAGCGGCTGCGGCAGCCGAGAGTCCCGCACCGGCAATGGCCGCATCGGGTGCAGGTCAGATTCCTGCGAAGTGATGGGTGAGGGCGGCGGCGATGGCGAACAACCGGAAGATCGGCGCACCATTGCCGGGCCCCTCAGGGCGAGTCTTTCACAGGCCTGACACGGGTGTACGGGCCTGGTCGGCATCAGTGCAAATCGTGCGGTGGAAGGCACGAAATCATCAATAAAATCCCCCGCGAAGCCCGGTAACAGGGTTTTTCCGGAGTAGAATCGTGGACTGTCTGGGAAGCCAAAACCGAGTGGTTCCTCATGCCACCCAGACATGACAAAGCCGTCGTGGTGAAATTGGTAGACACGCTATCTTGAGGGGGTAGTGGCGAAAGCTGTGCGAGTTCGAGTCTCGCCGACGGCACCAAACAACAGGCCAGCCCGCATGCTCCGTCTTGCGGTCGTGATGGGCGAGGCCTCAGCGATGAGCGCATCTCAAAGATGAACCTCGATCAATATCTCCCCGTCCTCCTGTTCATCCTGGTCGGTATTGGGGTCGGTATCGTCCCTCTGGCGCTGGGATACATCCTTGGCCCCAATCGGCCTGACCCCGCAAAAAATTCCCCGTACGAGTGTGGCTTCGAAGCTTTCGAAGATGCGCGCATGAAGTTTGATGTGCGCTACTACCTCGTTGCCATTCTGTTCATTCTTTTTGATCTCGAGATCGCTTTCCTGTTTCCCTGGGCGCTCACGCTGCACGAGGTAGGAATGACGGGCTTCATTGCCGTGGTCATTTTCTTGACCGTTCTGGTCGTGGGTTTCGCCTACGAGTGGAAAAAGGGCGCCCTGGACTGGGAATGAGCGGCTTGAACAAGGACTGACGCAATGATTGAAGGCGTAATGAAGGAAGGCTTCATCACCACGAGCTACGACTCGGTGGTGAACTGGGCCAAGACGGGTTCGCTCTGGCCCATGACCTTTGGTTTGGCTTGTTGTGCTGTCGAAATGATGCACGCAGCGGCTGCGCGGTATGACATTGGTCGTTTTGGCGCCGAGGTGTTTCGCGCCAGCCCGCGCCAGTCCGATCTCATGATTGTGGCCGGCACCCTGTGCAACAAGATGGCGCCTGCGCTGCGCAAGGTCTACGACCAGATGAGCGAGCCGCGCTGGGTGCTGTCCATGGGCTCGTGCGCCAACGGTGGCGGCTACTACCACTACAGCTATTCGGTTGTGCGTGGTTGTGACCGCATTGTCCCGGTGGATGTCTATGTGCCGGGCTGTCCGCCCACGGCCGAGGCGTTGATCTACGGCATCATCCAGCTGCAGCAGAAAATTCGCCGCACCAACACCATTGCGCGTGCTTGAAGGGGTTTTTATGACAACTTTTGCCATTCACCCTGAAAAGCTCAAGGACACCATCATGGCGGTGTTGGGCGACAAGGTTCGCGAAGCCCGCATTGCATTGGGCGAACTTACGGTGGTGGTGTCGGCAGCCCACTACCTCGAAGCCATGCAATTGCTGCGCGATGCGCCCGGCTGCCGATTTGAGCAGCTTGTCGATCTGTGTGGCCTGGATTATTCGACTTACGGTGAGCATGAGCCGGAAGGCGCGCGCTACTGCGTTGTAAGCCATTTGCTGTCGGTCAGTCTGAACCAGCGCGTGCGGGTAAAGGTATTTTGTCCTGAGGATGATTTCCCCGTCGTTCCTACGGTGACCGGGCTGTGGAATGGCGCGGACTGGTATGAGCGCGAGGCGTTCGATTTGTTTGGCATCGTGTTCGATGGCCACAATGACCTGCGCCGCATCCTGACCGACTATGGCTTCATTGGCCATCCGTTCCGCAAGGATTTCCCGCTCTCGGGGCATGTCGAAATGCGCTATGACGCCGACCAGAGCCGTGTGGTCTATGAGCCGGTCAGCATCGAGCCGCGTGAGATCACGCCGCGCATCATTCGTGAAGACAAATACGGAGGACTGCACTGAGACCCGGTGGTCTTCTGCAGTGAGCCATGGCTGAAATCAAGAACTATTCCCTGAACCTGGGGCCCCAGCACCCTGCGGCCCATGGTGTGCTGCGCCTTGTGCTGGAACTCGACGGCGAAGTCGTGCAGCGTGCCGATCCGCACATTGGCCTGCTGCACCGGGCCACCGAGAAGCTGGCCGAGCACAAGACCTATATTCAGTCGTTGCCTTACATGGACCGGCTGGACTATGTGTCCATGATGTGCAATGAACACGCCTACTGTCTGGCGATCGAGAAGCTCCTGGGTATTGAAGTGCCCATTCGGGCCCAGTACATCCGTGTGATGTTTTCTGAAATCACCCGCCTGCTGAACCACCTGATGTGGCTGGGTTCGCACGGCAATGATTGCGGCAGTTCGACCATTCTGATCTACACCTTTCGCGAGCGTGAAGATTTGTTCGATATGTATGAGGCTGTGTCGGGTGCGCGCATGCATGCGGCGTATTTCCGTCCGGGTGGTGTCTACCGTGATCTGCCCGAGAGCATGCCCCAGTACAAGGCCAGCAAGGTTCGCAACGCCAAATCGCTGGAGCAGCGAAACCAGAACCGTCAAGGTTCGTTGCTGGATTTCATTGAAGATTTCACGCGCCGGTTCCCGGGGTATGTGGATGAATACGAAACGCTATTGACCGACAACCGTATCTGGAAGCAGCGTACGGTGGGCGTGGGCGTCGTGGCGCCCGAGCGAGCGCTCAATCTCGGGATGACCGGCCCCATGTTGCGTGGTTCGGGCATTGCGTGGGATCTGCGCAAGACGCAGCCCTACGATGTGTACGACCGGGTCGACTTTGACGTGCCTGTGGGCAAAACGGGCGATTGCTACGACCGGTACCTCGTGCGGGTGCAGGAGATGCGGGAATCCAATCGCATCATCGAGCAATGCGTTGCCTGGCTGCGTGCCAATCCAGGCCCGGTGATCACCGACAACCACAAGGTTGCTCCGCCCAGTCGCGAGATGATGAAGACGGGTATGGAAGACCTGATCCATCACTTCAAGCTGTTCACCGAAGGCATGCATGTGCCCGAGGGCGAGGCTTACGCCGCCGTAGAGCACCCCAAGGGTGAGTTTGGTATTTACCTGGTGAGCGATGGTGCCAACAAGCCCTATCGCATGAAGATTCGTGCGCCAGGATTCGCGCATTTGGCTACGATGGATGAATTGGCGCGAGGCCACATGCTGGCCGACGTTGTTGCCATCATCGGCACCATGGATATCGTTTTCGGGGAAATTGACCGATGATTTCTGAAGCGACCAAGGCGCGCTTTGCGCGCGAAGTGGCCAAGTACCCGGCCGACCAAAAGCAGTCCGCCGTGATGGCCTGCCTCTCCATCGTTCAGCAGGAGCAGGGCTATGTGAGCGAGGCCAGCGAGGCGGTGATTGCCGACTACCTGGGCATGCCGCAGATTGCCGTCCACGAAGTGACGACCTTCTACAACATGTACAACCAGCACCCCGTTGGCAAGTACAAGCTGAACGTGTGCACCAATCTGCCGTGCCTGCTGCGCGATGGCGGCAAGGCATTGGAGCATCTGGAGCACAAGCTGGGCATTTCGATGGGCGAGACCACGCAGGACGGTTTGTTCACCCTGCAGCAATGCGAATGTCTGGGCGCCTGTGCCGACGCACCAGTCATGCTGGTGAATGACCGCCATATGTGCAGTTTCATGGGCAACGACAAGCTGGACCAGTTGGTCGACAGCCTGCGTGCAGCGGAGGGTAAGCAATGACCACAGCAAACCAGGTGCTTTCCCAATTCCAGGCTGCCGGTATCGAGACCTGCTTTCACGACCGGCATATCGAGCCCCAGATCTATGCGGGTCTCAATGGCTCGAATTGGAGCGTCAAGGACTATGAGGCACGCGGTGGATACCAGGCCTTGCGCACCATGCTTGGCAAGAACGGCGGTGAACCACTGACGCAAGACCAGGTGATTGCGACAGTCAAGGAGTCTGGCCTGCGCGGTCGCGGGGGTGCGGGTTTCCCCACGGGGTTGAAGTGGAGCTTCATGCCCCGCCAGTTTCCGGGCCAGAAGTATCTGGTGTGCAATTCCGACGAGGGAGAGCCAGGAACCTGCAAGGATCGGGACATCCTGATGTACAACCCGCACTCCGTCATCGAGGGCATGATCATTGCGGCCTACGCAATGGGCATCACGGTGGGGTACAACTACATCCACGGCGAAATTTTCCAAGTGTATGAGCGCTTTGAAGCTGCACTGGAAGAGGCTCGTGCCGCAGGCTATCTGGGTGACAGCATTCTTGGCAGTAATTTCAGCTTCCAGCTGCATGCGCACCATGGTTTTGGTGCCTATATTTGCGGTGAAGAAACCGCCTTGCTCGAATCGCTGGAAGGGAAAAAGGGCCAGCCCCGCTTTAAGCCACCGTTTCCGGCCAGCTTTGGTCTCTACGGCAAACCGACCACCATCAACAACACCGAAACCTTTGCTGCCGTGCCCTGGATCATTCGCAACGGCGGCGCTGCCTATCTTGCCTGTGGCAAGCCCAACAACGGTGGAACCAAGATTTTCTCGGTCAGCGGTGATGTAGAGCGTCCCGGAAACTATGAAGTTCCGATGGGTACGCCGTTTTCACGGCTACTCGAACTCGCCGGTGGTGTGCGCAAGGGGCGTCAGCTCAAGGCGGTGATTCCTGGTGGCTCCTCGTCACCTGTACTGCCTGCCTCGATCATCATGGAATGCACCATGGATTACGACTCGATCGCTAAGGCGGGTTCCATGCTGGGTTCGGGTGCTGTCATCGTGATGGACGACAGCCGCTGCATGGTGGAATCGCTCAAGCGCCTGTCGTATTTCTACATGCACGAGTCCTGCGGTCAGTGCACGCCCTGCCGCGAGGGTACCGGCTGGCTGTGGCGGCTGGTGGACCGTATTCATCGGGGCGATGGGCGTCCTGCCGACATGGATGTGCTGGATTCCGTGGCGAGCAACATCATGGGGCGCACGATTTGCGCACTGGGGGATGCAGCAGCCATGCCTGTACGAGCCATGCTCAAGCACTACCGGCCGGAATTCGCCGCAATGATCCGGAACCCGAATCCTCAGGCTGCAGCTTCTGCCTGATCGCGAGAAAAGCATATGGTTGAAATCGAACTTGACGGTCAGAAAGTGGAAATTGCCGAAGGCAGCATGGTCATGCATGCGGCAGAAAAGGCAGGGACCTATATTCCGCATTTCTGCTACCACAAGAAGCTCTCCATCGCCGCCAATTGCCGCATGTGCCTGGTGGATGTGGAGAAGGCCCCCAAGCCTATGCCAGCGTGCGCGACACCTGTCACGCAGGGCATGGTCGTGCGTACCAAGAGCGACAAGGCCATCCAGGCCCAGAAGTCGGTCATGGAGTTTCTGCTGATCAACCATCCCCTGGATTGCCCTATTTGCGACCAGGGCGGCGAATGCCAGCTCCAGGATCTGGCTGTGGGTTATGGCGCATCATCGACGCGCTACGAAGAAGAAAAGCGCGTAGTGCACCAGAAGGATGTGGGTCCCCTCATTTCCATGCAGGAAATGACCCGCTGCATCCATTGCACCCGTTGCGTTCGTTTTGGTCAGGAAGTCGCTGGTGTCATGGAACTGGGCATGATCCATCGGGGCGAGCATTCCGAGATCACCACGGTAGCGGGTGACACCATCGATTCTGAGTTGTCGGGCAACATGATCGATATTTGCCCGGTCGGTGCGCTGACCAGCAAGCCTTTCCGCTACAGCGCCCGCACCTGGGAGCTCTCGCGCCGCAAATCCGTCAGTCCGCACGACTCCACGGGTGCCAATCTGATTGTTCAGGTCAAGAACCACAAGGTCATGCGGGTTCTTCCGTTCGAAAACGAAGACGTGAACGAGTGCTGGATTGCCGACCGTGACCGTTTCTCGTATGAAGCGCTTTCCAGCGATGAGCGCTTGACACGCCCCATGCTCAAGCAAGGCGGCCAGTGGACCGAGGTGGATTGGCAGACGGCCCTGGAATACGTCGCCAATGGCCTGCGCTGCATTCAGAAAGAGCAGGGCGCCCAGAGCATTGGCGCCCTGGTAAGTCCGCACAGCACCCTGGAAGAGCTGTATCTGGCGGGTGCACTGGTGCGCGGGCTGGGAAGCAGCAATATCGATTACCGTCTTCGCCATGCCGATTTCACGGCGCCCGAAGGCGTACGCTGGCTGGGACGCTCCATTGCTTCGCTGTCGACGCTGCAATCGGTGCTGGTAGTGGGCTCCTCGCTGCGCAAGGATCATCCGCTGTTTGCGCAGCGGATTCGCCAGGCGGCCCGCAAGGGGTGTACGGTCATGTCCATTGATGCGGTGGTGCGTGATTGGGCCATGCCTGTAGCGCAGACCCTGCTGGCGGCGCCCGGCGCATGGACGCAGGCACTGGCTGATGTGGCGGCTGTTGTGGCCCAGGAGAAGGGTGTTGCGGCCCCGGTTGCTCAAGGGCGTCTGGACAATGAAGCAGCACGGGCCATGGCTCTGATGTTGCTTGCCGGGGAGCACAAGGCGGTCTTGTTGGGCAATGCCGCCGCGCACCATGCACAGGCCACCAGTCTGCTGGCGCTGGCCAACTGGATCGGCGCGCAAACGGGTGCCACGGTGGGGTATCTCACCGAAGCAGCCAATACCGTTGGGGCGCAGTGGGTGCACGCCATGCCAGGGGTTGGCGGCCTGAATGCGGCCCAGATGCTGGAAGGTGGGCTCAAGGGGCTCTTCTTGCTGAACAACGAGCCAGAGCATGACAGCGCTGCAGGCGCCAAAGCAGCCGCTGCATTGTCCAAGGTGGATATGGTGGTCACTCTGAGTCCGTTCAAGACCAATATGGAATTCAGCGATGTGCTGTTGCCCGTTGCTCCCTTTACTGAAACTTCGGGTAGTTTCGTGAATGCGGAGGGCCTGTTGCAGAGCTTCCATGCGGTCGTTCGCCCCCTGGGCGAAACACGCCCGGCCTGGAAAGTACTGCGCGTGCTGGCCAATCTGATGGATCTTCCTGGTTTTGATTTTGAAACTTCGCAGGATGTGTTGGCCAAGGCGACAGGCGCCATTGCCGGGCAGGCGTCGACGGTGCCGGTTGAGCGGCTGAGCAATGCAACGGCAGCGGCTCCGCAGGTTGCCGTCGACGCCGTGGCTGAGCCCGTAGTCGCGTCCATCTACCAGCTCGATAGCCTGGTACGGCGTGCCAGCTCTCTGCAGCAGACGGCCGATGGCCGACTGGCACATGAAGGAGCGGCAGCATGATCGACGCCATCTACAACTTTGGCCTCAACCTGTTGGCGCAGGGCTGGTGGACGGGGATCGCGTGGCCCGTGCTCTGGATTCTGATCAAGATCGTCGTCCTGTTGCTGCCGTTGATGGGTGCTGTGGCCTACCTCACGCTGTGGGAGCGCAAGCTGCTGGGCTTCATGCAGGTGCGCCACGGTCCCAATCGGGTAGGGCCACTGGGGTTGCTGCAGCCCATTGCGGATGCTGTCAAGCTGTTGACCAAGGAAATCATTCAACCGTCCGCAGCTTCCAAGGGTTTGTTTGTGTTGGGGCCCATCATGGCTATCATGCCGGCGCTGGCTGCCTGGGTGGTGATACCTTTTGGTCCTGAAACCGCACTCACGAACGTCAATGCCGGTCTGCTGCTGGTGATGGCCATCACCTCCATCGAGGTATACGGCGTCATCATTGCGGGCTGGGCATCCAATTCGAAATACGCCTTCCTCGGTGCCATGCGTGCTTCGGCACAGATGGTGAGCTATGAAATTGCGATGGGATTCTGTTTCCTGGTCGTCATCATGGTGTCGGGTAGTATGAATCTCACCGAAATCGTCATGGGCCAGAACAAGGGAACGTTTGCCAGCATGGGCGTTTCTTTCCTGTCCTGGAACTGGCTTCCGTTGCTGCCCATTTTCATTGTTTATCTGATCTCCTGCGTGGCCGAGACCAACCGCCATCCCTTCGACGTGGTGGAAGGTGAGGCCGAAATTGTGGCTGGCCACATGGTCGAGTATTCGGGCATGGGTTTTGCCATCTTCTTCCTGGCCGAATATGCCAGCATGTGGCTGGTGTCGATTCTGGCGGTGCTGATGTTCCTGGGCGGATGGTTGTCGCCAGTGGCAGCGCTGGATTTCATCCCTGGCTGGATCTGGCTCGGTATTAAAACCTTTGTGGTGGTTTCCATGTTCATCTGGATCCGTGCCACCTTCCCCCGGTTCCGCTATGACCAGATCATGCGCCTGGGCTGGAAGATCTTCATTCCAGTCACCCTGGTGTGGCTGCTGATCGTCGGGGGCTGGTTGCTCTCGCCATGGAACATCTGGAAATAAAGCGGGGACACACGAATGGCTGCCGTTGCTGCTGCATCTTTTTCCATCCGGGACTTTTTCAAAAGCTTCCTTCTGGTCGAACTCGTCAAGGGAATGTCCCTGACAGGACGCTACGCATTTCGCCGAAAGGTGACGGTGCAGTTTCCCGAAGAGAAAACACCTGTTTCTCCGCGTTTTCGTGGCCTGCATGCCTTGCGTCGTTATGACAACGGCGAAGAGCGCTGCATCGCCTGCAAGCTGTGTGAAGCCGTGTGCCCTGCCATGGCCATCACCATTGAATCGGATGTCCGGGACGATGGTTCGCGTCGGACCACCCGGTACGACATCGACCTGACCAAGTGCATCTTCTGCGGTTTCTGCGAGGAAAGCTGTCCGGTCGATTCCATCGTCGAAACGCATATTTTTGAGTACCACGGCGAAAAGCGGGGCGACCTGTATTTCACCAAAGACATGTTGCTGGCCGTGGGTGACCGCTATGAAGGCGAAATTGCTGCTGCCAAGGCAGCAGACGCCAAGTACCGCTGACGCGGCGCGCATCCCTACGCCAGACCTCTACAAAGAACCGATTCATGGACGCCAAGACTGGTTTTTTCTATCTGTTCTCGGTCGTGCTGCTCTATGCAGCCTTCCGGGTGATTTCTGCCCGCAACCCGGTGCACGCCGTGCTGCATTTGATTCTTGCCTTCTCGCAGGCGTCCGGCTTGTGGCTGCTGCTCCGGGCGGAATTCCTGGCAATTGCCCTGGTACTGGTGTATCTGGGCGCTGTGATGGTTCTCTTTCTGTTTGTCGTGATGATGCTCGACATAGATGTCGAAGGTCTGCGCGAAGGGTTTTGGAAGCACTTCCCGCTGGCTGCGGCGGTGGGAGCGCTCATTGCGCTGGAAATGGCCGCCGTACTCATGGGGGGGTTCCGCGGCATCGAGGAGCCCAAGGCGATGGCCGCTGCGGTTGACGCGGCAGGACAGGCGGTGGTGTTTTCCAATACCAAGGCACTGGGCCATCTGATGTATACGCGCTACCTGTATCCGGTGGAAATCGCAGCCGTGATTCTGCTGGTGGCCATGATCGCGGCCATTGCCCTGACCCTGCGCAGCCGCAAGGAGAGCAAGGCCATCAATCCAGCGGTGCAAGTTCGCGTACGGGCTGCCGACCGGATGCAGGTGGTCAAAATGGCAGTCACGCAAAAGGCACCAGAGAGTACGCCTGTCGTCCCAGTTGCCGAGGAGAAGAAAGCATGACACCGACCCTGGGACATTTCCTGACTTTGGGAGCCATGCTGTTTGCCATGGCTGTCATTGGTATCTTCCTGAATCGCAAGAACCTCATTGTCTTGCTGATGGCCATTGAGTTGATGCTGCTGGCTGTCAACATGAACTTTGTCGCCTTTTCGCATTACCTGGGTGACATGCATGGCCAGGTGTTCGTGTTCTTTATCCTGACCGTGGCCGCTGCCGAGTCGGCCATCGGTCTGGCCATTCTGGTGCTGTTGTTCCGCAACAAGTCCAACATCAATGCGGATGCCCTCGATACCCTGCAGGGTTGAGGCGCCAGACACGCAAGGTTCTCCACAATGAGTCAAACCCTCTCTGCTTCAACGCTTCTGGCTGTCCCGCTGGCGCCCCTGGCTGGTGCTGTGCTGGCCGGTGTTTTTGGTACGACCTTCGGCGGCAACTGGATCGGCCGCAGGCTAAGCCACACGCTCACCATTCTGGGCGTGCTCGTGGCATTCGTGCTGTCTGCAATGACGCTCAAAAGCGTGGCCCTGGATGGCGCCCGCTTCAATGAGACCATCTACACCTGGATGGTGGTGGGTGGCCTGAAGATGGAGGTCGGCTTTCTGGTCGATGGACTGACGGCCATGATGATGTGCGTGGTGACCTTTGTGTCGCTGATGGTGCACATCTACACCATTGGCTACATGGAAGAGGATGACGGCTACAACCGCTTCTTCGCCTACATCTCGCTGTTCACCTTCTCGATGCTCATGCTGGTCATGAGCAACAACCTGCTCCAGCTGTTCTTTGGCTGGGAGGCTGTGGGCTTGGTGTCCTATCTGTTGATCGGCTTCTGGTTCAACAAGCCCTCGGCCATTTTTGCCAATATGAAGGCCTTTCTGGTCAACCGGGTTGGTGACTTCGGTTTCATTCTCGGCATAGGGCTGATTGCGGCCTACGCCGGCACCCTGAATTATGGCGAGGTGTTTGGCAA
Organism: Burkholderiaceae bacterium; assembly: GCA_023954095.1. GTDB lineage: Bacteria > Pseudomonadota > Gammaproteobacteria > Burkholderiales > Burkholderiaceae_C > Simplicispira. The sequence goes on along the minus strand of JAMLIQ010000028.1, from coordinate 16,861 downwards.
GGCTGGAGAACTGGGGGCGCTGTCCTTCCCTGGAACTGACTGGATGCTCATTACGGTGGTCTGCATCTGCCTGTTCATCGGTGCCATGGGTAAGAGCGCGCAGTTTCCGCTGCATGTCTGGCTTCCGGATTCGATGGAGGGCCCGACCCCCATTTCTGCACTGATCCATGCCGCCACCATGGTGACGGCCGGTATTTTCATGGTGGCGCGCATGTCACCCCTGTTTGAACTGTCCGATACGGCCCTCAATTTCATCCTGATCATTGGTTCGATCACGGCGCTGTTCATGGGTTTTCTGGGCATCATCCAGAACGACATCAAGCGTGTGGTGGCGTATTCCACGCTGTCGCAGCTCGGCTACATGACCGTGGCCTTGGGCGCCTCCGCATACTCCGTTGCGGTGTTTCACCTGATGACGCACGCGTTCTTCAAGGCTCTGCTGTTTCTTGCGGCGGGCTCGGTCATCATCGGTATGCACCATAACCAGGATATTCGCTGGATGGGTGGCGTACGCAAGTACATGCCCATCACCTGGATTACCTCATTGCTGGGATCGCTGGCGTTGATCGGCACCCCGCTGTTTGCCGGGTTCTATTCCAAGGACAGCATCATCGAGGCCGTGCATTTCAGTCATTTGCCGGCTGCAGGTTTCGCGCATTTTTCAGTGCTGGCCGGGGTTTTCGTCACTGCGTTCTATTCATTCCGTCTGTATTTCCTGGTGTTCCATGGCAAGGAGCGCTTTGACCAGAACCCCGATGCACACCACCATGGAGATCACGGGCATGACGACCACCATCATGGCCATGAGCCGCATGAGTCGCCCTGGGTGGTGACGGTGCCGTTGGTCCTGCTGGCGATTCCCTCGGTCGTGATCGGTTTCATGACCATCCAGCCTTTGCTGTTCGGTGAATTCTTCAAGGATGCCATCTTCGTCAACACGGCATTGCATCCTGCGATGGCCAAGCTGGCAGAAATTTTCCATGGCCCCGTCGGCATGGCACTTCATGGCCTGCAAACGGCACCGTTCTGGCTTGCAGTGTCGGGTGTTGCACTGTCGTACTACATGTACATGGTCAATCCAGCCTTGCCTGCAGCCATCAAGCGCGCCTTTCATCCCGTCTATGTCCTGCTGGAAAACAAGTACTACCTCGACTGGATCAACGAGAACATCCTTGCCCGTGGTGCACGCATGCTGGGAGTCGGCCTGTGGAAGGGTGGCGACCAGGCATTGATCGATGGAGTGATGGTGAATGGCTCGTGGAAGATCGTGGGTTGGGTGGCCGGGGTCGTTCGCAAGGTGCAAACGGGCTTTGTCTACCACTACGCTCTGGTGATGATTTTGGGCATCTTTGTGCTCATGACGTATTTCGTCTTGCTCAACAAGTAGGAGAAGAACAAAAATGGGTTTGTTGAGTCTTGCTATCTGGACGCCCATCGCGTTCGGCGCGCTGTTGCTGGCCTTTGGCAGTGACAAGCATGCGGGGGCCGTCCGTTGGCTGGCCCTGGTCGGTGCCTTGGTGGGGTTTGCCGTGACCTTGCCGCTCTATGACGGCTTCAAGCTCGGTACCGCTGCGATGCAGTTTGTCGAGAAGAGCCCGTGGATCGAAGGTTTCAACATCTTCTACCACCTTGGCGTAGACGGCATTTCGTTCTGGTTTGTGCCCCTGACGGCCTTTATTACCGTCATCGTGGTGATCGCTTCCTGGGAGTCGATCACGGTGCGGGTGAACCAGTACATGGGCGCGTTCCTCATTCTCTCGGGTCTGATGATCGGTGTTTTCTCCGCACTGGATGGAATGCTGTTCTATGTGTTTTTCGAGGCGACGCTGATTCCCATGTATCTCATCATCGGTATCTGGGGAGGTCCGAACAAGATCTATGCGGCGTTCAAGTTCTTCCTGTACACGCTGCTGGGCTCCTTGTTGATGCTGATCGCGCTGATCTACCTGTACAACCAGTCGGCAGGCAGCTTCGACATTGCCACATGGCACACGCTCCCCCTGGACGGGCGCGCGCAGGCACTGCTGTTCTTTGCCTTCCTGGCGGCCTTTGCCGTCAAGGTGCCTATGTGGCCGGTGCACACCTGGTTGCCCGATGTGCACGTTGAGGCGCCAACCGGGGGCTCTGCCGTGCTGGCCGCCATCATGCTCAAGCTCGGTGCGTATGGCTTCCTGCGATTCTCGTTGCCCATCGCTCCCGATGCGTCGCGCGAGTGGGCCTGGTTGATGATCGCACTTTCACTCATCGCCGTGATCTATGTGGGTCTGGTGGCCATGGTGCAGAAGGATATGAAAAAGCTCGTGGCTTACTCGTCCGTCGCGCATATGGGTTTTGTGACTCTGGGCTTCTTTATCTTCAATGATCTGGGGGTTTCGGGTGGCATCGTGCAGATGATTGCGCACGGTTTTGTCTCGGCCGCCATGTTCCTCTCGATTGGTGTGTTGTACGACCGCGTCCATTCACGTGAGATTGCGGACTACGGCGGTGTGGTCAACACCATGCCCAACTTTGCAGCCTTTGCGCTGCTGTTCACCATGGCCAATTGCGGCTTGCCGGGTACGGCAGGTTTTGTGGGCGAATGGATGGTGATTCTGGCGGCCGTGAAAGCCAATTTCTGGATTGGCCTGGCTGCGGCATCGGCCTTGATCTGGGGCGCTGCCTACAGCCTGTGGATGTTCAAGCGGGTGTACCTGGGCCCCGTGGGCAACAGCAATGTCAAGGCCTTGCTGGACATCGGCAGCCGCGAGTTCTTTGTGCTGGCCATGCTGGCCATCGCCGTGCTGTACATGGGTCTGTACCCACGCCCCTTCACTGACGTGATGGATGCTTCCGTGGCCGAACTGCTCAAGCATGTGGCCTTGTCCAAGCTGAACTGACCAGACTGAACTGAGAGACACGAGATGATAGACAACATCAGTTGGCTTGCGATTTACCCGGAGATCCTGCTTCTGGTCATGGCCTGCGTGATTGCGCTGGTGGATCTGGGGGTTTCCAGCCCTCGGCGTACGGGCACCTACGTGCTGACCATGCTCACCCTTGCCGTGGTTGCTGTTCTGCAGGGCGTGTATGCCAGCAGCGGAAACACCTTCTACGGCTTTGGCAACATGGTTGTCAGCGATGCCATGGGCAACTGGCTCAAGTGTTTTGCCACTCTGGCAATGATGGTGACAATGGTGTACGGGAGGCCCTATGCGGGCGACCGTGGCATGCTGCGCGGTGGCGAGTTGTTCACCCTGGGCATGTTCTCCCTGCTGGGCATGTTCATCATGATCGGCGGCAACAACTTCCTTGTGATTTACCTGGGCCTGGAGCTGCTCACCCTGTCGAGCTACGCCCTGGTGGCCTTGCGCCGCGACAATGCCACGGCGTCCGAAGCGGCCATGAAGTACTTTGTACTGGGTGCCATGGCCAGCGGCTTCCTGCTGTATGGCTTGTCCATGCTGTACGGCGCCACGGGTTCGTTGGACATCGGTGAAGTGTTCAAGGCAGTCAATTCAGGCCAGATTCGTCACCAGGTGCTGGTGTTCGGTGTGGTTTTCGTCGTGGCAGGTCTTGCTTTCAAGCTGGGGGCCGTACCTTTCCACATGTGGGTGCCTGATGTCTACCATGGTGCACCCACCGTGGTCACACTCATGATTGGCGGGGCGCCCAAGCTGGCTGCCTTCGCCATTGTGATGCGCTTGCTGGTCGATGGTTTGTTGCCCCTGGCCATTGATTGGCAGCAGATGCTGGCCGTGCTGGCCATCGGCTCGCTGCTGGTGGGTAATCTGGCCGCCATTGCACAGACCAATCTCAAGCGCATGCTGGCGTACTCCACCATTTCGCAAATGGGCTTTGTGCTGCTGGGCCTGATGTCCGGAGTCGTCCACGGACATGTGGACGCGGCCACGGTCGAGGCGGCCTACAGCGCCTCCATGTTCTACGTGGTGACCTATGTGCTGACCACGCTGGCGGCCTTTGGCGTGATCCTGCTGCTGGCCCGCGAGGGTTTCGAAAGCGAGGAAATCGCCGACATGGCAGGCCTTAACCAGCGCAGCCCGCTCTACGCCGGTATCCTGGCCGTGTGCCTGTTCTCCATGGCGGGCATTCCTCCCTTGGTCGGCTTTTACGCCAAGCTGTCCGTGTTGCAGGCGCTGCTGGCATCGGGCCAGACGCCTTACATTGCCATGGCGGTTTTCGCGGTGCTGATGTCCCTGGTTGGCGCGTTTTATTACCTGCGCGTCGTCAAGGTCATGTACTTTGACGCGCCGCTCTCGACGGCGAGCATCTCTGCGCCGCTGGATGTGCGCATGGTGCTGACGCTCAATGGCGCCTTGCTGCTGGTCCTGGGTTTGTTGCCCAGCGGGCTGATGTCGCTGTGTGCTGACGCCATCATGCGTTCCTTGTCATCCTGAGCAGCAAGCCGTCGTGTCGCAATCCGGTCTGGTCTGGCTCGTGATTCTGGCCGCCTGCGTGGCGGCCAATCTACCTTTTGTGAACCAGCGCATCCTGGCGGTGGGCCCGGTGCGGGCGCCCCAGAAATCGCTCCTGCTTCGACTGGCGGAACTGGTGGTGCTGTACCTGCTCGTGGGGGCGGGCGCACTGCTCTTGGAGAAGGGCGTGGGCCAAATCGCACCCCAGGGCTGGGAGTTTTATGCAGTCACGGGCGCGATGTTCATCACGCTGGCCTTTCCGGGGTTTGTGTTCCGCTATCTGCTGCGCCGTCGGCGGTAGGTGAGGCCATCTGCTGAGGGCCGTGGCTGCATATGAAGGTGCTCGATCTGTACTGCCAGCAAGACCATGCCTTTGAAGGCTGGTTCGGGAGTGAGCAGGATTTTCAGAGCCAGTTGCAGCGCGGCCTGCTGACCTGTCCGTTGTGCGGCAATGCGCAGGTGCGCAAGGCGCTCAGTGCGCCACGGATCAATCTCGGTGTGCGTGACACCTCTGCGCCCGCATCCCGGCAGCCTGATGCTTGCGCCCCGCCCATGCTGCCCGATCCTGCGCAGGGGCACTTGCCAACGGCAGCCAGCGTGTTGCAATGGGCGCGCCAGGCTGCGGCACAGGCCGAAGACGTGGGCTCCCAGTTCGCCGATGAAGCACGCCGCATCCACCGAGGCGATGCGCCCGAGCGGCCCATCAAAGGCCAGGCCAGCGCGGATCAGACACTGCAACTGCTCGAAGAGGGCGTGCCGGTGTTGCCACTGCCCCAGGCCGCGACCGAAACCCTGCACTGAGCGTGCCGCGCACGGATCCGTGATGCCTGATGCATCAGCGGATGTCGCGGCCGTCACGCCGTGAATTGCAGTGCCGCCAGACGCGCGTACACCCCATTGCGCGCCAGCAGCTCCAGGTGGCGTCCCTGTTCCACGATGCGCCCATGCTCCATCACCACGATCCGGTCGGCATTCTGTACTGTGGCCAGGCGGTGGGCTATGACCAGCGTGGTGCGCTGGCCTGCATGGCTTTGCATGGCCGAGTCCAGCGCAGCCTGCACCATGCGCTCGCTCTCTGCATCGAGGGCGCTGGTGGCCTCGTCGAGCAGGAGCAGCGGCGGGTTCTTGAGCATGGCGCGTGCAATGGCAATGCGCTGGCGCTGGCCACCTGAAAGGCGAACGCCGCGCTCTCCCAGAAAGGTGGCGTAGCCATCGGGCAAGGCCTGCAGAAAATCATGCGCAAAGGCGTTGCGGGCGGCAGCTTTCACTTCGTCATCCGAGGCGTCGGGGCGTCCATAGCGGATGTTTTCCAGCGCGCTGGCAGAAAAAATCACGGCATCCTGCGGAACGGTACCAATGCTGCTGCGCAAGGCCTCGAAAGAGAGGCTGCGGATATCGACGCCGTTCAGGCGAATGGCGCCTTGTCTTGTCGGTGCGTCGTCGATGTCGTAGAACCGCTGCAGCAACTGGAACACCGTGGTCTTGCCCGCGCCGCTGGCCCCCACCAGGGCCACCGTTTCCCCCGGCTGCAGCGTCAGCGCAAAACCCTGCAAAGCAGACTGGCCAGGACGCGAGGGATAGTGAAAATCCACCCCGTCAAACTGCACTGACAGCCCCTGGCCTGTCTGGGGCAAGGGCAGGGGCTGGGCGGGGGGGGCTACGGGGGATTCGCTGGCCAGCAATTCCATCAAGCGCTCGGTGGCGCCCGCTGCGCGCAGCAAGTCTCCATACACCTCGCCCAGCACCGTGGCAGCCCCGGCCAGCAGCATCACATACACCACGGTCTGGCCCAGGTGCCCGGCGCTCATGTTGCCTGCCAGAACGGACTGCGTGCCCTGGTACAGCCCCCACAGCAGCAAGGCTGCGTTGGCGATGATGATGAAGGCCACCAGGGTCGCCCGCGCCCGGGAGCGGCGCACGGCGGTCTCGAAGGCGTTCTGCGTCGCCTGCCTGAAGCGCCGGGATTCGCGCTCCTCGGCCACATAGCTTTGCACCACGGGTACGGCATTGAGGATTTCGGCCGCGATGGCACTGGAATCGGCCACGCGATCCTGGCTGGCGCGCGAGAGGCGCCGTACCCGCCGCCCGATCCACAGCGCCGGCAGCACGACGACGACCAGCATCAGAAGCACGATGGCCATGACCCGTGGATTGGTCCACACCAGCATGATGATGGCGCCGGTGCCCACCACCGCATTGCGCAAGCCCATCGACAGGGATGATCCCACCACCGTTTGCACCAGCGTGGTGTCGGTGGTCAGGCGCGAGAGCACTTCCCCGCTTTGTGTCGTCTCGAAAAACTGCGGGCTTTGGCGCAGCACGTGGGCGTAGACAGCATTGCGCAGATCTGCGGTCACGCGCTCGCCCAGCCAGCTCACCAGATAGAAGCGCGCCGACGAAAAAATGCCGAGCATCACGGCCACGCCAAACAATGCAGTGAAGTTGCCGCGCAGGGCCATGGCCTGTGCCCCGCGGTCCGTGGCGGCCAGACTGCCGTCGATCAGACCGCGCAAGGCCAGGGGAAACGCCAGGGTGGCCGCAGCCGCCAGGCACAGGAAGACAAAAGCCAGGGCAATGCGATTGCGGTAGGGCCGTAGAAACGGCAGCAGCCCTCCCAATGCACGGGGCGCGCCAGGCGCGGGGTTGGTGGTTTGCGTGGAGGCCATGATGAGAGTGTAGGGGGACGTCTGAAGGTGTGGCGGCAAGAAGTGCCCTGGTGGGTGAAATACTCCTAAAAATGTAGCTTATACCGATTGATGGATAAGCGTCGGAGGCGTTTTTTGCTTGAAATTCTCTTGCAAGAAAATCCCCCGCTGGGCTGGCCTGTGATAGGCAGTTTTACATAGGGCTTACACCTTGTACGGACTACTACCTAGGAGAAAGCACCGGTAGGGATTTGCGCTGCGTCAAATTAAAGTGCGCTGCAATACAACAATTTTGCTGGCTGTTTTCGTCTTCTGGACGGCTTCCCAGCACTCTACGGAGCACCCCAGGCGCAATGAGCGACGTCATTCTTGAAACCACACACCTGACCAAGGAGTTCAAGGGCTTCACGGCGGTCAGTGATGTCAATCTGGCCGTGCGCCGGGGTTCCATCCATGCCCTGATCGGGCCGAACGGCGCAGGCAAGACAACGTGCTTTAACTTGTTGACCAAGTTTCTCGTGCCCACGTCGGGTGTCATCCGTTTCAACGGCCATGACATCACCTCGGAGCAGCCCGCCCAGATTGCGAGGCGCGGTGTGATCCGTTCGTTCCAGATCTCTGCGGTATTCCCGCACCTGACCTTGCTGGAAAACGTGCGCCTGGGCCTGCAGCGCAAGCTGGGTACCTCGTTTCATTTTTGGCGCAGCGAGCGCACCTTGCGCCAACTCAACGACCGTGCCATGCATTTGCTTGCCGAAGTGGGGCTCGAAGACCTGGCGGATGAAGTCACGGTCAATCTCCCTTATGGCCGCAAGCGCGCCCTGGAAATCGCGACCACGCTTTCGATGGAGCCCGAACTGATGCTGCTCGACGAACCCACGCAAGGCATGGGGCACGAAGATGTGGACCGCGTCACGCAGCTCATCAAGAAAGTGTCCGCTGGACGCACCATCCTGATGGTGGAGCACAACATGAAGGTGGTTTCCACCATCGCCGACTGCATTACCGTGCTGCAACGCGGCGCGGTGCTGGCCGAAGGCCCCTACGCCGAAGTTTCCAACAATCCACAGGTGATGGAAGCCTATATGGGCACCACCGACGGACAGTTGCAGGGGGCGCACTGACATGGCGACTGCAGCAGCGAATACGCCCGCGCTTGAGATCAGCCAACTGGAAGCCTGGTATGGCGAATCCCATGTCCTGCATGGTGTGGACATGGTGGTCCAGCCCGGTGAGGTGGTGACCCTGCTGGGGCGCAACGGAGCGGGCCGCACCTCCACCATGCGGGCCATCATGGGGTTGACAGGAGCGCGCAAGGGGTCCGTCAAGATTGATGGCGTGGAGACCATCCACATGCCCACGCACCGCATTGCGCGCCTGGGCGTTGGCTACTGCCCCGAAGAGCGGGGCATCTTCTCCAGCCTGTCGTGCGAAGAAAACCTGCTCCTGCCGCCAACGCTGAGAACAGGCATGCAGGGTATGTCGCTCGAAGAAATCTATGCGATGTTTCCCAACCTGGCCGAGCGTCGCAACAGCCAGGGGACGCGCCTATCGGGGGGCGAGCAGCAGATGCTGGCCGTCGCACGCATTCTGCGCACTGGCGCCAAGCTGCTTTTGCTGGATGAAATCTCCGAAGGCCTGGCGCCGGTCATCGTTCAGGCCCTGGCGCGCATGATCATCACCTTGCGCCAGAAGGGCTATACGGTGGTCATGGTGGAGCAGAACTTCCGTTTTGCCGCGCCCCTGGCCGACCGTTTCTATGTCATGGAGCATGGGCGCATCGTGGAGAAGTTCGGTGCAGACGAACTCGACGCCAAGATGCCCGTGCTCAACGATCTGCTGGGCGTCTGACACGGCGTCCCGCATGGCTTTCCCGTTTTCTTCCACCACACCTACAGGAGACAATCCATGAAGAACAAACTCACCATGCTCGCCGTGATGCTGGGGGCTGCCGGGCTGGCCGCGCCCACCCTGGCGCAGGACAAGGTCAAGATCGGCTTCATTACCGACATGTCCAGCCTGTACGCCGACCTCGAAGGCAAAGGCGGCGCGACGGCCATCCAGATGGCCATCGACGACTTCGGCGGCAAGGTGCTGGGCAAGCCCATCGAACTGCTCACGGTGGACCACCAGAACAAGGCCGACATCGCCGCGAGCAAGGCGCGCGAGTGGATCGACACGGAGAACCTGACCCTGGTCTTCGGCGGCACGAACTCCGGCGCCAACCTGGCCATGGCCAAGGTGGCGCAGGAGAAGAAGCGCGTCTTCATCACCAACGGTGCGGCCAGCTCGGCGCTGACCAACGAGCAGTGCAGCCCCTACACCGTGCACTATGCCTACGACACCGTGGCCCTGGCCAAGGGCACCGGCGCCGCCATCGTGGACGGCGGCGGCAAGAGCTGGTTCTTCCTGACGGCGGACTACGCCTTTGGCCACGCGCTCGAAGCCGACACCAGCGCCCTGGTCAAGGCCAAGGGCGGCACCGTGGTGGGCGCCGTGCGCCACCCGCTGAATGCTACGGACTTCTCCTCCTTCCTGCTGCAGGCGCAGAACTCCAAGGCGCAGATCCTGGGGCTGGCCAACGCGGGGGGCGACACCGTCAACGCCATCAAGGCGGCCAAGGAGTTCGGCATTGGCAAGACCATGAAGCTCGCTGGCCTGCTGATCTTCTTCAGCGACATCCACAGCCTGGGCTTGCGCAACACCGAGGGCCTGCAGTTCACCACCAGCTGGTACTGGGACATGAACGACGAGACGCGCAAGTTCGCCGACCGCTACATGGAAAAGACCAAGCGCCGCCCCACCGAAATCCAGGCCGCCGACTACTCGGCCACCATGAACTACCTCAAGGCCATCGAGGCCGCCAAGACCACCGACGCCGACAAGGTGATGGCTGCCTGGCGCGGCATGAAGATGAACGACTTCTTCGGCTCGGGCTACCTGCGTGCCGACGGTCGCTATGTGCACGACATGTACCTGATGCAGGTGAAGGCCCCCGCGGAGTCCACCAAGCCCTGGGATTACTACAAGCTTGTGAAGAAGTTGCCCGGCGAGCAGGTGTTCACCACCAAGGCCGAGTCCAAGTGCGCGCTCTGGAAGTAATTCCGGCGCCAGACCGGACTTGAACGATATCGGTGATGCAGGCCGCGCCTTGGTGTGGCCTGCATACCGATCTCCCGTTCCTGTCCAGTCCGGAAAACCGTTGTGTGCAACCTGATCTGACTCCCCCCACCATCCACTGCCGCCATCCATGGAAATCTTTGGTGTTTCATTGCCGGGCCTGCTGAGCCAGCTCCTTCTGGGGCTGGTCAACGGGTCGTTTTATGCAATTCTCAGCCTCGGGCTTGCCGTGATTTTCGGCCTGCTCAATGTCATCAATTTTGCGCACGGTGCACTGTTCATGATGGGGGCCCTGGCAACCTGGATGGGCATGCGCTACTTTGGCATCAACTACTGGGTGATGCTGGTGCTGGCGCCGCTGGTCGTGGGGATGTTCGGCGTCGTGATCGAGCGGCTGCTGCTGCGCTGGATCTACAAGCTCGACCACCTGTATGGACTGCTGCTGACGCTGGGCCTGACCTTGCTGGTGGAGGGTTTTTTCCGCTCCATCTATGGCGTGTCGGGTCTGGGATACGACACGCCAGAATTGCTCGAAGGCGCCACCAGCCTGGGCTTCATGATTCTGCCCAACTACCGGGCCTGGGTGGTTGTGGCCTCTGTCGTGGTGTGTGTCGCGACCTGGTATGTCATCGAGAAAACCAAGCTGGGCGCCTACCTGCGTGCCGGCACCGAGAACCCGCGCCTCGTGGAAGCCTTCGGCATCAACGTGCCGGTGATGGTGACGCTGACCTACGCCTTCGGCTGCGCTCTGGCCGCCTTTGCAGGGGTGCTGGCTGCGCCGGTATACCAGGTCACGCCGCTCATGGGCCAGAACCTCATCATCGTGGTGTTTGCGGTGGTGGTGATTGGCGGCATGGGCTCCATCATGGGCTCCATCCTCACCGGGCTGGGCCTGGGCGTGATCGAAGGGTTCACCAAGGTGTTCTATCCCGAAGCTTCGTCCACCGTGGTGTTCGTCATCATGGTCATCGTTCTACTCATCCGCCCCGCCGGCCTGTTCGGCAAGGAAAAATAAGGGGCTGCCTGCATGAACTCCAAGAATCTCTCCGCGGTGGGCTACGGCCTTCTGTTCATCGGTCTGCTTGTGGCACCCCTGCTGGGGGCCTACCCGGTGTTTGTGATGAAGCTGATGTGCTTCGCACTGTTTGCCTGCGCCTTCAACCTGTTGCTGGGCTACACAGGCATGCTGTCCTTTGGACATGCTGCATTTCTGGGGGGGGCAGCCTATGTGGCGGGCCACTCCATGAAGGTCTGGGGCTTTTCCCCCGAGGTGAGCCTGTTGCTGGGCACACTCAGTGGCGGCCTCCTGGGTCTGGTCGTTGGGTTCTTCGCTATCCGCCGCCAGGGCATCTACTCCACCATGATTACGCTGGCGCTGGCGCAGATGCTGTTCTTCGTCGCGCTGCAGGCGCCCTTCACGGGGGGCGAGGATGGTTTGCAGGGCGTGCCACGGGGCAAACTGTTCGGTCTCATCAGCCTCAAGGATGACCTGGTCATGTATTACGTGGCGCTGGTCATCGTGGCGGCCGCGTTTCTCCTCATCATGCGGACCATCCATTCCCCCTATGGGCAGGTGCTCAAGGCCATCAAGGAGAACGAATCGCGTGCCATCTCCCTGGGCTATGACACCAACCGGTTCAAGTTGCTGGCCTTTGTCCTCTCGGCCGCGTTGGCAGGGCTGGCCGGTTCGCTCAAGACCTTGGTGATGGGCTTTGCCACACTCAGCGACGTGCACTGGACCGCTTCGGGCCATGTGGTGCTGATGACACTGGTGGGAGGGCTGGGCACGCTGTCCGGCCCGATCGTCGGTGCTGCCGTGGTGGTGCTGCTGGAGAACAAGATTGGCGAGTTCGGCCATCTGCTGGCATCGCTGACGTCGGTCGAGTGGTTCAACACCCTGGGTGAGTCGGTCACCATGGTCACCGGCCTGATCTTCGTCATCTGCGTGCTGGCGTTCCGCCGCGGCATCATGGGTGAAATCATCGCCTGGCTGGCCCGCTGGCGGGCGGGCGGAAAGGCCTGAGAGGCGGAGAGCCGTCCTCCCTTCGGGCCGCTTCCCTCATGCAGCCGCTGCCGCCCTCACAGGCGCAGCGGCTTTTTGTATCCCGTCATTTCCAGGTACCCCCGGCCTGCAGGTTGCCCGGCGTGGTCCTGCAGCTCTGACAGGCCCTCCCAGTAGATCGCGCCGGTCGAGCCGCTGCTGTCGAGCTCCTGGTCGTCCAGCACCGCGAGCACCTGGAAACGCCCCGCCGGGGTGTGTACCTGCCACTGCACCGGGTAGCGCGCACCGCTGTGCGGGCTGGTCCAGAAACGCTGGGCCGTGAAGGCCACGGCATCTGCACCAAACACCTGCACCGCCTGGCCCAGGGCACGAAACGACCCTCCCGCCCACAGCGCCGTGCCATCGGCCCGCCGCAATCGAAAGGCGGTGAGTGCGCTGCCATCGTCCAGGTTCATGCCGATCCAGTCCCAGCCCACGGCCTCGGGGTGCAGCAGGGCTTCGCTCCATTCGTGGTCCAGCCAGGCGCGGGCCTGGGCCGTGTCGATGGCCATGCGCCGACCCTGCAGCACGATGCTGCCGCGCACGGCCAGTTGCGGCTGGCTGTAGTAATAGCTGGCCTGCGCCGCCTCGGGGCCTTTGCGGGACAGCCCTGCAACGCCTTGCAGCACGAGAGGCTGGGTGGTGTCGCACTGCAGGTCCAGGCCAAAGCCCATGCCTTCGATGCGGGCGGTGTAGCGGCTGCCCGCCGGGCCTGCGCCGGGCAGGTCGGTACGTGCCAGCGACCAGCCGTGCAGGCGCACGGCGGTGTCGGCCTCGCTGGCCTGCGCCACGCCAAAACCGGCGCGGGCGATGCGCTGGTCATGGTGCAGGCGCTGGCCTTGCACATCGGTCAGGGCGGCATGGGCAAACAGCAACTGCCGGGCAGCGAAGGCCGAGCGCAGCTCCTGCGTGCTGTCCACGCGCGAGCGAAAAAAAGTCACCTGAAAACCCCATAGGTGCCCCGCCGCCCGCGCATGGCCGGTGATGTACCACCACTCGGTGCGCAAGTCAGGATGGCTGCCATGGTCGCGCGGAAACTGCAGCGGCCGTGCGGGCAGCGCCGGTGCCGCCGCAGGCCACAGCCCCAGCGCACCCGCACCCAGGTGCAGCGCCAGCCACTGGCGGCGGGTGGAACCGGGTGTGCGCGGCGGCGGCATGGCGGCCTCAGGCCAGCAGCGCGTCGATCTTCTGCTGCGCCGCCGTGCAGTTGCCAAAGCTGCGCTCCACCCAGCCCGCGTCGCAGTAGGTGGGCAGGTAGCGCTCGCCCGCGTCGCACAGCAGCGAGAGGATGGCGCCGCGCTCGCCGCGGGCGCGCATCTCGTGCGCCAGCGCCAGCATGGCCACAAAGTTGGTACCCGTGGACGGCCCCACGCGCCGCCCCAGCAGCTGCGAGAGCGCGCGCATGGCCGCCACCGACTCCACATCCGGCACCTCCACCATGCGGTCCACCAGCGTGCGGATGAAGCTCGGCTCCACGCGCGGGCGGCCAATGCCCTCGATGCGCGAGCCCGGCGCCGTGAGCGTGGCGTCGCCCGTGCGGTGGTACGCGCTGAACACCGAGCCCGCCGGGTCGGCCACGCACACCTGCGTGGCGTGGCGCTGGTAGCGCACATAGCGGCCTATGGTGGCGCTGGTGCCCCCCGTGCCCGCGCCCACCACAATCCAGCGCGGGACAGGGTGCCGCTCGCGCTGCATCTGCGTGAACATGCTCTCGGCGATGTTGTTGTTGCCGCGCCAGTCGGTGGCGCGCTCGGCGTAGGTGAACTGGTCCATGTAGTGGCCGCCGGTCTGCGCGGCGATGGCGCGGGCCGCGTCGTACACCGCGCCCGCGCTGTCCACGAAATGGCAGCGCCCGCCGTGGAACTCGATCTGCGCCACCTTCTCGGGCGAGGTGCTGCGCGGCATCACCGCCACGAACGGCAGGCCCAGCAGGCGCGCGAAATAGGCCTCGCTCACCGCCGTGGAGCCGCTCGACGCCTCGACGATGGTCGAGCCCTCGCGCACCCAGCCATTGCACAGCGCATAGAGGAACAGCGAGCGCGCCAGCCGGTGCTTGAGGCTGCCCGTGGGGTGGGTGGATTCGTCCTTGAGGTACAGGTCGATGCCGCTGTGTTCAAAGGCGGGCAGGCGCAGTGGGATGAGGTGGGTGTCGGCGCTGCGCTGGTAATCGGCCTCGATGCGGGCGATGGCTTCGTGGAGCCACTTATCAGTGTCAAATATCACAGAAAATTGAGAGTTGTTCAGATTTTATGTTGCAGTGTTTTTAAAGCCGAGTGCTTTTAATTTTTGGTTTCTATCCCCAATGCTTAGACGCCAATGCGTTTCCATAAAGCTGAGCATTCGAATCCCTCGTTCCATTATTTCCGCTGGAGACCAGTCTTTCTCTAACGCCACTTCATTCTCAGAGTAGCTTCCGAATCTATAGCCCACCGTGGAACCTGTACTCTCTACTTTTTCTGGGAAAGGTTTATTGCTGAGGGATGCATTCTTTGGAGTAGAAAGCGCTAGGAGATTTCCTAAGGAGTTTCTATATCTGCGTTTTTCTGTGGAGGAGAGCTTGCCAAATCGCTCGGTCCAGTACTGGGCTCTTGCCCGTTGTGGATATATATGCTCGACCGATATGTAGTCTGTTTGATATTCTTCTTTTGAGAAGATTGACCAATCGATCTTTGATCTATCGGAGCGTGATCTTGTCTTTAGTGAAAGCTCGTATTCGAACAAAAAATAACGTATGCTGCGCCAGCCATAATATCCTGGGCCATTTTTTATCCAGTCGTGAAGAGTATCGCTCAGCGATTCCTCTTTAAATATTTGATCAACTGAATTGTTGTATAGGGTAATTAATTCTTCTATTTTTCGTGTGCCTTTGATGTATCTTACCAAATCAGCGGACATTAGGGTCGATCTTTGGGTGTGGCGATAGCCACCTTTGAGTGATATACAAAAAATATATCTTTCAAATGACTCCAGAAATTGCGCTCGGAGCTTTTGGTTCGATTCTCTTCGGTATACTGCGAGCACAACTGGGCTGGCGTCATAGCCTCTCAATCTTCCAAGGCGCTCCAAATAAATTTTTTCTGCATCCGAGTAGCCGGAATTTGACGGTGTACTGATTTTGAAATATGTTTCAGCCGTTGATCTCAAATCTGCAGCATATTCCTGCAGGATCGCAGCAGTAATTGCTTCTTCTGAGTCTGACGGCAACAGTCTACGCCGGGTGAAATGCATTCTCAGCAGAAAATGACTAGGTTCCTCAAGCACTGCATATGAAAGATGCATGAATTTGGCTTGTTGGTCATCATCGGTAGGCACTTCTTTGCTTACTTTTTGGTGATAGTAGTTGACCAAGTGAGTTTGAAGAAATAATTCGTCACTCAGGGGGCGCTCCTCATTCCTCCCTAAATTGTGATATACGATTGCCCAAGCATCGTTGATTTGTTTTCGAAGCATTTTCCCATCTCCAGGATGGGCTTCTGGTACATTTGCTACTAAATATATCAACCGGTTTTTGAGGAGTTCTAGCGCTGAAAGCGGCTTGCCCCTGTTGTTCATCGTCTCAAAGGCTACGAATACGTCTATTTCTTTTGAGATTTCGTATGCGTTGAAGACGAGTTGTTGGGTAATTTTTGAAAATAATTCCTCCAGCTCTATGTGGCTAAGCTTGGCGATTTTTTCCAGGAAGAATTTTTTTGCATTGCGAAGATTGCGGGTGTATATTGTTGCTTCGCCGGTAGAGTGACCATTTGATGTGTCTGAAAATATTTCTTGTTTTAAAAATTCCCTGCTCGGATTGTCTTTTTCGTATCCAAATATATATGCTCTGGCGAGACTATCTGATCTCGTCTCGAAGATATACTTCCGGCGGTGTATTTCTATGGGGGTGTAATTAAGCTCTTCGGCTTCAGTCTTCTCTAGAAGGCACTGAAGGAGAATTGAGATGGTGGTAAGGCGTTGCTGTCCATCAACGACATAGTATGGATGGTATTTTTTTGATCTTATTATCCAAACATCGTCTTCCCATCTGCTCCATGCGCTTTCTGGTACCTCCTCCAGTGTTAAAACCCCTGTGTAATGCGATTTTTTGGAGTCCAGTTGTTCCAAGTCCGCCCAGAAGTCTTTCAAATGGGGCTCCTCCCAAGAGTAGCCTCTTTGATAGTCGGGAATGCGGAATATTGCTTCGTGAAATATTTTGGAGACGGTAAGAAGTTCGGTTTTCATTCGTGTATTTTGCTTAGTGGTTCAATTGTTCCGCTCTGTAGGCTATTGTAGATTTGAAAATTGTCAATAATCGCTTGCGTGGGGCTGCTTCTACCAATCCTCCTTCACTGCCAACACCGCATCCCGACCCGCAGCCGCTCGCCCGGCCACCCAGGCCGTCACCGTGCCTGCAAGCACCACGGCCGTGCACAGCGCCAGCAGCCGCCCCAGCGGCACCCGCAGATCCATGGTCCAGTGGAAGCTCTGCGGGTTCACCACATGCACCAGCACCACCGACACGGCCAGGCCCAGCAGCAGGCCGGCGGCGGCGCCTACGCCCGTCCATGCGGCGCCTTCGCCGGCCACCACGGCCAGGATCTGGCGGCGCGTGAGGCCCAGGTGGGCGAGCAGGCCGAACTCCTTGCGGCGCGCCAGCACCTGCGCGC